>DTSE01000050.1:379-42572 GCA_012965515.1 Candidatus Melainabacteria bacterium | reverse complement strand
AAAAGAAAGATCATATTGCGAGCTGTTTCGCTGAATGATAGTTCGGCAAACGCGCGTGCTTCGAATTCGTGTCCCTTCTCAATGCGAAAAAGGCTCTGGAACTCGGCATCGTAGACGAGCTGGTGGAAAAAGACGACCTCATCTCCAGAGCAGAAAGTATTTGTTTGGAATTGGCAGCGGACCCAGATTGGAAAACTCGCCCGCACGGCGCTGTTCCGGATGCTCCAGAAAAACAAGAAAAGTATTTCAAGATGATGGAGCGTACGCTGCGCATTAAAACAAAGGGCAATTATCCTGCTCCGGTAAAGGCGCTCGAATCTATCAAAACAGGACTCACACAAGGCATTGAGAAGGGACACGAATTCGAAGCACGCGCGTTTGCCGAACTATCATTCAGCGAAACAGCTCGCAATATGATCTTTCTTTTCTTCACCACTGAGTTCTACAAAATGTCTGCTGCAGCCAAAGCAGGAAAGCAAGGCTCAGCTCCGATTAAAACCGTCGGCATCATTGGCGGTGGCATTATGGGGACAAACATTGCCAGCTGGGCCGCTATCAGAGGTTATGACGTAGTAGTAAAAGCGGCTAGCGATGCCCGTCAAGACTTGATGATGGAAACAGTGACGAATAACGTCAAGCGTGCAGAAAAGGCAGACGTCGAAGGTGAGGAAGGAAAAGCTCCAGGTTCAATAAAGTCAGCGAAATCATTTGAAGATCTGGCTGATGTTGATTTGCTTGTGGAAGCTTGTGCCGAAGTCCTAGAGACAAAAATCGATATTCTCTCGAAAGTTCTACCGATTCTAAAATCTTCCACCATTGTCGCCACAAATACTTCATCCCTTTCGGTCAACGAATTAGTCGAGAAGCTAGGTGCTAAGCACGAATTCTTCGGTATTCACTTCTTTCATCCCGTCGATAGAATGCCGCTTGTGGAAGTCATTCCGGCGAAGAATGCCGGTAAGGAAAGTCAATCAAAAGTGCTGGCATTCCTCGCCGCATTGGACAAGCTGCCATTGCCAGTGAAAGACAGCACCTGCTTTTTGGTCAATCGACTATTGTGCTGTTACATCAACGAATCTGCCAGACTCGTGGACCTTGGAACAGCAATCAACTGGATCGACGACGCAGCAATCGACTTCGGAATGCCGCTCGGTCCTTGGGGCGTCACTGATGAAGTAGGAATGGACGTGGCACTGCTCGTTGCTGATTCACTTCAAGACAATATTGGAGAACGATTCACAAAACCTGCCTGCCTGAAAGGTGTTAAAGACATCGGCATAATTGGAAAACGTCACGGCAGGGGACTGTACCTCTGGGATGAATCCGGCAGAAACACCGGCATGAATCCCGACCTTGCCAATCTGCTCAAGTTGAACGTAAGCGAAGAAAAGGCACCGCCTGAAGAATGCAAGCGATTGGCACAGCACATCTTGCTTCCAATGATCGATGAAGCGGCACGCTGCCTCGACGAAAAGGTTGTGCGCCGCCCACGCGAAGTCGACGTCGCAACTGTCATGGGTATGGGCTTCCCTCCTTTCCGTGGCGGACTCTTGAAATACGCCGACTCTCTGGGAATTCCGTATGTCATTGAGAAGCTGGAAGAAATTTATCAAGAACCAGGACCGCATCGCGAAGTAAGCTCTTACTTGAAACAGATGGCTGCCACCGGCAGAAGCTTCTACAGCAGCGGCAAAGACGCAGACTAAGGGTTTTGAATAATGCAAGAGGAAGGAATGGCTCGGCTGTTTGTCGGAACTTTCCTTGGTGCAGATCGGGCAGCCTTATTCGAGCAGCTCAAGCAGAGGAACAGCCAGTTGTCGCAGCGCTGGCGGCTCAAAGCACGATTTGTCCCGCTGCCAAAACTACACCTCACGTGGCTTTTCATTGGTGATGTCGAACGTCGACGAATCGAAGAAGTGAAACTTGATCTACAGTCAACGGTCGCTGAATGGAAAAAGCAAAACAACCGTTCTTTCCAAATTCAGTACGACAAGATTGAGGTGTGGTCTTCGCTCAAAGCACCGCGAGTTCTTGTCCTCGAAAGTACTGCCGATTGCCCGGAGGCGGAAAGCCTCAACAATGAGATAAGCAAAGGTTTGTCGAAATACTTGGAAAAGAGCGAAAAGGTGCAACGCTTCAAGCGCTTTCGCCCACACCTTACAGTTTGCCGTTTTTCACCAGATCACAATGAACGTGAAGCTGGCAAAGTGAAACGTTTGTTGAGCGACTTCATAGTTCCAGAGGATTTTTTCCCTTTGGCTCATGAAATCTCAGCTGTCTCGCTAATCGAAAGCGATTTGAATGCGGGACCGAACGGATACTCCAGTATCCAGGACATCGCGCTTAATTGAACAGGAGACGCGGGCGAATCCCCCGCGCTTTTACACCGCCCATCGCCATCGCCGAAAAGCAATTCGGACAACGCATGGAATCGCCTTACAGATGAGGGCGCACGCAATGCGCCCCTACGCTTCGCTAAACCTATTGGAAGTTTTCTTTCCAGTATGAGCGGAAACGCTGGAACATCGTCTTTTTCGCTGTGGGCTTTAAGTCCCTAGGCTGAATATGTTCAACTTCAACCGGTGGCTTTGCAGCAACGGCTCTAGGCGCTGCGGTACGTGCGGCCGGCTTTATAACTGGACGAACATCTTTGTCGCCGGGAACGTACTGTGTAAGCGGCGCCTCTTCGATAGATTTGTGAGAGACAGCTTCTCTGCGCGGTGCGGGTGCAACCACTTTGTGAGCGGATGTCTCCACTTCCTTCTTCGGTAACTGGTTAATCACATGCGCTGGTGCAAATTTGGTGTGCGGGCTGCTCAACTTAGATTCCGGCGCACTATCCGGACCAGGCGCAAACTTAGGCTTGGCGGAATCAGGTGATGACTCTTGCTTTGCCGACTCCGGTTTTGCATCGGACCTTGCAGCTTCTGCTTCACCACCTTTGGTGGCACCAGGTCCGTCAACCTCGAATGTTTCCTTCTGATTCAAATCAGATGCGGAGGATGGATCGACTTCAATCGGTCCTTTCAACTCCAGAGCACCAGCCGGTTGTACAGTGCGTACCGGTTCTTCCAGAGATGGCAAAGGAGTGACTTTGACTTTCTCGTTTCTGTCCACTTTCTTGTCGGCACGTTCGGCAGCATCAACTTGAACCGGATGCGGTTGCAAGATAGTCGAAGCGGCTGATGGCTCGTTCCAGGTCTTAACCTCTTTCTCGAGTCCTTTGACCTTGTAAGCAATCGCTTGTTTTTGGAAATTGTTTTTGTAGGCTAGGAATCCTTCCAAATCAAAGTTGACTGGATCTGTGTGGTCGCCTTGTTGTGCATAGCGGTGCGTGATCACGTTAGCGTGATCAACCTGATAACGCTGTTGCAGATAGGCGAGCAGCTTGCAAACAGCTTCTCGCTGAGCAGCAGGATAATTCTGTCTGCCGGTGTGATTCATTTCTATGCCGATACTGTTGTCGTTATTGATACCGGGCAAGGTCTTGAAAATGTTGACGTGCACAGTGGCAAGATCAGGATCGACTGCTTGATAGATGGTGCCATTGCGCTCGACTACATACTGCGCGCCGGGGTGGCGGCGTCCCATCGAACTCCAGCCTTCAATCACGTTAACCGCACTTACCGGCACTCCGGTCTCAGTGGAGTGCAAAATAATGTATTTGACAGGTTCACGACGGTAATAGATGCCACCACGAAGTGGGTGATAACTAACAACGCCAGCTCTCACGAGCGTACGAGCTGGGTAACTATCGGCGATACCACGGTCCCAGGCACGACTAATCTTCTCGCTCGTATGTTGATCGAGCGGACTCTTATCAAAGGAAGGGGCATGCATGAGAAACAGGCTGAGCGGATAGGCATATTTCGGTCTCGGCTGCCTGACTATGCGAATTGTCCGGCCGCTACGTCGAGAGCTAGCGGTGCTGCGGCTTCTGGACACTGCGACAGTTCTTCTGCGAGAACCGGAATATTGAACGACAGTGCGTGAGCGCCCCCGGGAAGATTGAGCAGAGCTTCTGCTTCTGGTTGACGCAGCTGAGTGACTCTTTGATGAAGCCCTTCGAGTTCGGGCATCGGCGCTAATATCCGAAACACATATCGAAGATGCCACCATTAGTGCTGCAAGCACAAATGTTAGTGGTCTAAACCTGGTAAAGACGCGGTTTTTCAGAAGCATTTAAATCAAGATCCGTAGTTACCAAGTTCGTATTATAAATTCTGTTTTCTTTGTTAGCAATAACGAAGGACGCCCCGACACTGCGTAGGTTCCCGATTTCAGGAAACGCGAAACAGCATGACAACACGCGTTCCAGCGTTTTTACCACGCGTGATTAAATTGCGTTCTTACAAAATTGCGCAAATCGAAAATGCTAGCTGGACGACTCAATCTATCCAGCCGCCACCCATAATATATGCGTCGGACAGATCGTACACGCCGAGCACCTGTCCGGGTGTGATTGCCGGCTGAGCCTCATCGAATAACACCGATGCCTTGTTGTCAGGCAAGGGTGTAACCAGGGCTGGTGCCGTAGGGCTGTTATATCTGATCTTCACTTGCGCTCTGAATGGCTCTACAGGTGGTGCCTCAAGCATCCAGTTCATGAAGGATGCAGTCAATTCACGGCGCAGAAGAGCCTCTTTCGGTCCGACATAGACAATGCGCATGTCGGGATCGATGGAGGTGACATAGAGCGGCTCTTTATAGGAAATATTGATACCGCGTCTTTGACCAATGGTGAAATTGTGGGTGCCTTTATGCTCGCCCATAAGGTCGCCGGTAAGCGCGTGCAAAATCGGTCCGGGCAGTTCGGAAAGAAAACCGGACAAATACTCTTGCGGAGTCTTACCCATGGGAATGAAGCATAGGTCCTGACTGTCTGGGCGATTGGCGGTGGTCAGATCTGCCTTGGCGGCAATTGCGCGAATTTCGTCTTTCGAATAATCGCCCAGTGGGAGCAGTGTGTGTTTCAGCTGGTCGAGAGTCAGGCCCCAGAGTACATATGACTGATCTTTCTTAGGATCTTTGGCGCGAGCCAATCTGACTTGTCCGTCAATTTCCTCAATGCGCCCGTAATGCCCGGTGGCAATGTACTCTGCGCCAAGAATCTTGCGTCCATAATTCATAAGGGCGCCCCACTTAATCACCGTATTGCAGAGACTGCAAGGCAACGGCGTGCGCGCACGTGCATAAGATTGATGGAAGTCATCAATGATTTGCGTTTTGAAAAGCTCTCTCAAATCAACAGCGTGATGGTCAACGCCAAGCTGCTCACAAACCCGAGCCGCATCAATCATGCCGGTGTCACAGCAGCGACTGCCTGATTTGATTAGCCAGCCAGTCACTCCGACTACATCGTAACCTTGCTCTTTGAGCAGATATGCAGTGGCAGAACTATCAACGCCACCACTCATAAGAACTGCGACGCGGGTCTTACCAGCGGGCACTGGAGTGGCTTCGCGAGAGCGAGCGACTGCGCAAACGGCCTCCAGCATCTCCTCAGTGTGCTGAGGATTCGCTGCTGGTGCTGCGTTTTTGATGTCCTTCTCAGTTACGCTCATGGTTGTTTCCAAAACACGAAAAAATTACGGCAAACGTTGCCGCAGCAATAGCCACGGAAGTTGATTGTACAACAGACCTTCGAGCTTGTCTTGACAGCCTACTTATTCTCGCCGGTCAGGCGCTTAAGGCGTTCGCGGGCGGCTTTTGCGTTCTTACCGGCTGGCGCCAGGGCTAAATAGCGCTTATATTGAGCGACTGCATCCCGGCTTTGCTCCGTTTTTTCGAGCAGGATAGCAAAATTGTAATGAATCACAGGCATTGTGTCGGCAGCCTGCGTAAGGGCTCTGACATAGTAATATTTCGCGCCTTTCAAGTCCCCGCGCGACTTGCGCATGAGAGCGTAGGCGTTCAAAGCAGCCGGAAAACGCTTGTTCATTTGTTGCGCTTCTTGAACCGCGGTGAAAATTTCTTTCTCGGCTTCTTTTGACTGATTGTTCAGGCGCAAAACTTGCCCGAGATTGTAGTGCGCCTCAGGAAATTTGCCTCTCTTCAGCTCGATGGCCTTTCGGTAGGCAGCGATAGCTCCGTCGAAATTCTGGCGGCGCGAAAGGACGTAGCCATAATTGTTGTAATTGTTGGCAGTTTTACCTGAAGGAGTGGCAACCAGCCGAGCCAACTCATTTTCAGCCCTCTCCCATTCCTGCGAACGGACCAGCGAAGCAATCACAGAAGAGGGTGCAACCGCTCCAGGGGAGGCGGAAGACGGACCATTATTATCAGAAGGTGGCATGAATCCAGCCTTCAAGTCAGAAATCTTTTGGCGCGTATCAGCGGCGTAGCGCTGGTTTGGCTCGTACTTCAAAGAGGTTTCGTAGTACTGGATCGCCTCGGGAACGTGCTTGCGAGCGGTTTCAATCATACCCAGGTAAAAGTATCCGAGCGCATAATCCGGTCTGAACTTGACTGCCTTCTGCGCTTCGTCATAAGCCTTGTCGTATTGCTTGAGCCTGTAATACAGCATGGATAGCCCGTTGTAGGCAGGCGCGTAGTCTGGCTGCAGACGCACCGCTTCGCCGTAATGCTTGAGCGCTTCTTTGAAATCACCCTTATCGCGCAAAACATCGGCAAGGTTTTTGTGTAATTGAAAATCGTTGTTATGCGTCAGTTCAAGCGCCTGACGAAAGTAAACAGAGGCTTCCTCGTAGTGCGATTCGCCCTGCTGGTAGAGGCACAAACCGAGGTTGCAGAGGGCTTCCAGGTACAGAGGGTCAATTCTAAGCGCGCCGCGGAAATTGCCTTCCGCTTCTTTCAGACGACCTTCTTTGAAATAGGTAATCCCCAAACTGTTTAAGCACTCACAGCAATTGCCGTCCAGGCGAAGCGCTTCATTGAGAATACGACGAGCTTCTTCGAAATTGCCGTCCTTGCTCATCCGCCCGGCGATATCTATGCGCTGTTCGACATCGGGCGCATAGCGGTGTTTTTGAGCATACGAAGGCAGAGTGGCAAAAACGGAGACAGCCACGAAAACTGAGACAAAAATCTTCAGGTTTCTAAGAACGGCTGGCCTCATCCAAAATTCCCTTAAACATTACAAAGGACATAATACCTGAACACTCATGAGCTTTCTGTAAAGTGGAAACAGTGAATTTTCACGCCCTTCCGGAAAGTAACAACTGCCCGATTGTGGCGCCGGCCCGGGCGGAGACGATAATTACGCCAAAAGACACAAATTGGCTTCGGACGGGCGTCGTACGGTCTTCGCATGCTACGATAAAAAATTCGCCAAATTTGGTTCGATTGCGCTTCTATATGGCTGAAGCTCGACGAAAACGCGCGCAGAGCACGAATAATCTACGCCCCACAAATTTGAGCGATTTTGAATGTTCGAAACGGAGTTTGGAGTGAACCAGGCGGCAGCATCAAGAAATATGGCAACTCAGTCACAAAATACAGGCGATTCTTCTCGACAAACACGCGAAAACATTCTCGCAAGCGCTCTTCATCAACGCTTCCTTGGTTCACCGCAATATGCGAAGCTGCTTGCTCGCACGGCGCGCCATTCGCAAACAGAGCTGAACCTTTCAGGCTTATCGGATTCAGCGAAATCGCTGGTACTTTCAGTCCTCAATCACGAGGTCAAAAGACCGTTTTTCATTATTGTCCAAGACAATCAAGTAGCTTCGCGACTCAAACATGAACTCTCTAATCTGAGCCGCTACCCCGTCTATTTCTATCCATCTTCGGAAGTTTCTCCGTACGAACAAGTATTGAGCAGCCCGGACAATATCGCTCCGCAGCTTGAAGTGCTCAACAAGATCATCTACGGCAGTGATGAGCCTTACCTGGTAATCGTGCCTATTCGCGCGCTTATCCAGCGTGTTCTCGATGCCGATACTTTGAAGGAAAAGAGCTTCGAGCTCACACGCGGACAGCGTGTGGACCGAGATGAATTGGCTCGCAAGCTGGCGGGTCTTGGCTATTCCAGAGAAAGTCTCGTCACCTTGCGCGGCGAATTCAGCATTCGCGGCGACATTATCGACATCTACCCGTCCAGCGGCTTTCCGATGCGTATAGAGTTGTTCGATGACGAGATCGAATCGATTCGTCAATTCAATATCGACAATCAGCGCTCGGTTGATGAGCTCGCCCAGGTCATGATACCGCCGAGATACTGGATCGTTCTTGAAGACACGAAAGAATTCAGAGACGAATTGATCGACAGACTGCGAGAGCACGCGGAAGCATCTGCCGAGAAGCTTGAAGACGGCGCCAAGGAGACCCTCCTTTCCATTATTGAAAACGACCTTACCGGTTTCGCATCCGGTCAATATCCCGAATCTTGCGAATACTATTTCCCATTTATAAGCGATCGCTTCGCCACGCTTGCCGACTATCTTCCAGAGAAATCGTTGGTCTTTTTTGACGAATGGGATCTTCTTACCTCGTCACTGATCGGCTACGAGGAAAAACTCAATGCGGCTTACAACGAAGGCATTTCGACCGGACGGCTTCTTGCTCTGCCGCGGGCACTGCATTCAAGTTATGAAGAACTGAAAACGCGAATCACCAATTTTCAAAAGGTCTATCTCTCCAGCCTGCCGGCGTTTCCAGATGAGGCAGAGCACGCGGTCGTACAATTCGATTGCCATCCGATCGAACGTTTCGGCAACCAGATGCAAGCGGTAATTGAGAAGGTCCGCTCTTTCAGACGCAATGAATATCAAGTCGTCATCTCGACGGAACAACCGCAGCGCTTGCTTGGACTTTTACGCGAGTGGGATACACCGGCCAGATATCTCGGAGCGGAAAGCGATATTCGGCATCATGAGCCGGGCTCGGCTGATGCGGCGACAGCGGCAGGCAATCTCAACGCTCCGGAAGCGCAAGCATTGTCCTTTGCGGAGCTGGTAGCGCGGGGGAAAACTCCCGGCACGGGCAGCGAAGTTTGGGTAACTCGCCATGGATTCGTTCAGGGCTTTCGCCTCGACGACATCATGCTCGTTTCGATCACCGACGCGGAAATGTTCGGGCTGAAACGAAGACCAACAGTCTATCGCCGGCAAGTCGCCGAAAAAACATACGAACGATTCACCTCCGTTTCCGATCTAAAAGTGGGCGACTACGTTGTCCACATGAAGCACGGCATCGGGCAATTCGTAGGCGTTCAACGAATTGCAGTGGACAGTCAGCAGAGAGAATATTTGACGGTTCAATATACCGGCGAAGACAGACTCTATGTTCCCGTAGACCAAATAAACCTGCTCAGCCGCTATCGGGGAGCCGGTGACAGCGCACCAAGACTGTCGCGTTTGGGCGGTGCCGAATGGGAATCAACTAAAAAACGCGTCAAAAAATCAGTCAAACAAGTTGCCGAAGATCTCGTCAACCTCTATGCAATTCGCGCCAAACAAGAAGGCTTCCAGTGCATACCGGACACTCCATGGCAATACGAGATGGAAGAGGCATTCCCTTATGAAGAAACGCCGGATCAGTGGCAGGCAATCCTCGATGTAAAAGGCGATCTGGAAGCGAATAAGCCAATGGACAGGCTGATCTGCGGAGACGTAGGCTTTGGAAAAACAGAAGTCGCCATTCGTGGAATTTTCAAAACGGTCATGTCCGGCAAACAAGTGGCTGTCCTTGTTCCAACCACAATTCTCGCTCAACAACACTACAACAATCTCTGCGAGCGCTTCAGCGCATATCCAATCAGAGTAGGTCTTCTGAGCAGATTTAGAACCGCAAAAGAACAACGCGAAGTCGTTCAAAAACTGGCAATTGGTGAGTGCGACGTTGTCGTCGGTACACACCGAATGCTGCAGAAGGATATTGCCTTCAAAGATCTCGGGCTGCTCATCATCGACGAAGAACAAAGATTCGGTGTCGGGCACAAGGAAAAATTGAAACAGCTCAGAGTTATGGTGGATGTTCTCACCATGTCGGCAACTCCGATTCCGAGAACTTTGCACATGGCATTGTCCGGTGCACGCGACATGTCATTGATTCACACTCCGCCTGTAAACAGGCTGCCAATCAAGACCTTCGTCGGTGAATACAAACAACCGCTGGTTCGCACAGCCATCCTGCACGAGATGGAAAGAGGCGGACAGGTCTATTTCGTCCACAACCGAATTGAATCAATCGAGCAAGTCGCTTTTGAAGTGAAACAGCTTGTGCCGGAAGCACGGCTCATAATCGGTCACGGGCAGATGTCGGAGCGTGATTTGGAAAACGTCATGCTGGACTTTGCTGCGCATCAATATGATGTTCTGGTTTGCACGACAATTATCGAATCCGGTCTCGATATTCCCAACTGCAACACGATTATCGTCAATGAAGCGGACAAATTCGGTCTGGCGCAGCTCTATCAGTTGCGCGGTCGGGTTGGCCGTTCGGACCTGCAAGCTTACGCCTACTGCCTCTGCCGCCCTCAGAAGGTACTGACAGAAACCGCGCAGAGCCGGTTGAAGGCGATTCGTGAATTCACCTCGCTTGGTTCCGGTTATCAAATCGCATTGCGAGATATGGAGATTAGAGGTGTGGGAAACATCCTCGGCGCCGAGCAGCATGGTCACATGATTTCAGTCGGATTTGAACTCTATTGCAAATTGCTGGAAGAATCCGTCGCCGAACTCAAAGGTCAAAGCGTCGCTTCCGACGCGGATGCGCAAATCGACATCAATGTTTCCGCCTTCATTCCTGAAACGTACATGCCCGATCCCGATCAGCGCTTGATTGAATACAAGCGACTGGCTGATGTGAAGACCGACAGAGATCTCGGCGTTCTCAAAGAAGAATGGAAAGATCGCTTCGGCAAAGCGCCTGAAGAAGTCGACAATTTGGCAAAGGTCGTTCGCTTGCGCCTGCTTTGTGCCAAGGCGCAGGTCTCGGCAATCAAACCGGACGGTCAAAGCTTGAAACTCTCCGTCGCTTTCCGCTTGAACGAATGGATGCCGGTTCAAAGCCGACTGCCGAAACACCTCGCCAGCCGAACGACTTACAAACCAGGTCAAGCGGGCGGAATCGGTCCGTCACCTTGCATTTTGGTACGCTCACAGGGACTTTCGCCCGTCGAGCAGTTGGATTTGCTAGAGGAATTGCTTGGTGCTATGGTTCTAACTTCCGTAGCTGCTAAATAAATGAAGTTCAATAGAAAGAAGTTCAAGAGACATTGATTTGTATCTTCAGGACGACTAAACATCCCGGGTGAAAAAAGAGGCTTTTGGATCGCAGCATGAAGAGATACACAGCATTATCAGTGGCGCTTCTGTCTGTCGTTTGCTTGACGGCATGCAACACTCCCGACAAATCGGTTGATACCGCCGGTGACGCCAAGAAGACCGACGGCAAAGGGCCGGATGCGGCAACGAATGATACCAAAGACGGGCAATCCGGCGCCGGAAAATCCGCAGAGAAAGCAGTTATGGACCTGCCGCAAGTTTCTGATGCCATGAAAGTCATCAAAGCAAAACAACAGCTTGGTGATGAAGTAATCATCTGCTATGTCGAAGGCAAGCCGATCACAATGGCCACCTACCGCCGCCAGTTGAAGACCAATATGCAAAAGTTTCAAGACACCATGGCGATGGACCCTGGAATTACAAGGCCGTACCTGGAAGAAGCTCATCGCCGAGGTTTGACTCTCACAGCCGATGAAAAGGCTAAGCTTCTTGATGCTGCCAAAATCGCTCGCGGCAATACTCCCGAGAAGTTCAAAGAGTTTCTCAAGAGCGGCAACATGACCGAAGCTCAGTTCGAAAAACTGATTATGGAAGAAGCGCTGGCCAATAAAATGTTCCGCACGTTGCAAGAAGAAGGCCTTCTGGACTCGCTCGTGGACCACGAACTGTTCTTGGCAGAAGCACGTGCCAGAGGTTTCACGCAAAAGGCTTTCAACAATTACATGGAATTGAAGGACTCAGAGGTTTACCCCAGAGCCCTTAAGCAGTCGGGTCTTACGCCTGAACTTTATCGAGATGATATCGTCAACAACTTTATGGTGATTATGATTCAAGACAAAATCGTCAACGAATCGCCAGTCACCGATGATGTCGCAAAGAAGTTTTTCGAAGCCAACAAAGAAAAATTCAAGCACGGCGATCGCATTCGTTTGAGCCAAATTGTCATTGCAGCACCAGAAGAAAACATCGGCAACATCGAAGGAATCAAGAGCCAGATTGTGCGCGTCAAGCCAGACATCAGCCCGACAGAGCTTGATGAAGCCATCAAGGCGAAGAAAGCGGAACTTGCCAAAAAGGCGGAAGACATTCTCAAGCGAGCACAGAAGGGCGAAGACTTCAAACTCCTCGCCAACGAAAACACTGATGACGTTCAAGCACGTGCGGCGAAAACCGGTGGTGATGCCGGCTGGGTGGAGACGAGCGTGTTGCAACCAGCTGTGAAACAAGTACTGGAGAATCTCAAGGCCGGCGAAGTTGCGCCGAAAGTTATACCGATAGAGGTCGGCTTTGTAATCATGAAAGTGACAGATCGTCAGCCGGCTGGACTTTTCACCTTCGCCGACGTGAAAGACTTTATCAAGCAAAAACTTCAAGAACCAAATGCTAAAGCAGCTCTTGAACGCTGGGTAAACGCAAGAAGAAAAACAGCGAAGATAGAGCTGTCCCAAGCAATACGCTCAGAGCTAAAAGACAACAAGGGTCTGAAATCTACAAGCGCAGCAGTTCCTCAATAAGCATAATTCCTGCCGCCGACATTGCTACCGTATTTGGTATCAAAACCGCCGCAGAGCGTAGACAAAGATTATTGACGGGACAAGTTTTTCGCCAAATCTCAAGTGAGAATTGGTTGTAAGATCAAAGGCAGGTATCCGGCGTAACTCTTGGAAATTTGGTCGACTAATGGTCAACGAGACTTGGGAGAATCTAAAACGGCAAGGCCAAAAGGCTTTCAAGGCACAAGACTATGAAGAGTGCTTGAAATGCTGGACTTCCGCCCTGGAAGAGGCCATGAAGTCCGGTCCCGAGAATCTGAGAATCGGCACCAGTTGTGTCGATCTCGCTCAGCTCTACATCCATACCAATAGACACGAAGAAGCCGAATCACTTCTGAATCGAGCTCTCAACATCCGCGAAGCGCAGCAAGGGAAAGAACACCTGCACGTAGCGGAATGCTTATCCCTTCTGGCTCGCACGCACCTCGCCCAGGGCAAAGTCGAGCATGCCGAAGACCTTCTCAAGCGCACGCTGGACATCCGCCAGAAGGCACTGGGTCAAGACCATCCGAAAGCCGGCGAAAGCCGCCGTGCGCTGGGAAATTACTATTCGTTGGTGGGGCGCTTTCAAGAAGCAGAACCGATTCTCCGGCAATCCCTCACGCTCAAAGAAAGCCCTCTGGCGCCTGACAACCTGGAAGTTGCGGACAGCTTGAAGACCTTTGCTCGAGTTTTGAGAAAACTGGGTGAATACGAGGAAGCGACGCAATACTACGAAAGAGCCCTCCAAATTAAAGAGAAGGTGCTGGGCAGCGACCATTTGGACGTTGCCGAAGGTTTGCGCAGCCTGGCAAACAACTATTCATATATGGGCGACTACGAACGTGCAGAGCCGCTGCACAGACGTTCGCTCGAGATTTTCGAGAAGAACCTTGGCTCCGATCACCCGGAAGTTGCCACCGGTTTGCACAACTTGGCGGTGCTCTATCACCGCACCAATAAGTTCTCCCAAGCAGAACCACTCTTCATCAGAGCGCTTCAACTATTCTCTTCCGTGCTCGGCACAGAGCATCCGGAGGTAGCAACCACGCTTGTTTCCATGTCACTTTTCTATGAATCGAAAGGACGCATGGAAAAGGCAGAGTCCCTCTCTCGCCAAGCACTGGGCATCTACGAAAAGAATTTCGGCAGCGACCACGTCAACGTCGGCATGAGTTTGCGGAATCTGGCGAACATCTGCAAAACGCAGGGTCGCATGAAAGAAGCGGAAGATCTGCAAGCACGCGCCGATCAAATTCTCGGCGTCGCCAGACACTAACGTGTATTCTCGTGGGGCGCATTGCATGCGCCCTCTTAGTTGGATTACTTACTGAACGAACGGATTCTCACGCTTTTCCGACCATATGTCGGTATTGGGTCCGTGTCCAGGAATTACTGTGGTCGAGTCATCGAGCACGAAAAGGCGCTGCGAGATAGACTTGATTATCTGATCGAACGAACCGCCCCAGAGGTCAGTTCTGCCGATTGAACGTTGGAAAAGCGTGTCGCCCGATAGCAATGTGCTTTCTTTTTCTTGCACGGAGAAGCACAAGCTGCCTGGCGTGTGACCGGGTGTGTGGATGACGGTCGTTTTCAGATTGCCTACTTTGACCTCCTCCTCATCCTTCAAATAGTGGTCGACCGGCAGTGTCTCTGTGGCTTTGAAACCAAACAAACCGCACTGCTTTTGCAGGTTGTCGTACAACCACTGATCGCCCTCGTGCAAACAGATCTTCGCACCGGTTTTCTCTTTGAGTTCTCTGGACCCCATGATGTGATCGAAGTGAGCGTGCGTGTGGAGCAAGTATTTGACGGTCAGACCTTGCTTGTTCAAGCGTTTGATTATTTCCTCTACATCGCCGCCCGGATCAACAACAATCGCTTCCTTTGTCTCAGGACAAGCGATTATCGAGCAGTTACACTGCAGAGGACCGGCTGGGAATGTTTCAAGTATCATCGAAGCCTACTCGAACAATTCACTGACGGATGAATCGTCGTGAATACGAGCAATGGCTTCACCAAGCAGTTTAGCTACGCTGACTTGAATTATCTTCTTGGAGATTTTAGACGGATCGTGCGGAATCGAGTTAGTGACGATGAGCTTCTCGATGCAGGATTCTTCCAGGCGCTTATTGGCGGGACCGGAAAGAACAGCGTGAGTCGAGCAAGCGATAATTGATTTAGCCCCTTCTCTTCTGAGCAACTCCGCTCCTTTGACCAAGGTTCCGGCGGTATCGACCATATCGTCTACCATGATCGCCGTTTTGCCTTTGACGTCACCGACGAGGCTAAGGGACTCGGCTTCATTATGTTTCGTGCGGCGTTTGTCGATGATAGCCAGTGGTGAATCGTTCAATTTCTTCGCGAATGCACGTGCTCTTGCCACACCGCCTACGTCGGGGCTGACGAGAACGACGTCTTTGAGATTGAGCGAGTTCATATAGTCAATCAAGACAGGGCTGCCATAAAGGTGGTCAACCAGAATGTTGAAGAAGCCCATGATTTGAGGCGCGTGCAAATCGAGCGCGACCACGCGATCGGCACCTGCCGTGGTGAGCAGGTCTGCGACCAACTTGGCAGTGATAGCCTCACGGCCGGCGGCTTTTCTGTCTTGCCTTGCATATCCGAAATACGGCATCACGACGGTGATTCTGCCGGCGGATGCTCTCTTCAAAGCATCGAGCATGATCAGCAGTTCCATCAAGTTTTCATTCACCGGCGAACACGTCGATTGCACAACAAAGCAATCTACGCCGCGCACGCTCTCTTGGAGCTGCACATAAATCTCACCATCGGAGAATGGTTGGATTTTGACGGGCGACACGCCCAGTTCCAAATACTCAGCGACTTCTCTGGCGAGTTCGGGGTTGGCCGTGCCTGACAGGATTTTCAGATCAAAATGTCCACTGGTCTCCTGCGCTCTGCTTACGCCTACCGAAAGACTGGCTCTATTTCGTATTTGAGCAACCAAGAGAGACTCCTCCAACCGAGCTTGCGAAGTTCAGACTCTAATTCTAAAGAAGAAAAGGGGATTAGAAAAGGCGATAAGCAAACATTTAGCCACTACACAAATGGCAATTCGCCGCTCCGGCTGCGGGTTATAGCCCCTTCTAGCATGCACTTAATATGGAGATATGTAAGGCCGCCCTGGAGGAAGGCAGCATAGGGCTCTCTTAGTGGACCATCGGCGGACAGCTCAATAGTCGAGCCCTCGACAAATGTCCCCCCGGCCATCACTACCTGATCCTCGTAGCCCGGCATCTCGGCAGGCTCCGGCGAAACATGCGCATTTACGGGTGAAAAATACTGGATAGCGCGGCAGAAATTGACCAGCTTCCGGCGGTCACCGAACCTGATCGCCTGAATGATGTCGAATCTTCTGTCTGTGGGAGCTGGTTTCACTTCCATACCCAGGTCGCTAAACACAAGCGCAGACAGCATCGCGCCTTTGACAGCAGACGCGACAACTGAGGGTGCGAGGAACAATCCCTGGAAAAGAAGCCGGTTTTGGTTGAAACTGACTCCCTGATGCCCGCCGATGCCAGGCGCCGTAAGCCTGAAGAGCGCGGACTCAATCAAATCTTCACGCCCGGCAATATAGCCACCAGATATAGCCAGCCCGCCGCCGGGATTCTTAATCAAGGAACCGGCAATTATGTCCGCGCCATGACTCGTGGGTTCGGTCGCTTCCACGAATTCACCGTAGCAGTTGTCCACCATGACGAGCACGTCTGGGTTCGTAGCCCTCACCAGCGCTATCATTTTGCCGATCTCGTCATTCGAAAGCGTTCTTCGATCGAACGAATATCCGCACGACTTCTGAATAGTTACCAGCCTGGTAGGAGCTTCGAGCAGTTTTTGAAATTCCAGAACCTTTGCTGCGGCCACCTGCGCATCAATGCCGGAAGCGTGATACCCGGATACATTGAGCAAAACGGGATCTAGATCCACCTCTGCATAGGTGACGCCCAATTCCTTTAGAGAGCCTCGTCCATCGCCTGCAATACCGATTACTTGCTGCAGTGTGTCATAAGGCGCGCCGGTAATGCTCACAAGCCTGTCACCGGGCTTCAAACATCCGTAAAGACAAAGCGCCAGAGCATGTGTTCCAGAAACGACCTGCATGCGAACGGCTGCGCCAGCTGCTGCAAACACCTCGGCGAAAACAGAATCTAGAGCCTCTCTTCCAGCATCATCGATTCCGTAACCGGTATGTTCGGCGAAGTGTTCTTCGGTCACTTTGTGGTTTCGGAAAGCATCGAGAACTTTTCTTTGATTGTGCAAGGCGGTTTCATCGACAAAGTCGAACTGGTCCGCAAGCGACTTTTCCGCCTGACGAACCAAATCTCTAGTTGCTTTGTCGACCGTGGTTGTTTGCATCTTTTACGCCACCGAATGCCAGTCTAAAGTCGAAACGCTTTTGCGAGCGTCCCGATATATTAGCCCCTGTTTGGGTTTTCGACGGATTTTGGATAAACATCTGTAAATCGCTGATTGAATTGAACTTTTTGACTACGAACCTCGTCTAACTACTTGTCCCCAAAATTACACACCTAGATTTCGAAGACGAATCAAACAAATTGATTGGTCAAGCAACTGTTCGTCCCAGGGAGGTGATTTTGTGCAAATTCTATTCGATGCGTTCTCGTTTGCTCTCTGCCAAGAAAAATGCAGAGCCTGCAATGAGGAGTTAAAGGTTGATCTGGTGGGCTTTCTCAACGGTCCCAAACGTTGGAAAGAACTCAATAGAACAACTCTGTGTGACAGCTGTTTCTTCAAAATGGAATTGGAACCATCGCTCTTGAAGATAGTAAACATTCAAGACATGGCACCGCTTTTGGTGGCAGGCAGACTACCCTATCATGGACCTTTAAAGAAGATGCTCTACCATCTGAAATACGATGACGACCGGCTCGTGGCGGAAGACCTATCTATTTTTCTCGATCAGGCCCTTTGCGACTTGAGCAAAATGGTTAGGTTGAAAGATTGCATTCTCGTGCCGGTTCCACTGCACTGGAAGCGAATGCTAAAGCGCGGATTCAATCAGGCAGAGCTACTGGCAAATCGGGTCGCGTATAAACACGACATTCGCATCGATACTCGTTTGCTCACAAGAAAACGAGCGACGTCAACCCAGCATCAATTAAAGAAACAGGAGAGAAAGGCGAACGTGCAAGGCGCGTTCCAAGCCAACCGCAAATACTGCCAAGGGCAGCACATCATCTTAGTCGATGACTTGCTAACATCCGGTGCGACTTTGTCCGCTTGCGCTGGCGAGCTTCTAGAAAACGGCGCCCTGAGCGTGAACGCAATCACACTTGCTTATGCCACCACAAGCAAAGGAGGTGAAGAAAAGGCGAACTGAGATGCGTTCAGACCAGCAGAAACTACACTGATTCTTCAAAGGCTTTGAGGGTTTCCTCAATGTCCTTTGTTGAATGCACTGTGGAAACGAAAGCGGCTTCAAACTGCGAAGGCGGCCAATAGATGCCCTTCTCAGCTAGTTTGCGCCAGACTTTGGCAAACTTCTCGGTGTCCGATTTCTTGGCAGTTTCGAAATCAATAACCTCTTTATCGGTGAAGAAAAGGGTGATCATGCCGGTTATGTGAGCAACCCTCATGCCGCCTTTTTTCTCGGCAATCTCGGAAAGACCTTTGGCGAGAAGCTCAGTTTTGTTGTTGAGTTTCACGTAGGTCTCCGGCTGTTGAAGCATCTTCAACTGAGCAAGTCCTGCCGCCATAGCGAGCGGATTGCCGGACAGCGTGCCGGCTTGATAGACGGAGCCGCTTGGCGCAATCATTTGCATTATGTCCTTGCGACCACCGTATGCGCCTACGGGCAATCCGCCACCAATGATTTTGCCCAGGGTGGTCAGGTCAGGCTTGATTTCATATCTTGCTTGAGCACCACCTAGTGCAACTCTAAAGCCAGTCATGACTTCGTCGAAGATCAAAAGAGCGCCTTCCTTCTCAGTGATGTCTCTCAATCCTTTGAGGAAGCCATCTTGAGGAAGGATCAAACCGGCGTTGCCGACAACTGGTTCCAAAATCACAGCAGCGATTTCTTTGCTGTGTTCTTTGAATACTTTTTTGACGGCATCGAGATCGTTAAAAGGAATAGTGATAGTCAGCTTGGTCGCTTCTTCGGGAACGCCCGGACAGCTGCTGATCCCAAGCGTAGCCAGACCGGAGCCGGCTTTGGCGAGAAACGCATCACCGTGACCGTGATAGCACCCTTCGAATTTGACAATGATGTCGCGCTTCGTAAAAGCTCTTGCAACGCGGATTGCAGACATGGTTGCTTCCGTTCCGGAATTGACCATGCGCACCATTTCGATTGAAGGAATGAGCTGGCAGACCAATTCAGCCATCTCTACTTCCTGACGGCAAGGCGCTCCAAAACTGGTTCCGTGAGCAAGCGTCACTTCAATCGCTTCGAGCACTCTCGGATGACAATGACCGAGAATCATCGGTCCCCACGAGCCGACATAATCGAGAAAGCGGTTTCCATCTACATCAAATAGATACGGTCCATCGCCGCGATCGAAATAAATCGGATCGGCGCCCACAGCTTTAAGCGCTCGCGCAGGCGAATTGACTCCACCGGGAATGACCGCCTCCGCCCTAGCTGCCAGCTGTTTCGAACGGCTTATCACGGATGGTGTAGACATTGGAGTCCCTCAATTTTCGATTTATTTGTTCACTACCAGCATACAAATTTAGGCTTTGGCGCCTTCTTTCTTTTCTGTGTATGCGTTGATTACTCTTTCGATTGCCGATTCAACAAGTTTGGCGGCCTTCTCACCGGCGTTGAATTGGCGCATCTTTCCTTCTTCATCAAAGAGGTAGAAAGCGGGGACGTACTTATTCTCGAAACCGTCAGTAATCTCATGCCAGTTATCGACAACGCACGGTTGTTTCACTTCGTACTCATTGATCGCTTCTTTCACTGCCTCGATGTTGGTATCCGATTCTTGCCTTGGCATGTGCACGGATACTATCTTCAAACCTTTGCTGCCGTATTTATCGAGCCAACCAGAAATTTCCGGCAGTGATTCTTTGCAAATCCCGCAGCTGATTGCCCAGAAATGGATAAGTACAGGAACACCTTTCAACTCATCGTTTTTGATCGGTGGGCTGTTAAACCACTCGGTACCACCTTCAATCGAAGGCAGGGCGGCATCCATACGAAGTGGCATCAGAACCTCCTTTAGGTCTTAGCTCGGACTCGGGTGTGCACGGCAAGTGACAGCCCCTTGATGCAAATGGGAAACTCGTGCCCGCCTGCATCGGATTACGATTGATTATTGTATCGCTCTGAGTGCAGATGTCGCAGGTAATTTAACTGTTGCGAAGCCATTCTCGGTCATCCTCAGTCACTGCCGAGAGAATCATAGGGGCGACACCATGCGTCGCCCACGCAATTAGCCGGGCGATGCATGGCATCGCCCCTACAGAAACCAAAACAAAAAAACAGACCGCCCCAGAAGGAGCGGTCCGCAAATTTTTCAACTCGCCGAAATTAAACGGTGAGAGGCTTTTGGCCTGGCTTCCAGTCAGCGCCGCAAAGTCCGCCGGTCTTGAGGGCTTCGAGAACTCTCAAAGTTTCGTCAACCGAACGTCCGATGTTGAGGCTGTGGACAACTTGATATTGGAGGTTGCCATCTGGATCGATGATGAACAGACCACGCAATGCAATGCCTTTGTCTTCCATCAATACGCCGAAGTCGCGGCTAACGTCTTTGGTGATGTCGGAAGCCAATACGAACTTGATTGGGCCCAATCCACCTTTGTCTTCGGGGGTTTGGATCCAAGCGCGGTGGCTGTATACGCTGTCGGTCGAGATTGCCAGGATTTCAGCGCCGGCTTTCTTGAACTCGTCGTATCTCTTATCGAACGCGGTGATTTCAGTCGGGCAAACGAACGTGAAATCCAGGGGGTAGAAGAAAACGACCAACCATTTGCCTTTGTAATCGGCCAAACGTACGTTCTCTTTGAGACCTTTCATGTCCTTGGTCGAGGGCATATCAAAGTCGGGAGCTCTTTTTCCAACTTGCAACATAGACGCAATCACTCCAAAAAAGCTTGGGAATCAGTCCGGCAATTTTATTAGCATCTGCCCTGATCCTTAAAATGTTTAATGGAAATTGCACAATTATTGATGCAATTTCACTCTTTATTTCTTGGATGCCGTCTGCCTGGAGGCTGCCTCATTCGCGAGCTCTTGCCATTCGGACAATTCGCGCTGCAGGCGATTCTCCGCGACGTACTTAAGTATGAGAGGACTCTTGGGGCTCCAGCCAATCGTCAATAGGTGCCGCAAATGCTCCTGAGGAGTGGAACCGTACTTGCTTCTGCCCAGTTCAGCTTCGTTGCCTTCACTCATTGCTGATTCGACCCTCTAAGTTCTAAAAGTCTATCGCCGGGCGGAGATGTTTGCCGAGTGTAACTATGACTCGCTGGTGAAAAGGCTATCATGATGAGCAGTCCGCCGCTTCCCGCCCAACCTGCCAAGACCCAGACAAGTTCAGGCTTTTCACCACTAGAGCCGCAAAAGATTTGCGGAATCTCACGAAACAGTCCATCACATAAAGCTTAAGACAATTTACGTAAGTTTGGACGACCCAATTTATATTTGGTACTATTGCCATTCGCCCGAGTCCCCGAATGGGGCACACGGCGTGACGCCCACTTAAATGCTGGGGCGAACTTTTACCTGTAGGGGCGACATTCTAGTTGCCCGCGATAAAGGCAGTGAACTAAGCGAATCGCTCGGATAAGCAGCCGATTACAAGATTTGGAGACGACAATGTTTGCCATCGTAGAAGCCTCGGGAAGGCAATTTCAATTGGAAGCCGGCCGCTTTGTAGACGTCGATCTGACAGACGGCAAGGCTGGTGACAAATTTGTATTTGAGCGCGTTTTGATGCTCGTAGATGGCGACAAGTCCACTGTCGGCAAGCCCTTCATCGACGGCGCCAAAGTGGAAGGCAAGATTCTTGGTCACGATAAGAACAAGAAGATCATCGTCTATCACATGAAGCCAAAGAAAGGCACCCGCAAGAAACAGGGTCACCGTCAACACTACACTCGCATCCTTATTGAATCGATCAAATTGAACGATAAGGAACTCGCCAAAGCTGACGAACAATCGAAGAAAGCCAAAGCCGAGCCCAAGAAAGAGGCAAAAGCTAAAGCAGAGCCGAAGAAAGAAGCAAAGGCAAAAGCAGCGAAACCCGCAGCTAAGAACAAAGCAGAGTAATCACTTCGCTCGAAGTTGATTAGGACACATAACAAAGGTGATTTGTCATGGCACATAAAAAAGGGGCAGGTTCGACAAGAAACGGGCGCGATAGTCAGCCCAAGCGCCTTGGTGTGAAGAGATACGGCGGCGAACTGGTTACTGCCGGTAACATCCTCGTCAGACAACGCGGCACCCGCTTTCATCCAGGCGCCAACGTCAGAGTAGCCGGCGACGACTCGCTCTACGCCGTAGCTGACGGTGTGGTGAAGTTCGAAGCACAACGCGGTCGTCAACTTATCTCCGTTTATCCTGTATAGATATTGATGTAGCGGAGTCGATTGGCTCCGGCAGCAAGGCAGCGGCAGTGCCGTCTCTACAGTTTCAAAATCGGGCGATAACTTGTTGACGCAACAAACTGAGCCAGCAATCAAACCGCTGGATGATTTTCTTTCACAGTTGAAGACGTCCCTGGCGGGCGAGGTTTCGGTCTTGAACGCATCAGGACCGGATGCTCAGAAGTCAGATCATATAAAGGGAGTCCGTTATGACTCTCGACTTGTCGAGCCCGGTGATGCATTCTTTTGCATCGAAGGGCAGAAGCAGGACGGAAACGCATTCATCCAGGATGCGCTCAAGAAGGGCGCAGCCCTCATAATTACCGAAAAACGCCCATCGGACGAGAAGTCTCTTGCGGCGCCTTTTGCCGTCGTGCCCGATGTGCGGCTGGCACTGGCCAAGGCATCAGACTATTTCTTCGATCGCCCATCAACAAAACTTCGTCTTATCGGAGTGACGGGCACAAACGGAAAGACCACCACCACACACATGGTTGAGCATCTACTCGAGAAGGCCGGCAAAAGAGTCGGGCTGATCGGCACTTTAGGTGCACGCTGGACCAGAGCTGACGGCGACAAACAATACGAGGATCTGAAGTTCACCACGCCCCAAGCATCCGATCTGCAAGAGCTGCTTGCCTCAATGGTTTCGCGCAGCCTCAGCCATGTGGCCATGGAAGTCTCCAGCCACGCTCTGGCGCTCAAAAGGGTGGATGGCTGTCAGTTTGCCTCCGCATGCCTGACCAATATCACCCAGGACCACCTGGATTTCCACAAGACAATGGATCATTATTGGAAGTCAAAGAGGCTTCTCTTCAGCCAGTTGTCGGAGAGCGTTCAAAATACAAAAGCCGCCGTCATCAATCTGGATGACGCTCTGGCAGCTGAATTCATCAAATCAGTCGACAAATCTGTCCGCGTGCTTACTTACGGATGGAACGAGACAGCCGATGTTCGAGCTGTCAAAGCGGATTTCGATTTCAACGGCACGCGCCTTGAGTTGGCTACTCCAGCAGGTCCGATGGAAATCAGTCTGCGCTTGAATGGCGTCTTCAACGTCTACAATGCAATGGCGGCTTTGGCTATCTGCTTAAACGAGGGAATCGACCGCTCAGAATTGAAAGCGGCCATCGAAACATTTGAAGGCGTAGCTGGACGTTTCGAGCTGGTCAGAGTATCCGGTCGCAAAAACGAAAGTCTCGCCCAACCTCTTTGCTTGGTCGATTATGCCCACACGCCGGACGGACTCGATAATGTCCTAAAAGCAGCCAGAAAGCTCGTCCCTCCGGGCGGCAAGCTCTATGTAGTCTTCGGTTGCGGCGGCGACAGAGACAATTCAAAACGTCCACAGATGGGCGAAATCGCCGAAAATCTCGCCGATCAGGTTGTGGTGACCTCGGACAATCCCCGAACAGAGCAGCCGCAGCAGATTATCGCCGACATTTTGGCCGGCATTAAACGCATGAAAGACGTGCAGGTAGAGCCGGACCGCTCGCAAGCCATTCATATGGCTATAGAAACGGCTGGGGAAAAAGATGTCATCCTGATTGCCGGCAAAGGTCACGAGACTTACCAGATCCTCGCCGACAAGACCATCCATTTTGATGACCGCGAGGTTGTTCGCAAGGCTCTCATGGCAAAGCTCAATTTGGAGCCTGCCAGCTAGAGGCGCGCCCAAGATAAAGGCGCAAATAGAGACGCAAACGGACTAAAGCGTTGCTGCCAATTAGATTTTGGGAAGCATATAATTTAAGAAGCAGGTCCTAGCGCTTCCCATTTCGTTCCGGTTCAAAATTCGAATCGGGTATTCCATCCAGGTCATTTCAATCCGTGGGCATCAACTTTCACATCACATCAGTTCGCGAAGGCACCATCTTCAATGTGATGCAGTTTTTGAGCCTGGAGAAAGTGACCGGGATTTTGCACGTCTCTCTTGGCAGAAACATCCCTAAGGTGATGATTTACTTCGTGACCGGCAATGTCACCTCTGCCGAGTTCGGAGCTATTGTCGGAGACGCCGTTCTGGATGTTCTGCTTTGCCAGGAGTATTCGATCAAAGAAGTTGAGTTTGCTCCCGGGCGCATCGGAGAAATCAACGAATCGGCGCTGCTCGTCAAAGCCTCATCCCTGTCTGGAGCGATGTTGAACGTATCCAAGGATGTTGACAAGTGCGACGCCAGACCGCTTATCTATGGATTACTTCCTGTGATTGGTCAGGAAAGCAAAAAGGCCGGTTCACTTTTCGATCTGTTGCATGACTTCGGATTGTGGGCGGACCAAATGGTTAAGATCCCAGTGGGGGCAAGCGACAAGCAAGCACCATTGCCTCAGTGCATCCTCATCCATCGAGCCCTTTCCAAAAATGTGATTTCCTACTCGACACCACTCATCTCGTTGCGTTCTTTGGGTCCGCTTTTGTCGCTCATCCAGCCGCTTAGCGACAAAGAAAGCAATAACCTGCGTGGATATCTGAGAAGTCTTTTGCCCCATCCAAAAGCAACGCATCTGCCTATCGAGAGATTCTACGCATTTGCAAGCGCCATCGAATCGATTGCGCAAAGACGTTCGCAAGAAGTCGGAGACAAGGCAAGACGTGCTATTCATCTGCTGATTCAAAACACGGCAAAATCAGGCGAGCCTGCCAATGTCTAATCACACTCCTAGCTCTAACTCCAGCGAGCCTCGCAAGACGCCAAAGATCACGTTTTCCGACGTGGTTTCTGACAATGTTGCCCGTCTGCACATGGAAGGCTTAACGGGGCTGGCCAAGCTATTTTTGCCGGAAGGACTCTGGAAAGGTCCGCAGCCTGATGACCTTAGCGATCAAAAGGACGCCTCCGTATATGGTGCCAACGGAGAAATACACCTGACTTTTGATGACGGACCGAATCCCGCAACAACACCGCGTTTGCTCGAACTGTTTGAAGAAGAAGGAGTGAAAGCCACCTTTTTTGTCATAGGCGAGCAGGTAGAAAAGCACGAAGATCTGCTTCTTGAAGTGAGCCGAAAAGGGCATTCCATTGGCAATCACACATACAGCCACCAGTTTCTGCCTCTGCTGACCACGAAGAGGTTGGAGAAAGAAATTCTCTCGACAAACCAGCGAATCAAGGACATCACAGGCGAATCGCCAAAACTGTTCCGCCCGCCTTTTGGAATCGTCGACAAGAAAACTCACGCACTTCTTAACGAACAGGGAATGAAGACCGTTTATTGGAGCGCGTTTTCAGAAGACTGGCGACAGATAGGCGAACGTTCTGTCGTAGACAGACTCTCTAAATATGCCGCTCCCGGTGGGATCATGATTTTGCATGAGTTGGAGCCTACGGGCAACCAAACGATCGCCGCCGCTCGCACCCTTATTCACAAACTGAAAGGCCGGAATTTCCGGTTTAGCGCGATCGCCTGAGCCCGTTTGCATTTTCAGCCTTCAACGTAGCAAAGCGGTCGCGCCGGAAATTCATTGTTATACTGAGACCTGCCAGAGGTTTTAGTTGCTCAAGAGTCTCAATTTTATAGACCAGTGCTTGACTTTCGCCCCCCAAAAGAATCACCGCTCCTGATCGGCTTTATCAAGTTGTTCGCGCCGCTTTATAAGAAGTACGGCATGAGCGACACCCAGATTAGAGTGAAAGAGGGCGCACTCGAACGTTTTTCAAAACTCAAGGGCAAGCGTGCCCTGGTTTGCCCGAACCACTCTAACAGACACGATCCGCAGGCAATGTTCTTCTTCGGGCAAGCGGCAAAAGAGACGTTCAACTACGTCGCCGCGCGAGAAGTATTCGATTGGGATCACGGATTCAACGGCTGGTGGCTGCAGCATATCGGCGCATATTCAGTAGTGCGCGGCGCGCCGGACCGCGAGTCCTTCAAGATGACAAAGAAGATTTTGACTGAAGGCAAGCAAAAGCTGGTGCTCTTTCCGGAAGGCGAAATCTCCAGACAAAATGACACCCTTCTGCCATTGGAAACAGGCGCGGCACAACTTTCCTTCTGGGCAATGGACGAACTCGATAAGCAGGGTTCTGCCGAGCACATTTACATCGTCCCTGTCGCCTTGAAATACACGTATACAGGCGATATCAAACCTGCCCTGGCTGAGACTCTCGCCAAACTAGAAGCGAAAATGGGCGTGCCCAGACCTTCCGGGACCAAGCTTTATCCACGCCTCATGGCGGTCGCTGAAAGACTGATCAAGGCGCTGGAATCGGAATACAACCAAGAACCTTCCAAAGATGCCACTCTTAATGACCGAATCACAGCTCTGAGAATGGCAATTCTCACGCACATGTCGAATTACTTGAACATCGAATTGCCGAGAAGCGATCGTACTCTCGATGCAGTTCGCATGCTGCGCAATAGAATCGACGACTTCGTCTATGAATCAGAAGACGGGCTTTCGGAGTACGAGAAAGAGCTGCATGCTGAAAAAGCGACCGAGATCAAAGGTTTTTACAAAGACCTGGATCGTGTCGTCAACTTCGTTTCCATTTATGACGGTTATATCAAATCGCACATGACTCAAGAGCGCTTTGCCGACGTGCTGGAGCGCATCGAACACGAAGTGCTGGGTCAGACCTCCATAAAAGGTCCGCGCAGCATCATCATCGATGTAGGTAATCCCATTGACCTGCGCAGTTATCAACACGAGTACAAGACAAACAAGAAAGTGGCTTTGCAAAAGATCACCGATGACCTGTCCACTCAAATGAACGGCATGCTCGAAACGCTTGAACACGAGCGGATGAAGAAGTTCGTCGAATAAAGTCCTTCCATTTCTCTTAGTTGATTTCGTGTTAAGGTAGTCAAGAATTCCGTACCGGCCGGTGATTACGGTGGTAGAATCGGATGTTAGCCAGGCCAGGCAGGCGGCTTAACTACCCGGATACGGGTGAAACCGCTGGCGCTTGGGGGATCTCAGGGGTTCAGCACAACAAAAATGCAAAAGCTTGCACTAGTGGGATTGGGTGCCTCCGGTTTGTTCGCTCTCAAAGAGCTGGCCGGCGCAGATGTAGAAGTACATGTTTTCGACGTAGGTCCCGTTTATGACAAGCGTTATGCCTGCCCAATCGACCAGGGCGTGCTCACCGTTTGCCCACCAAAGGCTTGCAGCTATTGTGCTCCAGGGCAGTCAGCCGGAAGCTGGAACGATTTCAAAGTCATTCTTTCCGCCTCTCCTGTTATCGGGGGCAGGCTTTTCGACCTGGTTGGCGGCGACGAATTGCAGAAGAAATTGAACATCGTTCGCGAGACGATTTTGAAGCATGCTCCATGTGAGATTCCGGTGGTCAAGCCAAATGAAGAAGATCTCGAATGGATCAAGAAGAAAGCGACGCTCGCCGGTATGACATATCACTACCAGGAATTGCTGCACTGCGGCTCAGACAATGCGCCTGCCATCAATACAAGCATCCTGGAAGAAATCAAATCAATCGGCTCGAATATCACCTTCCACTGGGATATGAAAGTACAGTCGGTATCCCGTCGTGGAGAGCAGTTCCTAGTTCAATACGACGGCTATAGAAAGCAGGGCAACGAGCAAGAAATGCTTTTCGATATGTGCGTTCTGTCTGTTGGACGGGGCGGCGCGCATTGGCTGACGCAACAAGAATTCTACAAATCGCTGGACATCTATCCCGGACAGGTCGATGTCGGCATACGTGTCGAGACGAGCTGTTTCTTCACAGAAGAAGTTGATAGGCGCTTCTATGAGCCGAAGCTGTATTACAGAAGCAGGCACTCAAATGATGTCGTGCGTAATTTCTGCTCCAACCCAAAAGGTTTCGTCACGCCTGAGAATCACCGCGATTACGTCCTTGTAAACGGGCATTCGAAGATGTACGAGAAAAGCGAGAACAATAACTTCGCGGTTCTCGTGTCGAAAACATTCACCCGCCCATTCAAAGATCCGCAGCTCTACTCGCAAACCATCGCCAAAGTGGTGAACATGCTTGCAGGCGGTGGACCACTCGTGCAACGCTTGGGAGACCTGCGCGCAGGACGACGCACGAAGTCGCTGACAAATAACCTGGTAAAACCGACTCTGGAAGCAGAATGCGGTGATGTGTCGCTGGCTTACCCACACAGAATTCTTGAAGGTATTGTCGAATATCTCGATGCGCTGGACAAAATCTGCCCCGGCGTCGCCGATGATTCCACGCTGCTCTTTGCGCCGGAATGCAAGAGCTATCCTGATTCCATCACTGTTTCCAAAAACATGGAGACGAACATTCCGAACTTGTTTATCATCGGGGACTCGTCGAGCTGGACTCGCGGCGTCGGACAAGCCGCATCGTCAGGGCTTCTTGCCGGCGAAGGTGTGAAGAAAAAACTCGTCAAAGAGAAAACGACTGTACCGGTTGCTTAGTTTCTAAGTAAGGTCGCAAGAGACATCATCTTGCGCAAATAAAGGCTGTTGGGGCGACGCCATGCGTCGCCCGGCGAAGTGTGGCATCGTCCCACAATGCCTCTTGCTTGCAAACTCAGGTCACTGCAAACAAGATAGCTTTTCAGCTAGTCTTGCCAGCTTGTTGATTGCTGGTCGTCGTCATTCTCTGACATGCGCTTCTGAAGAGACGCATAGCGAGCCATCAGCTCGGTGACTTCCGGATGCTCGCTGCCGAGTGCTTTTTCGCCTACCCCTAGTCCCCAGCGAAACAATCGATCGGCTTCGTCGTAATTCTCTTGCTCTTCATAAAGCTCCGCCAAATTCCTGAGCGCTTTTGCAACGCTTGGATGTTCCGGTCCTTGAGCCTCTTGTGTAATCGATAGGGCACGCCAATAGAGAGGTTCCGCCTCGCTGTACTTGCCCTGGTCCTGATACACCTCGGCAAGATTGTTCAACATCTCAGCCACGTGAGGATGTTTCGGTCCCCAATCTTTGGTGCGCAAATCTACAAGCGTCTTATACAGGGGCTCAGCTTGATCGTATTTGCATTGCAAATGAAAGAGAAGTGCCAGGCTGGCGAGGCTTTGTGCTGTACTCGGGTGCTCAACTCCAAGTGCTGTTTGCCTGATGCGCAGGGCGCGCCAAAATGTCTTCTCCGCGTTAGGAAAATCACCTTTCATGCGAAACAACTCGCCTTGCTGATTCAAGATAGTGGCGCAAGATGGATGCTCGGCGCCCCAGGTTGCCTCAGAAATCCTCAAAGCGCGCTCGTAGAGCGGCATTGCCGAATCATACTTGCCTGAGGCATGATTGAGCAAGGCAAGATTCTGCAGCGCCGGCCCGATCGACTGGTGGTCAGCGCCAAGAACGGACTCGCGCAAGGCAAGACCTTTCTGAAAGAGCGGCTCAGCCAAATCGTACTTACCATGAGCACGATAGAAGTCAGCGAGCGTTTCAATCGTCGTCGCCACATCCAATTTATTTGCCGAAGCATCCTTTTCATAGGTAGTCAGCGCGCGGCGCAAGACCGGCTCGACTTCCTGAAACTTCCCCTGAGCTCGGTAGATTACGCCCAGCTTGTTCAAAATCTCCGCAACCGCAAGGCTGTCCGGACCGGCGATTTTTTCCTTCAAGGACATCGCCTTCTTGTAGGCTTTCTCGGCTTCAACGTGCCACCCTTGAACCAGATAAAGTTCACCCAGACTGCTCAATATTTTTGCCTGAGCGACTACGCGCTCGGCAGTGGTCGCATTGGAGAGAGTGTCCTCTTCATCAGGGGAACGCCGTGAATCAACCGACTCAGGCGATTTCACATCCGTAAGCGACTTCTGGTACAGTTTCTCCGCATCGGCATAGCGACCGAGCTGGAATGCCCTACTGCCAGCCTCCCAAAAGGTTTCCCAACCCACATTCGCGCTGTCTACGCTTTCTTCAACCTGATCCATAGATGAATCCTGAGTTTCCACTTTTTACGTCAGAGGCTCGCGAGCCACACCCTAACAATTCCCAGAGTAAGCCGGAAAATCAACAATTTTGCCCATATCTGCTGTTTTTCCACAAAAATCTCATAAGCAGGCAACACTATATTAACTGAGCGTCCCTTTCGGCTGCCGCATTCGGTCCGCTGTACGCTGAACGATATGCAGCTGAGCCCCCGTGCCGTCCGGAGAAACGAAGGTGAATTCAAACGTGAGTGAAACGCAGCAAACTGATAATTCGACATCAGCCCCAGACAATTCGACAACGCCGACAAAAGATTCAACGACAAACAGTTCTGCCGCAACCGCAACGAGTTCACCTGCCGACACAGGTGACCATCTGCGCGGGCAAAAGACACCTAAGCTTTACGTAAATCTTGAGCGATGGAAACTAAAGGAAAATGAGAAGCCCTCTTTCAAGCGGAGAGCAACCATTGAAGCCGCGAAGTTATCGATTCTCTTTTTCTTGCTTTCGCCGATTTGCCTTTTCCAACTCACGCGCATACTGCTCTTTTTTCCGGACCAAACAAAGTACGACCTATCGCAGCCTTTTCACTTAATTCAGCAAAAGCTCAAAACCAAAGTTCAGGATGTAAGATTCAAATCAGCCAACGGAAAGCTTTTGCACGGTACGTACTTCGCGAAGGAGGGCGCCAAGCAAGTCTTGCTCTTCAGCCACGGCAACGGTGGAAACATCGCTCACAGACTGCCGGCAGTTATCCACATGCTCAATCTCGGCGCATCCGTGCTTGTCTATGACTATCAAGGCTACGGTCAAAGCGAAGGAGACCCTTCCGTCGGTGGGATTGTTGAAGACGGCATAGGCGCCTACGATTTTCTGAACAAGGTGAAAGGATGGAAGCCGAGTCAGATTATTGCCTACGGTGAATCACTGGGTTGCGCAGTCACGTGCCAGATATCGAAACAGCGTGAGGTTGCCGGAGTCGTGCTGCAGTCAGGCTTTTCATCATTACCGACAGCAGCGCGTGATCGTTTCATCTGGCTGAATTTGTTTCCAGATTTCACTTTTCCCCAGCCGCAACTGAACAATTGCGAAATCCTGGCGCAAAGCAAAGTTCCACTGCTCCTCATTCACGGCGAAAAAGATGAAATTCTGCCGATCAAATACGCAGACCAAATGTATAAAGCCGCAACAGCCAAAAAGCAGTTCATCCGGCTGAAACACTCAGGGCACAATGACGTTCTCAATCTGGACCTAAAGGAATACACCGCGGCCCTGGGCAGTTTTATGAAATCGCTTGACGCCAAGACCTAAAAGACAAGGCAATAAATCTGGTATCAAATATGGTGCCATGTAGGAAAGTGACATAGCTTTCAGACATGGCGCCTGCAAAGTTCAGAGAAATTCAACCACGTTTGTGGAATATATAGAGGAAGTCAGTGTCTGGAGGATTGATTGTGCCAGAAGTCATAGTCGCCCCGATTGGCGCTCTGCGGCATGCACTGGCTTGGTTTGCCGGCTTTATCCTGATTTTCTTTGCACCTTGCTCGATTGATTCGGATTGCTGCCAGTCAAAACTGGCAATAGTCGATGGAAATGACAACAGCTACTACAATCCCAATACCCCTATTGATGCCAAAACCGCCGGCGACTTTGCTACGTACTGGGCAAGCTATGCCTTCGACTATTCACCGAAAACCCAGCAAGCTAGCCGCGAGGCCGCATCCAATTGGAACAGCAGTGATGCATTGACGAGAGAGCTTAATTCAACTTTCTGGACGAGCGACAGAGACACTAGCCCATCAAAGTGGGACGCCTATCGCCTTACAGGCGTAGAAATTCTGGACAACAGCACAGCGGGTATCAATATTGACACTCAATTTTCGTGGAATCAATTGGGCTTGAAAGAAATCCCGATGAACCTTCACCTGGTGGTAAAAAAATCAGATTCAGGCTATCGAATGGAATCAGTGCAGATGGACTTCTATGACGATTCCGGCTGTCAGGCATTACTGGTTCAAAGCGACATTCCATCCTTGTATTACTGGGACGGCAATGCTTTCAGGCAGGGCGACTGCCAAAAAGCGTTAGAGAAAATCCAACCGAAATCAAACAACCGTCAAACTTATGATTACGTCTATTTCGCTTGGTGTAAAAAGGTTCTCGCCGGTCAAGAATTTTCGAAAAATCAGCTCACTCATTTACCGCTTTCCAATTAAAAGTGGCCGGTCAAAATGATGCTTTGGCAGGGGCAAAATTTGCCACTCCGAAAGTGAAAATTCAACCACCGGCGGGAGTCTTAGAGCTTTTGCCCGGGCGCATCACATGATACACTAGATTTAGTTAATGTCCCCTCTCGACCCGTTTAAGGTTGCTCAAACTACTTCGCGTGTTTGCGTCTATTTGCACACACTCTCACGAGGGAAGTTTTCGTGATATCAGGGTGGTAAAAATAGGCAGATCTATTTTTAGAGTGACAGTCTTTGAATGGAGGCAGTAGTTCTTTGCATTGATTTTTCCGTCTCTACCTTGAAGTAGAGCCAATTGGTCTGACAGGATGGAAAGTAACGCAATTCCATCAAAGGCTGCGGACCATTGCAACGAGAAATGAAGGATTTATCGGAGGCCTTAAGAATGTTTGGTGCATCGAAACCAGAAATCTTGCTGGAATTAGTACGCAGCGCCAACGTAGTAGATCATCAGACACTGGAGAACGCAATAGCGATCTCGCAAAGATTGAATCTGCCGTTAGAAAGAGCGCTCATGCAGTCAGGCAGTTTCAGCGAGGAGAGTATGCGCCCTTTGCTTGCTGCCAAGCAAATGGTTGAGAACAACACCATTCGCCTTGATACAGCCATTAATGCAATTAGATTGGCAGCTCATGACGACATAGATTTCCAATCGGCGCTGAAGAAAATTCTTTCAGTGCACCAGAAGACGCTTGTAACGCCTTCGATGAACAATGACCTGACTGAGATGCTTACTCAGGCAGGTGTAATCAATCAGGATCAACTCGGCAGGGCGATGCAGAAGTCTTTGCAGACAAAAATTCTCATCGGCCGCGTTTTGGTTATCACAGGCGACATCTCCAGCTCCTTATTCAACTCGGCATTGCAGGCTGTGCTTCTCTTGCGAGAAAAGTCCATCAGCAAGAGCGAAGCGATTGACGGAATCAGACTCGCACATCAGAAGAACATTTGTCTGGAGCAAGCATTGTTTGAGATGGGCAGTTTCAAAACTCCCGCGGTGGGATCGCTAAAACTGTCGGAACTCATGCGTATGTCAGGCTTGATTTCCGAGAGCGAACTTGCAGAGTGTATGGAAATTGAGCTGTTCAAGAATAAGACTTTCGGTCAAGTATTGCGTGAACAGGGGCTAGCTACCGATGAGCTTTTGGAAGCTGCAATGATGCTGCAGGGCTCGGTTGCAGGCGGCGAATTGAAAGCGTATCAGGCAGCCGAAGCAATGCGCTTAATTGCCAAAGAAAATATGCTCACGGAAAATGCCATCAACAAAGTAATGCAACGAGCACGCACCAACGAGGAGATTCGCCTTGGAGAGCTTCTCATAGAATCCTGTGTGCTTACGCGTGACTCAGTGGAAGGCACTGTTTCACAAGCTGTGACGAGCAACGTCAAAATCGGCAAAATGCTTCTCGATGCCGGACTGATTACGAAGAGTATGCTGCATCGCGCTCTGCGCTGCCAATCGCTGGTCAAATACGGCGTCGTTTCCAAAGAGCAAGCCGTAAAAATACTCAGTTCGTGCAAACAGAAAGAACAGACGCTCGACCAAGCAATTACAGGGCTCGGCATAAGTGCTCCGACGCGCATGCAGTGGTCGTGGGTATGATATGTTAGCCGGTTAGCCGGTGACCGTAGCCGACGCATGTCGTTTCTCAATAATGTGGAAGATCGCCATCGTTTTCTTGTTGGTAGCCATAAATTTCGGCTACTGGTACTGGACGACCACGCCCTTCTATGCGATTCTCGAAATTAAAGAGGCAGTCGTTCATCACGACCTGAAAACATTCGAGCAATACGTCGATGTGGAGCGCGTTTCATCGCACATGATCGATGGTTTTCTCACCCCCCAGGTGCGTTCTCGCTTGAGCAAAGGGGTGCTGGGCGAGATGCTCGGTTCCAGCTTAATTAGCCTGGTCAAGCCGACTCTCATGGATGTAATTAAGAACGAGGTCTCGCACTTCGTTGAAAGCAATCAACTGGCTGTCAATCAAGCGGCCGGTCGGATCGCGCATCCAAGAAAACGCTCCGAAATTGCAACGGCACCGGCAATCGGGCGGGTTCTCAAAGTTACGAAGACAAAGGAAGGGAAACTCATCATCACTGAAGTGCCCGCCACTTCAGTTCCTCAAAACGCAGTGACCATAAACAAGACAGCCTCTACTCCTGCAGAACCAGCAAAAGTTGCAGATACAGAAAACACAAACAATAGACCGTCACACGCACTGGAAACGGCGAATTCAATTGACGCAGGCGACACGACAGATACAACGCAGGAAGACAAAGAGAGAGAGCATCGGCAAAAGGGCGGGGGTTTTGGGCTGGCCGATCTTTCAATGAAAAACGTCACCGGCAGGCTTGGATTTAGCAAGCAGGCTTTCAAGAAAATCGCATTCATTCGAGTGCGCAAAAACGACGCCACGATTGGCGTGACACTTTTCAACAAACGCTATGACACCAACATGCTTTTGGAATTGAGAATGGAAAAGCAAGACGAACATTGGAAATTGGTCGAGGTTTCCAACTTTCCTAGTTTCGTCTACCTGATCATTGCCTACGAGCAAGCGCGTAGAGACAAGATGGGCTAATTCGTCGGAGTGGAGAGCCGAATTTCGGCGCCGGTCCGCGTTTCGCTCGGTGTCTGATATTCATTTGCTTGAACTCTTGTAGATCGTGGAAAGCTATTCAAGCCTCTATTTGTAATTTCTTTGGGGCAACACTTACTAGAAATTGGGGCAAATTTTGTCCCTGGATATCCGGGCGTTTGGAGTTCATTTTGTCGAATCAAGAATCAACCCCTCTTCGAAAACCCAGCCCGGCACTGGCTGCGGGGCTCGGACTTTGCAGCATGTCCATGATGCTCTTGGAACTCGTGATGACGCGCTTGTACAGCGCCAGCACCGGTTACCACTTTGCCTTCATGATCGTGTCGATTGCGATGTTTGGTTTGACGCTTGGCGCTCTTTACACGATGGCATTCGCCAGCAAGAACGACGACAAAACAGAGCCGCTTCTCTCACTGTCAGCTGGACTCTTTGCCGCTGCAATTCCAACAGCCGCAGGACTGCAAATCCTTGCCTTCAAACCTCTGGTCGGCATGGGAGCGTTTGCATGGATTTTCGTCAACTTCTTGCTCTCTGCAATTCCGTTTTTCTTCGCTGGAATCGTGATTTGCAAATGTCTTACATCGTATGAGCAAGTCGGGAAACTCTATTGTGCCGATTTGTTGGGTGCAGCAATCGCTTGTCCGCTGCTGGTTTTCTTGTTGTCTGTCGTTTCCGGACCCAGCACTCTCATCGTTTCGGGAGTGATTGCGGCTGCCGCCTGTCTCATGTTCGCGTTTACAACAACCGGCGCAGACAGAAAAAAAGGAATGGTACAAGCCTTGCTGGGCAGCATCGTTTGTATAGCCTGGGCGTTTTCACCCACACAAGACATAAGCTCAAAACAAATACCCGGAATCGATCCAAACACGATTGAAGCCGTTAAGTGGAGCCCCATCAGCAGAATCATTGTCGCTAAATTTGTCGGACCGGCGTTGACTTGGGCGTCTGTTCCGGCGGCAAAAGAAGCTACTAAGCCGATTCCACAGAAGGGACTATATATCGACTCCGGTGCGTTTACAGTCATGACTGGCAAAGCCACACCGGAAGAATTGCTGCCAATCAAGCAAGACATTACAGCAGTCGCCAATCGCTTGCGCCCAGGCAATAGCCTTTTCGTCATTGGAGTGGGTGGTGGGCGCGACATTCTGACGGGACGATTGTTCGATCAAAAAAAGATCGACGGATTGGAGGTAAATCCTGTTCTTGTCGGATTGCTTAAGAAAGAGTACGCAGACTTCAACGGTCATCTCGCAGAGCAGCCGGGCGTCAACATCGTCAACGACGAAGCGCGCAATTGGCTGTCGCGCTCAGGCAACCAATACGGCATTATCCAGTGCTCCCTTGTGGATACATATGCGGCATCGACTTCTGGTGCATTCGTGCTGACCGAAAATTCTCTCTATACGAAGGAAGCTGTTCTCCACTACTTGAAGCACCTCGAGCCGAAGGGCGTACTGTCATTACTGCGCTGGGGCAACGAGCAAGAACCGCAACAACTCACACGTTTGCTCTATTTGACCAAAGATGCATTTGCGAAACTCGGACTGAGCAATATTGAAAAACATGTGATGCTGATTTGTGCACCCTACCGGTTGGGTGACATAAGCGTAGGAAACATGCTGGTTTCCAAAGAAGAGTTTTCCAAAGCGGATATCGAACTGATCCAGTCTTTGTGCAAAGAACTAGGTTACAAGGCACTCCTTTTACCTGACCTGGTGAAGCTTGAGCCGTTTTACAAGGCGCTCACTGACCCTAATGACACGCCAACCGATCTTCCCAGCGAAGACCGCCCCTTCTTCTTTAGTCCTGCTACAGAACTCACCACGCAGAGCAAAAAGTCAGAGGGCGGAGCTGGAGGATTGGCGCTGGTGCTGTTTACTCTTTTACTGACGATCATCCTGGTGGCATTCACAATCGTAGCGCCCGCGTGGATAAAGTTTGGAAGATCGGCCAAACCTGATGGTGGATTCTTCCAGTCTGCCGGATATTTTCTTGCTATCGGATTTGGATTTATCTTAATCGAAGTCGGGCTCATTGAGCGGCTTTCCATGATTCTGGGAAATCCAACTCTAAGTCTTTCATTGGTACTTTTTGTCCTGCTCGTTGCATCAGGAAGTGGAAGTTATGCAGCACAACACTATCTAGATAAAGGTGTACCGCGCATACAATTGATGCGAATATCATTGCTTGTTTCTGCTTTGCTCGGCGCTGTTCTCGCCGTCATTCTCTACATGACCGGAATGGAATTAGCACTGCTGGAGCTTTTCCCGCGCGCGGCACTTTCAGCGGTGATGGTGGCGCTGCCCGGCTTTTTTATGGGTTGGGCATTCCCTCTTGGACTGGGCTTCTTTGGAGAAAATCAGTTCGAGGCTCGCTCGTGGTTCTGGGCGGTCAATGGTGGGGCGACCGTTTGCGGTTCGGTTCTGGCAGCCGTTCTTTCAATCGAGTTCGGCATTTGCATCACGATGCTCTTGGGCTCAGCCTGCTATTTACTGGCAATTTTGTGTGCAGCACTGGTTGCGAAACCGGCAGCAGCGACAACGGCAAATGCCGCAGCAGAGGCTGGAACACAAGCCTAGACTGCAAAAGAAGAGTTGCATTCAGATGAACATGAATGCAACTCTACAAGTTCAAATTTACTGAGTGAATCTAAAGTGCAGCGCCGCTGAGTGCTCCGACGAACTCAACTTTGACTTGCTCTTTGATTACGCCGCGTTTGTGAGCTTCTGCAAAGAGTCTGGAAATCGCGGCACGGCCTTCATCACCATAATCAACAGTCATTTCGTTGACATACATGCCGACGAACTTGTCTGCCAATTCCGGTGGCATGTCGCGAGCAAACTCAAGCGCATACTCAAGAGCGTCTTTCCTGTTTGCCAGCGAGAACTCGATGGAAGCCTTCAATAATTTCGTTGCATGGTCAATCAAATCGGCGCCCAAATCTTTGCGGACTACGTTGCCGCCGAGGGGCAGTGGCAAACCTGTTTCTTCAAACCACCATTCGCCCAGGTCAACGATTTTTTCGAGCCCCATAGTTTGGTAGGTCAATTGGCCTTCGTGAATAATCAAGCCGGCATCAACCTTTCCGTCTCTAACGGCTTCCGGAATTTGATCGAAGTGTACTTCGACGGTCTTCAGTCCCGGCATCCACATGTTCATAGTCAAGAAAGCGGTGGTGAGCTTTCCAGGAATTGCTACGGTCAAACTCTTGAGGTCTTCTTTCTTCACGCCTGGCTTGGCAATGACCATCGGACCGTACTTGAAGCCCATGCTGGCTCCGCAAGGCATCAGGGCATACTTGTCGCAGACGAGAGGATAGGCGGCGAATGAAATTGCCGATACTTCGTACTTGCCGTTGATGGCGTCCTGGTTGAGCGACTGGATGTCTTTCAAGACCTGATTCACTTTCAGCCCTTTGGTGTCAATTTTGTCCTTGGCAAGGGCGTAGAACATGAAGGCATCGTCAGAATCAGGACTATGCGCAATCGTTATCTCTTTGTTCTCAAAAGACATGGCGGAGCTCCTTTGTAAGCACTCAAATTGTCCATCTGACGGGCTTTGCGATCCTGAGCCAGGGATCATAAATCGCGCGGATCGCGCCATAGTGCCGGCCCACGGGTCTTTTTTGCGATTCATATTGCTTGTTAGATTTTCTCGAAAGAGTCTAACAAGGCATCAGTTAGACTTTGTCTAGAAAATCTAACAAACAGCCAAAAGCGCGCCAGGGCACCCTTCCCATCCTTGCAAAGAGCCCCGGGCGTCCGATTTGGACTCAGAGCCGTGAAGTCCACTCCATCGGCTTTGAAGTACTCACATTGGCGCCCATCGGAGGGCATTCGTAGATCTTCTTCAAGGTATTGAGGTCTCGCTGGGTAATGTTGCCCGGCTTGGCAAGCGCTGCTTTCCCTTTCCCGGAGAACAGTTCGCCTGCGTACATAACGTCTTGGCTGTTGTCGCTATGTCCAAAGAGACCAACAGAATGCCCAATCTCGTGCATGGCGACGTTTTTCAGAATGCGCTCGGGAACATCAGGCGGGTAGAAGGTCGGTCGTAAAAGATAGATGCGAACCTGCATGTGCCCCTGCAAAATTTGCAGACGTGTAATGCCGAGAAGTCGGTTATCGGCAAAATGATTTTCCCAAGTCAGCTCGATATCAGCGGGTTCGTTCTGGGTTGCTACTTTAAGCGGGATATAACTGCCCCACTTTTTGATCGTTTCATCGAGATACTTGCGCCACGACTCAGGCGATGACTGAGGCAAGCGAACTTTCAACGGAAAACGGCTGAATCTTGCACTCGCTATACCTGGGGGTCTCCAAATCGCAGACAGATAGTCCCCGGCTTTCTCGTCGTAAGGCATTCCTTTGACCACGACGAAATAGTCGCTTTGCGCGATGTTAGGATTATTGCCGACAGGCGCCATTGCCTGCGGAGCTTTGGGTGCCGGCGGTGTAGCTTTCACCGCCGGCGGTGCGCCAGTAGCGGACCCTTGCGGCAAAGTCGAAGTATAAATTGGCTGTCCGTATGCCGGATACTGCTGAGTGGGTGGCGGATACTGAGCGGGCTGCAAAGGCTGTTGGTACTGAGGTTGCTGGTACTGAGGCTGAACATATTGAGGAGCCGGATAACCATACTGAGAATTCTGCGGTGGTTGCTGGAATTGCTGTGGCGGCTGCTGGAATTGCTGAGGTGGTTGTTGATATTGCTGCGGTGGTTGTTGGTATTGCGGCGGTGGTTGTTGGTATTGCTGTGACGGCTGTTGGTATTGCTGCGGCGGTTGTTGATACTGCTGTTGTTGAGGATATGGCTGCTGATACTGAGGCGGCTGCTGGAATTGTGGCTGCGGATACTGCGGCGAAGGCTGTTGATATGACTGCTGATATTGCTGTTGGGGATACTGAGGTTGCTGAAATTGAGGAGCAGGATACTGCGGTTGTTGATACTGCTGCTGGTATTGCGCTGGTTGCTGCGGCTGCTGCCAATTTGGTGAAGCTTGAGGCTGCTGCGGCATCTGCCAATTCGGTGAAGCCTGCGGTTGTTGAGGCAGTCCGGAAGCAGGCGTCCCACCAGCACGCCAGGGCTGCTGTGCTGGCGCTTGATTGAACGAGCCAGCCGGACCTGGTTGCTGAAAGCCAGCGGAAGGCGCCCCAAAAGCCGATTGCGGAGGTGTAGATTGCGGAGGAGGAACATAGGCAATTTGTTGATTGCCGGATGGACCTGCAAAATTCTGCCCGCTGCTTGGTTGGTTTTGCGCTCCGTAGTTTTGTGGAGAGGGTGGGACAGCAGCCATTTGCGGCGTCTCCGCTTTCAACTGCGGAAAGCCCTGTGCTAACGAATTACCCGCTGGAGGAGAGTTTTTCGGCGGATACATATTGTTCGCCGCCTTCATTGGAATCGCCCCTTGCGCCAAAGAATTAGCAGACGGCGTCTGTCCAAACGCGCTCTTCATGCTCAGTTTTTGCTCAAGTCTCGCCAGCCTGTCTTGTGGCGGTGCTTGAGTCGGGGAGCCGAAAATCTCTTTCTCCAGGTGGTCGAGTCGATCGTCTACTTCGTGCTCGGGATAAGTAGATCCAAATGCTTGCTGCTCGAGTTTGGTGATGCGATTCTCTTCAGGCGAGGCTGCGACAGGCGAAGAAGATTGCGCGGGCACAGCGCGATTGGTTGTCCAAGCATCGCCAGTAGCACTTCCGGCAGAGCCCTTGGTTGACTCGGGAAGCGGTTTTCCGAATTCGGGAATCTGGGAGTCGGAGGGAAATTGTGGTGGCGAATTTGAATAATCAGGTGATTCGTACGGCGTGTATTTGTAATTTTGTCCGTCCGATTGTTCACCACCTTGCGGATTAACATCACCGCGATTGAGCTGATTACCGCTCCGGCTAACAGGTTGCCCATTGATACGCCCCAGTGGATTTGGATTTTGCACCTGAGGCGATGGTGGCGGAGTGTCCATTTTCGCTTCGGACGGATCGATCGCTTTGAGAACTGGCTCCAACTGCTTTGGCGCAGCGAAGGCTTGCGGTGCGAAAAATCCGACGCCGACACTGACTGCGCAAAACAACGCAATGGTACGGTTTTGGCTGACTCGTCGGGCTCTACTTATGCTTCGCATTGAACTGCCTTTATCGTCAGTCAGCAATCAAATCTTCCGTATACTCACCACCGATTCTCAGGCTTGTTTGCAGATCCATTATCTGCTCTCTGAAGACCGGTCTTATCATTTTAGCGGGATTGGTGACTACGTCCCGAAGAATCGCATAAGCTCCTGGATCCAGCTCTTTGAGCATCTTACGGCTGTCTTTCACCGAGAATGCAGCCACACACTCTGCCCAGTATTCGTGCATGCTGGTGCGCGCATAACCAGAGATAAAAACTCGCTGGTGAACCTGCTGCGGAGTGAGAACTTCGGCATATCCTTCGTAACCATTAGGCAATGGATAGTAGCGCCCGCTCTTCGCTTTGTGTTTCTCGTAGAGTTCGGTTATCAGAGTCTGCGAAGCTTGAGACAGGACGAATTCCAGTTGGTGCCCAAATTCATGCGAAACAACAAGATTGACCCGCACCTCAACATAAGGCTGCAAGCGAATGGCAATTACGGCAAGCGGACCAAACCGCTTGTAGAGCATGATTTCTTTCTCGAACTCTTCTTTGTCTAGAGTGACATTGCCGTGCCGCACGCCGGTGACACCGGCGGCACCATGACGAACATTGCCAAACTGCGCCACGCCCTCACTCTTTCGAACAATCTGCAAGAGCCCGCAAGATGCCCAAAGGCGCATGCTCTCCATGACATATTGTTTTTGCGGTGTATTCAACTTATCGAAGTCGTCGAAATAGCGAATGATTTCGTTGTCGGAGTATGAAAGGTTCTTCCTGTACAGCGGGCGGCCAAATTCATGTGTCCAAGCCGAGCCGTCAGACCGGTTTCCTTCAAAATAGGAGTTGAGCTGCGTGTGCTCATCAAGCTTGCGACGAGGCTCTTTGATCTCGCGGTCACGCACATAGACCTCACCATCGTCATCGAACTCACCAACCAGACGATGATCTTGAGTGGCAATGCGTCCGTTTATGACAGTCAAAACAACGCCGTTATATTTCAGAGTTCCATCCGGTCCAACCCGCACGCCAGGCAGATCCAGCTCCATGCCGGACGAGTCGATGCCGCGAAAAACGCAGCCTTCGATATCGTCAATTGCCACCAGCCCGTGCTTCTCCGTGA
>DTSE01000050.1:0-337 GCA_012965515.1 Candidatus Melainabacteria bacterium | reverse complement strand
CACTGGCTGCCGTCTGCGGCACAAATTCTTCCATAGTCGACGAGGAACATCTCGCCGCCCAGCTCTATAAATCCGCTGGGTCCTTGAGATTGCTCAGACATCGTGGAGACTTTTGTGGACATTTACCCCTGGTTCGATAGTGACCAAGATCCCGAAGTTTATGGCATTATCAGCCGATTTTCCCATTCTGTCACTGTTTTCGCCAGTGCAAAAGCGTTTTTACCCCGAATTTTCCAATCCGGGGTCTGCGACTCGGCAAAAATGCGGGACTCCTCTTCATTTACTTCTTTGCTGAGACAGGCTGATTCGCTTTTGCCCAGTCTGCGGCGAATAGAGC
>DTSE01000049.1:4716-5331 GCA_012965515.1 Candidatus Melainabacteria bacterium | reverse complement strand
CGCAAAAGAAAAACTCGGACGTCAGTTGGTTCTCCAATACCACGGTGAAGCTGCTGCTGATGCGGCTCTTGCGAACTGGACAAAAGTCCACAGCGAGAAGCGAATTCCTGACGATATGCCATCACATACGGTGAAAGAGCCTACGCCACTTTTCCGCGTGATGGTTGATTCAAAACTCTCCGGCGGCTCAGGCGAAGCGAAACGCTTGGTGCAAGAAGGTGGAGTGCGGATCAATGGCGAACAAGTGAAAGATCCAATGCATCAAGTAACGGTCGACAACGGAACCGAATTGGTTCTGCAAGTCGGTCGCCGCAAGTTCGTAAAACTCGTTTCCGGATAATGCAGGGTCGATGCCATGCAGCGACCTTTCTTGTAGTGGCGCATTGCATGCGCCTTTCCGGGCGGCAAGAATGCCGCCTCTGCATTTGAGCTGGCTTAATCAACAAAGCGCACAGGCGTAATCAGCGAAGCGTAGGGTCGCGTTGCACGCGACCAAAAATCAAATGGGCGCATGCAATGCGCCCCTACAGCTGTGACTAAGGAGCAAATCTAAGAACATGCGCTTCGTTATCCACGGTGAACGCGGTTCCTTCAAAGAAGGAATGCCCCAATAGC
>DTSE01000049.1:0-4706 GCA_012965515.1 Candidatus Melainabacteria bacterium | reverse complement strand
GTTTCGAAATGGTCATGTAGTTCGCCGAACCAGCTCGCACGTGCTTCTTCACAATAGGACCAAGCTGCACTTCATCTAAAGAGAAGGAATATCCTTCTCTATGCCCGCCGACACCGCTGGCAACCAACCGCCGCGAATTCACCGGGACATTGAGTCCAATAGCTGCCATCGCTTTATCTGAAAACGCTACCGATTCAGCGCCCGTATCTAAAATCATGTCGCACTCGCGTCCATTGATTTTCGCTGTTACTTCGATCAAATTGCCGTCACTTCGAAATGGCACAACATTCTCATCGCGGTGGCGCGATGCAACGCCCCGTCCAGGCTTCTGAACAGCCCCCGGCTTTACGCGAGTCACTTTTACTGTGCGAGCGCGATAATCAATTTCATAGTTGAACGCGGACAAGAACGATTGACCAAGCAATGGAACGGCACTTGCCGTACCTGGAATCGTGTCGTCTTGAATGCAAATGGGAACCAACTGGCTGATTTCGCCAAACTGAATCATTACACGACCTACCGAAACACTCGACTCACCTCCGACACCAGTCACGCGCATCGCGTTTTTCACAGTTGGTATTTTGATACCAGCCTTGGTCAATGCAGACTGAGCAAAGGTCGTGTACGACGCACCGGTATCGAGCATCATCGTAATCGGTTGACCATTCACTAGAACGTTCACATAGATATGACTAGCAAAATGACTGCTTGCGAAAGGAATGGTCGTTTCTTCAGGCGGCGATGATGCTTGCTGTGCAGGCGCTGCTGCAACCGATTGCGCACTCCCGGAACTGCCTAGCGCTCGGTCAGCCAGCCTTGCCGCATCGGTTCCAGGAAATTGCTTCACTACATACTGAAAAAGCAATCGAGCTTTGTCGTAGTTCTTCAACTGCTGATTGCAGAGCGCTTCGTAGTAATAAAGTTTCGCATCCTTCATTCCTCCAGATTCCGAAGCATGAAACGACGTCAGGGCATCCTGATACTTTCCTTGAGCAAACTGCTTAACGCCGGAGTCGAAAGAAGTGTCTCCAAACACTGGGAGCGCCGAGAGGAATGGCGCACTCGGCAACAGGAAAAAGAACAGTCGGAGGTCTCTTCTATTCACACTTCTAGTCTAATACACCATCATCTTCATGCAAAAGACGCTGCCGCCGGATTTCATGAATTCGCTGGTGTCTACTTCGATGGGGTTGAAACCGTTTTTCTTCAATGTCGCGACTAGCTCGGGCGAACCTTTTTGAAGAATAACGTTTCCATTGATCGCGACAGCATTCAATGCAAAATTGAGAGCTTCTTTCTCGCTGACCGAGATTACGTTTTTGAAGAAGTGCTTGATCAGTGCCAAACCATCGGAATCAAACGCGCCTTCGTAGATCATCACTGTGTTTTCATCAATGGCGCAAAAACAAGTGTCGAGATGGTAAAAGCGCGGATCGACGAGATTTAACTGAATGACAGTGACGCTGAGAGTCATGTTCAATAGCATCGCTGACTCTTTATCAGTGCGCGGTCCGTTTGCGAGCCAGAGCAGTTCGCGACCGGGATGCCAGATCGCATCGCCCTGCCCTTCGAAGCAAGGACTGTGTTTTTTATTGTCCTTCGAGTCGAAGATATCAATGATGTGATAATCGTTTTCCTGGAACCATTTGCGATACCACGGCACTTCCTGGTTTCGCTTCTCATTGCGCATTTCGCCAAGAACGACATAGGTTCGACCATTCTCGTAGGTTCCAGGCAGAACTTGGTTTGCCGCAAACACCATGTCTTCGAGATCTTCAACCGGCTCGATCGTTTTTACTTCGCACCCAAGCGATTCATAAACTTCTTTCAGAGCTTGCCACTGCTTCTGCGCAAGTTCCGTGTCGACGGTTCCAACTTTGCCTTCCATAAACGGATTCTGCACCGTTTTCACCGTAAAGAAGGTTGGCGGGCACATCAAGACTTTGGTCGGCTCGATGCGCTTGCGAAAGTTGTCCACACCGTATTTCTCAACCATTTCCACCTTCGCAACGAGGTGCTGCGGGCAAATGACGTGGGAAAGTTTGGACATTGCGCTTCTCCAGTTTGTGTGAGGATTGAATCCGGTGTGGAACTGGGTTACCAAAAGATAAGGCTTCAGACTTCAAAGAAGTCGGTCGTCGCATCGGGCGACACATGGCGCCGCCCCTACGATAACGAAAATAGCAGAAGAAACGCCGCCCGAAGCCGGCGAGCCGCCGGCGCTCCCAGGGAGACGCCATGCGCCGCCCCTACGATAACGAAAATAGCAGTAGAAACGTCGCCCGAAGCCGGCGAGCCGCCGGCGCTCGCAGGGCCATGCATGGCATCGCCCCTACGCTCCTACTGCTTGTACTTAATCGAGCAGCCGTAAGACTTGGTCGATGAAATGGCAACTGGTTTCTTTGCCATTGTTTCGTTGAGAGCAGCGGCTACAAAATTCTTCGCAGTCTTGGCGGCTTCCTTATCCGGACTTCTGTTGTCGTCGATAGCGCCCGAATACACAAGCACGCCCTTGCCGTCGATTACGTACATTGCCGGAGTTGTCTTTGCACCGTACTGGTGTCCGACTGTTCCTTCGGAATCAATTAGCACCGCAGTTGGTGCCGCGCTTCTATCCTTGAAGTCCTTTTTGTGCTCCTCCGGCGTGCCATAACCTTGCTTACCTTCTGCAGAAGAGCAAATGGAGAGCCAGACTACGCCCTTGCCAGTGTAGGTCTTTTGCAAGTCTTGCATGTTATTGGAGTCATAGTGCTTTTTGACGAATGGACAACCATGATTGAACCATTCGAGAACAACGATTTTGCCTTTGAAGTCGGAAAGTTTGCGAGTCTTGCCATCCCAATCTTTGAGACTAAAAGCCGGAGCCGCTTTGCCAACTGTCGGACCAGCATCAGCTGCCGGAGCAGCGGGAGCCGCTGCTTGAGCATTAGCTGCCTGTGACGTGAATAACGGTGCTGTTACTACGAGAAGTGCCGCAAAAGAGTGCAGCAAATTAGAACGGAAGTGGTTGCGCATGCCAAATTCCTTTAAATAGCTTGGATTACGATGCGGCTAATTGTAACTGTTTTGCTTGACCTTTGTCGCATCAAGTAAAGACTGGACTTCGTCTGCCCGAGCCTTGTTTCCGTGCTCATCAAGCAGACTTTTATACTGCCTCAAGGCTTCCGCGACTTTCGCATCAATTCTTTGCAGGCCGTTCTTTTCAACAATCCGTTTCACTTCCCACAGAAATGACGCCGCTTCATCGTTCATCTTGAGCTTTAGAGCAGCCGTTCCCGCAAGAACTTCCGCATCCAATACCGCGGGATGTTCCGAGCTGAGAGCCTTTTGATTGATCAATTTGACTGCCTTTTGACACAAGTGAGCGGCGGCATCCAAATGTCCTTGCGCCAAGGCGAGTTCGCCGCGCTTCACATAGTAGGAAGCAATCGCAGGATTGGTCGCCGAAGTCGCCTTTTCAATCTTCTCCATCCCATCAACAATCAATTGGTCGGCAATGGCAAACTGCCCGCAGCGCTCCATCGCTTCCGCCGCCTGATGGCAGCTAACAGACGCATCAAGTGGAGTCTTGCTGCTCTGCAGTTTCAAGGTTTCTTCAAGAACAGCCTTGCGATAGTTTTCTTCTTTCTTTGTATCCGACTGCATGTGCGCCGCTTCCATTAGCCCGATCAGATAAGGGAGGCGGAAGCTATCCACTTTACCCTTCGCATCATTGATCTTCATTAGTCCAGTATTGAACTCGGTTTCAGCAGCCCCACCGTTCTTTTGCATCAAGCGCATCCGCCCCATTCTGAGAGTCGTAGAGAGGCTGATGAAGTTCTTGTTGTCTTCATCTGGAATTTTGGCCAGCGACTTTCGCGCCTTATCGAGCTGTTCTTCAGCCTCTTTCAATTGCCCCTCTTCCAGATAAAGATCAGAAAGAGAGATAAGCAAACTGGCAGACGGATAAAGCTTGTAGAGTTTATCCAAAATTTGACGCGCTTCGTCAGGTCGACCGCGCCGCATCTTTAGGGATGCCAATTCCTGCATCATGCCGATGGCGCTCACGTCATCTCGAATTTCCGCATCGTGTTTGCCTTCGAGAATTTCCTTTACAGGCATGACTGCGTAATAAAGCTGCTCTCCATCAGCCAAACGCCCCCAGCGCACATTGTTTTGCGCCATTTTGATTTTGAAACCGTTACTCTCGGCGCGAGCGTTTGGAGCAAACTTGCGCAAAATCTCTTCACCCGAAGTAAGCAAACTGTCCGCCAGCTCGTAGCGGCCGAGATAACTGAGATAGGAAGCAATTGTAGGCACAGACTGAGAGGTGTAACGCAGCGCCTGCTGTCCGGCTAAAACGCACATCGCCAGCCAAAGCAGAATGATAATTCGACGCGAAACAGTGGCACCTCGGAAGCGTCCCTTCCACTCTGCGTAGTCGAGCAAACGCCCGGTCGACGCCAGCCTCTCCGCATAATTTTCAAGGCTGGGACCAACAATAAAGGAGGCCCAGAGACCAGCTGTTTTCGAGTACTCCGCGACCTCGTAATAGGTCTTCTCGGCCTCCTCTGTTTTCCCTTGCCACAGCAAAGCGTCTGCCAGCTTGCCCGTTGGACCCATGACCGTTTGCCACTTTGGTCCGGGCAGCTTTTGCCGCCAGGACAATTCGAAGGACCTGACCCCGATCAATTCGTACTTATTGTGATAGATAATCCGGGACGAGA
>DTSE01000048.1 GCA_012965515.1 Candidatus Melainabacteria bacterium | reverse complement strand
TAGTTTGCCCTCGACGCCCTGGAAGGTAAAAATTGGCAGGAAAGTGGCTACTATCACTGCGATACCGAAAAGAATCGGCGCGCCAACCTCACGAGCTGATTCGTTTAGCAGCATGAGTCGATGGTTTACGGACAGGTCTCGCCCTTCTTCCGACAAACGGCGTACGATGTTTTCCACCATAACCACAGAGCTGTCTACAAGGATGCCGAAGTCAATGGCTCCCAGGCTGAGCAGATTTGCCGGTACGCCGAACAAATTCAGACAGATAAAGGCGATGAGCATCGCCAGTGGAATCGGAATGGCTGTGATGATTGCTGCCGGTATGTCGAGCAGAAACAAGCAGAGCAAAATAACTACCAGGCCAATGCCGAATTGGATATTGGTTCTGATCGTCTTGATTGTTTGATTGATCAAGTCCATCCGGTCGTAGAGGACTTCCATAGTGACGCCAGGCGGAAGTCTTTTGATGATTTCGGGCAAACGCTCGTAAACGCGTTCCAAAACCTGCGATGGGTTTTCTCCACGCCTCAAGAGAATAATTCCTTCGACTACGTCGTCCTCATGTCCTTTTCCGACTTGTCCGCGTCTGACCAACGAGCCGATTTTTACCTTGGCGATGTCGCGAATTCTGATTGGAGTGCCTTTCTTGTCGGCGCTCACAACCACTGACTCGATATCGCTGACCCCCTTGAGAAGACCCAGCTCTCGCACAATCAGCGCTGTACCGCTCTTTTCAATGAAGCCACCACCTGAGGTGGCATTGGCTTTGCTGAGGCTGTCGAAAACCTGTTGTAATGTAATACCGTATGACTTCAACTGGTACTGATTAACATCGACCTCATAGGCTTTAGTCGGCCCGCCCTCGCTGATTACGCCGATTACGCCTGGTATCTGCCGGAATAGCTTCTCCATCTCCCATTGCTGTATAGAGCGCAGTCCCATTGCCGAATAGTATGGGCTGTGCAAGCAGTAGCGGAAGATTTCTCTTAAGGACCCGACATCCGGTTCCAAGTGCGGATGCGCATCATCCGGAATATCGGCTTGTTCCAGCCGTTCCAAGACTTGCTGGCGAGCCAGTGCCGTTGGTGTCGATTCGACGAAAGTCGTTGTAACAACAGAAAGTCCGTAGAGTGACAGTGAGCGCAGCGAAGTCTGACCGGGAATTCCGTTCAGTTCTTTCTCAAGAGGAACCGTCACAATTCGCTCAATCTCTTCCGGACCTTTGCCTGGATAGAGCGTGATCACGCGCACTTGCGGATTCGTCAATTCCGGATAGGCTTCCAAAGGAAGCATCTTCACCGCGACGACGCCGGCGATGATAACCAGAACTGTCGCCACAAGCGTCAAGTAGCGCCCCTTGAGAGCGCTGTTGATTAGTTTGTCGATCCAGGAATTCATCTGGAGGGTGGCACTCGTTTCTTCTTTCTAAATAGTAGCGATTCTTTCGAATAAAACCTATTGATAAGAACTTGATTGTCAGTAGTCCTGAGAGTCGAATTGTACTGGTTCACTAGTGTAGGGCGACGCATGGCGTCGACTCTACAGTGGCTGTAGCGAGCGTTGGAAGGGCATGCTGGAAGTCAAGAAGGTTCGCGATTTGACAATGAATAAGGGTGAGCTGGACGCTGCCTTTGTGTCTGCTGCCAGTGGCATTGCCGTTGCCGGAAAGTACCTGTACATAGTTGCCGATGACCAGATGTGCCTTGCTTGTTTCAAACTCGATAGTGATGAACCAGGCGACTGGGTGCGTCTCTTCGCCGGTGACCTGCCCGCCGAACACAAGGCGCGTAAGCTAAAGAAGCCTGATTTGGAGGCGATCTGCGTTTTACCTCACAGCAAATACTCGGAACATGGAGCACTGCTGGTAGTGCCATCGGGTTCGAAAGAGTGGCGCAGTAAAGCTTGCATTCTGCCACTCGACGGCAGCGGTAAGATTGCTGGAGAAGTCCTGCCACTCAATCTCTCGGGGCTTTTTGCATTTTTGAGAACTAAAGTGCGCAAACTCAATATTGAAGGAGCTTCCGTCCTGGGTGAAAAACTTTTGTTAGTCAATCGAGGGAATTCCAAAGATGGCGATAATGCCATAATTGTCTTGAATCTGGGCGAGTTTCTCTATCAGTCCTATGACACGCACGAGTTGAATGGCAAGGCGTTTATAGATGTTCATCCTAAAGAGCTGGGAAAAATAAAGGACGTAGCCCTTTCATTTACTGATCTTTGTGTTCTTTCATCCGGTCAGATTGTTTACTGTGCTGCGGCGGAATCGACAGATGATAGCTATCTGGACGGACCGTGTGCCGGATCGGCGATTGCCATCGGCGACGGAAAATTTCAAGATTTACACATACAACTCTTGGACACCAGTCTCAAAGTCGAGGGCATTCATGCCAGGCCGGTTCCGCAAAAGCCCGGGCAGTTGGAGTTAATTCTTGTTACGGATGGTGACGCTGATGCCACAATCGGCGCCATGCTTTCTACTTTTGTTACTTTATAAATCGTGAAATATGGCTTGGTGACGGGCGCTAGGCCGAACGTTGTCGGTTAGACTGTCCTGACTTAGATTCAGACTGCACGTTCAAATGTAAGTGCAACGCCCTGGGAGGCTTTTCATGGTCGCCACCACTCCGGTTAGATCAAACGCAAAAATACTGCGCATCATCCGCTTGCGCGTTACAGACAAGCCGGGATTTCTCGGCAAAATTGCGACCCTCCTGGGCGAACTTGACGCAAACATTGGCGAGATCACCATCGTGTCTCAAGGGCATGACTTCATAATTCGTGAATTCAGTTTGCAAATCGATGACGATACCCATTTGCAATGCATTCTGGAAGGATTGAAAGTGCTTGAAGGTGTGCAAGTGGAAGCGGTTATCGACCCGGTTCAACATGCGCACGAAGGCGGCAAGATTGAGATTCGCAGTCGCGTGAAGCTCGATAGTGTAGAAGAGATGCACAGAATCTACACGCCTGGTGTCGCTCAAATCTGCAAGTTGATTGAGAAAGAACCACAAGCAAGTAAAGTTTATACATCAATTGCCAATACAGTTGCGGTTGTAACCAACGGCACTGCAATTCTGGGACTGGGAAACATCGGAGCAGTTGCGGGAATGCCCGTGATGGAAGGCAAATCAGTTCTCTATCAACAATTGGTTGGCATTAGTGCCGTACCTATACTTTTGAACTCCACAGATATTGATGTGATCGTAGACACAGTGGCGGAAATCGCTCCCACTTTTGCTGCAATTCACTTGGAAGATATTGCTGCTCCCGAATGTTTCGCTGTTGAAGAGCAGCTACAAAAGCGGCTCAACATCCCGGTTCTCCACGACGATCAACACGCCACGGCTGTGGTCGTTCTCGGCGCTTTGATGACAGTCACTCAGCGAACCGGTATTGATCTGGGCACCGCGAAGGTAGGCATCATCGGACTTGGCGCTGCCGGTTTTGGCATTGCCCACTTACTCAAAGCCTATGGCGTTCGCGAGATCTTGGGAACAGATTTGAAGAAAGAGGCCATGGAACGTCTCGAAAAAGCAGGTGGAAAACCAGTTGATCTGAATGCTTTGATGACCGATGCCGACGTGGTTGTTGCCACAACCGGTGTGCCTGGTTTGATCAAGCCTGAGATGGTGCAGAAAGGACAAGTGATTTTGGCCCTTTCAAACCCGGACCCAGAAATCAATCCTGAGCTTGCCATTAAATGCGGTGCAGAGTTTGCCGCCGATGGAAGAACAATCAACAACGCCCTTGCTTTCCCGGGCTTGTTCCGCGGCGCTCTCAAAATTGGTGCAACGCACTTCACCGATGCGATGAAGATAGCAGCAGCACATGCGATTGCAGGTCAGACCAAAATGGATTCGCTGGTGCCCAGCATTCTGGATAGAGATATGCACGAGGCCGTCGCCCAAGCCGTTATGCAAGCTTGGTTGGACGGCAACTAGTTCGAATTCAGCTGAAAATTGAAGAAAAGTATTTGCAGATCACCGCTAGCAAGTCTCTATCGGAAACATTATCCAGGCGCTTTGCCGTCATGCTTCTGACTTGATTGCCTGACTGTCTTTCAATTCTTCTTGCCGCGTGGCGCGCTTGCATGACACCGATTGCTGCAAACAGCAAACTAAGCCCGATAGCCATAAACATTAGTTCGAGCGAGACACGCAATTCGCCGAAAGAAAGGAGATTTTGCCTGTAGGTGGAGGTGGCAGGATCTTTTGACAAGGCGAAACCGCTGATCAAAATCAAAATCAAACCTACATAGAAAAGCATTCCGAGGCCTTCTGAATTCTTTGGAGGCTGAGGAGGTCCGCCGCCGCCGCGTTTGAATTGATGTTCGTCTTGGGTTTTCTCGAAAATCCTAGAGTCTTTAGAGGCGTCATCTGGAACTGCTTCTAGATGAGGTTTTTGGGTTTTTCGAGCAGGCTCGTTCATAATCGGTCGTTACGGTGAATGCTCTTGGGCCGCGTATAGCTTGATTTCTAAGTTGTTCCCAAAACAAGCCGCAATTAAGCCTTTTGGGGGCTGAAAACCCTGTGCCGGGCAGGCGGAAGTGAAGGAAGTGTTAAATTCGGGGTGGATGTCAAGCGGATTCGCTATGATAGTTGGACGTTTAGCGCCCTTCCAGTTTCTTCATCGCACCAGCCGGCTGGCTAGTGCGTGTGCACAGGTTCACCCAAATGTTGCAATCGGCTCTATTGGCAGAAAAGCAAGAAGTGCTTCTGCCTCCTGTTGGTAGTTTCCTAAAAGCGCGCTTTGTCGCCTCCTTGATCGATTCGGCAGTAGTCGGCGCTGTTTGCTCCGCAATGTGCGTCGTGATGTTCAAGGCGTTTCCAGATAATACGCTCCTATCTAACTGGAATTTGTGGCTATGTGCGGCAGGAGCTTTCGCTGTCGGTTTTCTTGACTCTTTGATTTCTTTTGCACCAGCCTTCGGCTCAGTGTTCATGGTGGCGGCTGCAATTCTAGCGCTACCGACAATCTTCGACGGTACCATGCAACAAGAGCTTCTACCGCTTTACTTGTGGTTTGGCTCGCTGTATCTCACCAACTGGCTGTATCACGCTCATTTTGAGTCGGAGTTTGGTGCCACACCCGGTAAGCGTTGGATGAAGTTGCGCATTGCCAATTCTGCCGGGCAAAAAATCTCGTTCATTCGCGCGACTATCCGCCATGCATTAAAGCCGTTAATGGTAACCATCTCGGCAATTCCGATCTTGCATGTCGTGCTCGGAAATCGAATGCAATTGATCCACGATCGGATTGCCCGTGCTTATGTAATTCCGGCGTCATTCGAGGCGACAAAGCGCGCTTTTAGGAAACTACCAACAGGAGGCAGAAGC
>DTSE01000047.1 GCA_012965515.1 Candidatus Melainabacteria bacterium | reverse complement strand
GCCGACAAAAACTCCGGTGCAAAGGATATTGCCGGTCACAAAATTCGACTCGGTGCGGATAGAAAGCTCGTTTCACTTATCCGCATAGGAGAGGGTGGCATTGGGCAGATGTTCGTAGAAACGCCTGTCCAGGGCGACATGATTGGTCAAAACTTCTACTTCGAAGCGGTCGTCTGGTCGAAAGATGATTTCAGCGATGCTGAAGTCTGCCAGACTATCTCGCCCGAACAAACGGAGGGCGCCGACAATGGCGTGCTTGTTGCTGCGGAAAACGAAGTGAAAAAGGGAGTGAAATTCGGCACGACAACCGCGTTGCCGCCATCCCAGCATTCAATTCCAGGTTCACTTGATTCGAATAAACCATAAGAGAAGGGGTCCCACTGAATGAAATTGCTGCTTCTGCCTCTCGACGATCGCCCGGTTACATATGTGTATCCTCAGATGGTCGCCCAGGCTGCGGGCATTGAAACTATTACGCCCCCGCGCAAGTTAATGGGTTCGCTCACGCAGCCAGCCGACCCGGCGAAGCTCATGGAGTGGCTGGAGCAAGCCAGTGCATCGAAGCCGGACACACTAATCCTGGCGCTCGACAGCTTGCTCTACGGCGGGTTGATTCCTTCTCGCCGGGCGCCGATTACACTGCCTGAAGTCTTGAAGCGTGTCGATGGACTCAAAGCCTGGTACAAGCGCAGCGATAAGAAACCCTCGATATCTTGCCAGGCAAGTATCATGCGCATCTCTGACAATTACGACAACACGGAAGAAAAAGAATACTGGGCAAAGTATGGTCGCGAAATTTATGCTTGGTCGCAAGAGATGCACAAGCTGACAAAAAATCGCGAAGGCGATCGCACTCATTTGCGCACTCTGGAGATGCGCGTCCCGGCTGAGATTCGGCAGGATTACATGGACACGCGCTTTAGAAATTTCCAGGCCTTGAAAAAATGTTTGGAACTTGTAAGAGACAAACAAATCGAGCGCATCACGCTCAGCCTGGATGATTCCGGCGAATATGGCTTGAACCTAGTTGAAAAACAGATGCTGGAAAAATCAGCGCAAGACATGAACATCACCGATCGCATTTCGGTTTATGCCGGTGCTGATGAGGTTTTATGCTCTCTTATCGCACGCCATCTGACAGCCAAAGCCGGAGCACCGAAGATTGCTCTGGTCTACTCCAATGACACCATGGGCGAGATTTTCAGCCGCTATGAAGGTCAAACAATTGCGCGCACAATCGAGTCGCATTTGAAAGCATGCGGCGTTCAAGTAACCGGCACCTACAACACGACTACGGTTGCAACCGCTATTGATGCGGATTTCGCATTCCTCGTCCATCTTCCTGATTCGCGCCAGGGCGATCATGTTTTGATACCAGGCTTACCAAATTTGACGAATGTCGAGACCGAGCGATCGGTAGAAAATTCGATTCGCTTTTTGGAAGCAAGCCACATTCCCGTCGCCATCGCCGATGTTGCGTACGCCAACGGCAGCGATCCCGGACTGATTGAAAAGATGCTATCCAAGCCGGGTTTACTGAAGAAACTTTGGGGTTACGGCGGGTGGAACACCACCGGAAATGCCACCGGCTCCACGCTTGCATTGGCAATCGCGCACTGGTATGGCAAGAAGAACAACGCCAACGTTGAGCTTCCTCTTCAACGCTGCCTGTTTGTCCGACTTGCCGACGATTGGGGATATCAAACTCAGGTACGTCCGAAACTGCAAGGCGCTTTGCCCGGAAATGAATTGGCAGCGATGCTCGCCCCATATGTTTTGCGCATCGGGAAGTGCCTCGAATTCACCCCGGGCAGCATTTCGGTCAAACAGCCGTGGAATAGAACATTCGAAATCGAAGTCAGCCTGACGCCCGCAGAAGCAACAGCAGCGGCATTTTAGGGATTTTGTTCCGACTGCCGGCACGGCTCATTGCTGAAAGCTTAGAGAGCCGAGATTCGCGGATAGGCGCAAAAATGTCGAGTCTGGCTATAATTCGGACAGCCGCCGACCGACGGACATAACGAGGAAACAGGAAAGACCTCAAGTGAAACTTTGCAACTCGGGCAAATCACTAGCCATCTTACTGACGCTCACGCTGGGCGTCGCCTGCCCGGCATCCACAGCAGTTGAAACCTGGGAAAAACTCGACAAGCGCCTGAAAGGTCAAGTGCTCAATGTTCGCCCCGGATTGAAACTTCGCTTGCGAGATCAATACTGGTGCTACGTGTCCGACCTTTCACCAAAGTATCGATTTCCTGTTTACTGCACTTTAAAAGACGACGCGCGCGGATTTCAAATTATGGGATACGGCACCGCGTTTCCCATCAAAACCGCAGCACGCGACAAGACTTATTACGTCACTGATAAGCATGTCGCCGGCGATACTTGCGGACCTGTAGCCGCCGAGTGCGCACGCTTCTTTGCTGCAACGCGGTTGTATGCAGAACAAACCGCTTTCCTCAAAGATCACGAAGCGCGATTCAACGAATTGCTTCAGACGATCAACCTCAGCATCAAGCCAGGACTTGCAGGCGGCGAACGTGCTCACTATCAAAACACTGTCGACGCGATCTGGGAGTGTTATGAGAAAAACCTGAGCCTGCGCGCCGATCCGTCGCGCGCCCGGTTTTTGAAATACGCGCAAATGGCAAGAGTAAATCCAATCATCGGTTATTTTTTGCACCCAGCAGGTCCAGCCACAATTCCTGCTATCGAAGCATCACTCTACAAAGAAGGCGGCGAAGGTGATCCGGACATTTCCATTTTGTCCGCCCCTGGTGTTCATCCAATGCCACTGGAATTTGATCTCCTGCCTGCGTCGGAAGGACAAGAGATTCAAGTCGTCGGATACCCACTAGCGTCCGATCAGCTCGACAAAGATTCAGAAAAATACTACGCTCCGACTTTCACCACAGGACGAGTCAGTCGCGTGACACCAAATACAGTGCAAGTAGATGCACCTGTCACTTCCGGCAGCAGCGGAAGTCCTGTAGTAAGCATTCGTGGAAAAGTAATCGCTGTCGTCGCTCAACGAGCGAAAACAAAGAGCGGCGCAGAGCTAACCAACTTCGCCGGAGCCATCAGCGCCAGCGCCGTTAAGTCAGTGGCTCCTGAACTCTTTGGCAAGTAAAACCCTCGTATCCTCAGCTTTTTTGCATGCAGAGGGCAATAAAATCGAACTCTGCCATCCGCTCAGAAGTCCAATTTTTTTCGCAGTGTATGGATTTTTGAAGTAGCAAGACCAGTACCCCAAGCGATTTCAGCTATCAACGCAAGCGAAGTTTGGTAGTGGAATGGTCACTATTTCAATAAGATCTGTGCGCCCTTCACCATATCCTGCACAAATCACGTTCAACGCGTCAGTGTCTCCGCAAACATGCAATCCCCACTCAAAAGGAATGAAGTGGCAAATTCTCGGCATCGGAAGGTGCGTTTTCTTGAGTTCTCTCAATTCAGGTGGAACGTGCTCCAATACAAGGTCGTAGGCTCTATCCGTCGTCAACCATTTTGCAACTTCATGCGCGGTGAAATTTGATGTTCTGGTTTCGTCTGAAATCAATTCTTTGATATCGGGCAAGGTGAGCACAGTCGCAACCGACTTAACGTAGGCCGCAATTGATTCTCGGTTGTATTGGGTTTCAGATTCGTTCAATACATAATCGAGAGCTAAGGTGTCTTGCCTTTCAGTCTCAACACGACATTCAGAGCGAATCTGCTCCAGCACCTGCTTGAAGTTCGATTCAGAGAATCTAAAGGTCGGATTGCGCTGGCAGAATTTAAATTCGCAAAATACAACTTCATCGCCTACCTGCTGAATTGTGCAAGAGACTGAGCCACACCCATCTATGCCACATCCGCAAACAGAAATGAAGAATTCGTCTTCGATATCATTCCTCCTTCAAACATGAAGTGTGGTATGCCCAGACAGTCAGTGCCAATTAGTTCATAAATCGGCACGTCATCAACTAACAAATCAAACGTAAGAAAGTTTTGGTCTGATGTTCTATAACTCAATACGTTCATGATTAGTCGAATTCAAACGTCACAACTACTTCGCAGGGAAGCCGAGTTGCGCGATTGCTTCCGTCGCGGGAATTCGCTGGTCATGGCAATAGGTGAATGCCATAATCGCGCGTTCAAGTGGCAGCGCACCTTCTTGAACTAACGAAACAAGACTTTCAGAGGCCTGCACGGCTTCCCGTTCCATAATTCCGGACTCTGCAAGAATATCGCGGAGCAAGTACGAATCGGTAACTGCTGTCTTAATGGCTTTGCGCATCAAATCAGCGTTTTCGTAATCAGTGATTCCGGCGTTCTCCATCACGCGATCGAGGAGGTCGCCATTTGTGATGCAACTTTCAATCAACTCCGTCAACCGACGGCGCGTCATGAAACCGGCGACTTTGAGAAATTCGAACAGTGTAAGTTCCTTATCGAGCGGATCGCTGGTTTGACCAAAACGCCCCCACGACAAGTCGAAGCTGACGCCGGTCGAATACATGTCTTTGACGACATTGACCGCCCGCTCCAAATCAATCTCTCCCGACCAAAGTTTCTGCTGCAGCTTCAATGCACCCAACAGCATTTCCGGAGAGATCCAATCCAAGTCGGTGAGAATCTCACCGAGCATTTTATTGTTCGCCCAGGACATTTCCAGCGCCGCATCGACATCTGATGTAGAGAGAACTTCAGCGGCGACGAACAGTTCACCAAGCTTGATCTTGTAAGTCTTATCTTTGTCCTTGCTCTTCAAGCCCTGCATGCGCATGCGGTCCATGCGGAATGTCATCAGTCCTTCGCTTCGCGAAACCTGTCCTTTACGGATCTCATCTTGAATCTGCAGCGCACGTGCGGCAAGCGGTTCTGTAATCAGTCCGAAGAGAACCAGGACGCGACCGAGCGGCAAGCCAGTTGCGCCGCCCATCTTGAGTGCCCGTTCCAATTGCTCGTGTGAAATCTGCCCGCAATCAACTAACAGCTCGCCGAGACGATTGGTCGGGCGCTGTGGCTGGTGCAAGCCCTGCTCGTGAAGAACTTCGATGAGCGGCTTGTTTGATCTACGCGCTTGTTCAACACAGTCAAGTGCCTGCTCACGCGTTAAAACTCGATCTTTGACCAGGGACTGCACTTCGACTACGGCTCTGAGCGCTTCCTCCGAGAGGCGGTTGGACATAACCAACACGCGCCCAACCGGCATCTGTGTCTGAGAGGCGATCGTAAGCGCCTCTTGCAAATCAGAGGCACGAACGAGACCACTTAGGGCGAGAAGGCTTCCGATACGCAAGTCGGCAGATTCTTCCGGCGGCGACGCCTGAGTCATTTGACGACGGGTTCCTCGAGCGAAGGGACGTGAATTCA
>DTSE01000046.1 GCA_012965515.1 Candidatus Melainabacteria bacterium | reverse complement strand
GGGTCTTCCTCTTGTCGGTGTTGGTATCGTTTATCAACAAGGATATTTCCGCCAATATTTGAACAAAGAAGGGTGGCAGCAAGAACGCTATCCCATCAACGATTTCTACAACCTGCCGATTTTGCCTGTCAAAGAAGCCGATGGGAAGCCGGTTATGGTTTCTGTCGACTGCCCGGGGCGCAAGGTCTTCATGCGCATCTGGAAAGCGCAAGTCGGTCGTGTGCCGCTGTACTTGCTTGATACCAATGTTCCGGAAAACGATAAGAACGATGAGGGCATCACAGATGCGCTTTATCAAGCCGACCACGATATTCGAATTCGTCAGGAAATAATCCTTGGCGTTGGCGGGATGCGCGCGCTGAAGGCTATCGGAATCGAGCCTACCATCTGCCATATGAATGAAGGGCACTCGGCTTTTCTCGGCTTAGAGCGCATTCGCATGCTCATGGAAGACGAGAAGCTTACGTTCCCAGTCGCTCGCGAAGTGGCAGCCGCAGGAACCGTCTTTACGACTCACACAGCTGTTCCGGCGGGCATAGACAAGTTCGCCCCGGACCTGGTTGAACGCTATTGGGGAGACTTCTATCGCGGGCTCGGTATCTCGAAAGAAGAGTTTTTCAGCCTGGGCAGAAATGACTCTACCGACGAGCAAGAGCCATTTAGTATGGCAAATTTGGCTATCAATCTCTCGTCGAAAACGAACGCGGTTAGCCGCTTGCACGCAGACGTCTCGCGCAATCTGTTCGCGGACATCTGGAAAGATTTGCCGGAGCATGAAGTTCCAATTACGTATGTGACCAACGGAATTCACACCCGGTCTTGGATTTCGGAAGAAATGGCAGACCTGTACGACCGTTATCTCGGCCCGCGTTGGTCGGAAGATATTTCGGATCAAAACATCTGGAAGCGCGTAGAGGATATTCCGGATGAAGAACTCTGGCGCATTCACGAACGCAGAAAGCAACGGTTGATTCACTTCTGCCGCATGCGTGTTCGTCAGCAACTAGAGAAGAAAGGTGCGCTGCCATCTGAGCTTAAGGAAGCGATGGAAATCCTCGATCCCAACGCGCTTACGATTGGCTTTGCCCGCCGTATGGCGACGTACAAGCGCGCAACATTGTTGCTCAGCGATCCGGAGCGTTTGGCGAAGATTCTCGGCGATAAAGATCGTCCAGTGCAAATCATTATCGCTGGAAAGGCTCACCCCGAGGATACTCCGGCTAAGGAGTTGATTCGCGAGGTCATCAAATTCAGTCGTCGCGATGACGTGAAGCGTCGCTATGTTTTCCTGGAAGATTACGATATGAACGTCGCTCGCTGGATGGTCAGCGGGGTTGATGTCTGGCTCAACACGCCACTGCGCTTGAAAGAAGCCTGTGGAACTTCCGGCATGAAGGTTGCCTTCAACGGCGGTATCAACATGAGTATTCTCGACGGCTGGTGGGACGAAGCCTACGAGCCACACGTAGGCTGGGCAATTGGTCATGGAGAGATGTACACCGACAGCAAGCTGCAAGACGATGTTGAATCAAATGCCGCGTATGACCTGTTGGAAAAGGAAGTCGCGCCGCTCTTCTACGAGCGTGATCGCGACGGACGCCCGCGTCAGTGGCTTGCGCGCATGAAGTCTTCGATGGTGGAAATCTGTCCGATGTTCAACATCAACCGCATGGTTCGCGAGTACGCTCAACGCGTTTACTTCCCGACCGGCGCGCGTTGCACAGAGTTTCACGCCAAAGGTGCAGCCAAGGCGAAAGCACTTGCTGACTGGAAGTCTCGTGTAGTGAAGAGCTGGCAAAGTGTGCGCATCGAATCGGTTGAAGCCGGCGAAAAGGACAAACTGCAAGTTGGCGATGACATGCGCATTCGCGCCATGGTCAACCTGCAAGATTTGAATCCGGAAGACGTCGCCGTGCAGATTTATCACGGTAAGATTGGTCCGTCCGGAATGATTGAAGAAGGCGAAATTATCCCGATGTTCCCGGCCGAAAGCGGTAAGGGTAGCAATGGTTCGGTGAAGCAATTCACAGGCGCGATTCGTTATTTCAAGAGCGGACGACACGGCTTTACCGTGCGTGTATTGCCTCATCATGACGATCTCGCTACGCCGTTTGATACTGGGCTTCTCACCTGGGCGACTGAACACGTCAACGTAAAAGTCTAAAGACAGAGGCAGACGACGAGCAAGCACCTCCACATCTATCCGCAAGAAGCGACTGTTCTATCGGGACAAGTCACCTTCTCCGCGGTCATAGAAAAGCCTGATGGGCAGCGGGAAACTCTTTGGTATAGGCTGCCTGAGATTCATCAAGCGAAGGTCGATGATAGCGCCGACTATCTTGCTGTGGCGAACATTTTCCAGGCGATGGAGTATGGGGTGGATTGTGTTATTCATGGACGAGTGTCTGGCGCTCTGTTGCGCAACCTGACTGAGTTTCAGAGCGTTTGGACAAGCTGGTTTCCGAATCTCTATAAGATGGTGGATCTGATTGTCGACAGAGTTGATGGCGATGAAACTGAAGCCGGCGCTGAAGTTTCTGGGCAAGGATCAAACCGACTCGATGCGGCAATAGCGGCATATACCGGCGGTATTGATAGTTCTTATACAGTGATGCGCCATCATAGAAAGCAATGTGGTCGCATGAGTCAACCCTTGAGTGCTTGTCTTTTCGTGCACGGGTTTGACATACCCCTGTCTGATGAGGATGCTTTCAACCGTGTCGTCGAACGGCTTGGTAAGACGCTTTCTGGGACTCACTTAGAACTCATCTCAATGGCAAGTAACCATAAAGAGTTAAATCCACAGTGGGACCACACACATATTGCCGGTGTCGCATCCTCTCTGATGCTCTTGTGTAAGCGCTTCGATAGGGCGCTCATAGGAAGCACCTACACATATAACGAGATGGCAATGAAATGGGGGAGCAATCCGATTTCGGATCGCTTGCTCTCAAGTCACAGGATGACCTTCTTTCACGATGGCGCTGAAACCGGAAGAGGTTCGAAAATGGCTGCATTGCGCGATTGGCCAGAGGCGTATGATGACCTGCGCATATGTTGGAGTGCAACCAATAAGGACGAGAATTGTGGAACCTGCGGCAAGTGTGCGCTGACCCTGCTTGGCTTCAGGTATAAGAAACTTCCGCTGCCGAAGTCCTTCCCATTGGGGCTTTCCGACGAAGCTATTGAGAAGTTGGTTTTTGACGAATCCCATTTGAGTGCTGCTGAAACGCTGTTGCGGTTTGCCCTGCGGGAACCGGAGCGGGAACCTTGGGTAGCGGCACTGAAGAAAAGTGTGGAGTCTAGCCGTGAGCGTTTGGGTGCTAAGGAAGGCGATAGAAACACATTCTATGGTCGCGTGAAACGCAGGCTACGCCGCCTCAGAGAGCGCCAACGCTAGAACCACTGGGGGAGCGTTGCACCTGCCCGACTATTTAGGGAAACGCCATGCGTCGTCCGGTTCGCGTAACGGCGCATATTATGCGCCTTCGCGCGGGCGGCAAGAATGCCGGCCCGCAGCGATGGTATAAATTGCCGCCGAAAAAATTTGGGCGCATGCAATGCGCCCCCACGCTAAAACCGAACGCCCCCACGCTAAAACCGAACGCCCCTACGCTAAAACCGAGCGCCACTACGCTTCGTTAGCGAGTCCTATGCCTAGCGCGAGAAGCGCGCACTGGTCTAAGCCGTCGAAACCAAGGGCTGAATTGATTTCGGAATCGATAAATCCTGCCGTCGCGCAGACGCACAGATCTAGCGCGTGCGCTGCGAGGTAAATGTTCTCCGACACATGACCGGCATCCATCAAGCCGAGTCTATAAGCTCTGATTGAATATTTCTCCGCCAATCGAGCCATATCGCAAGACAGAATAAGTACGGCTCCTGCATCACCGAATTCAATTTGAAGAATGCCGAATTCCTTGAGCCAAGTCGAAAAGTTGCCTTTCTTTTTAAGGACAAGGTCGTGTGTTCGCCTGTCGAAGCGATAGATTCCAGGCCCTACTCCGGCTACGTTCAATACAAATACGTCTATTTGAGTCGACGCCAATCCACCTGCGGATGGAAAGTTGAAGTTGGAGCCTGAGCCATAACTTGAGCTTGCGTCCGCGTTTGAGCTGGCGTCGGGACTTGATGGACGCGCACCGTTTGCGAGATACAATACCTTTGCAAGATGCGGCATCGGAAGCGCATCGCGCGAGAAATCCTTTTGGCTGCGTCGATTGGTGATTGCTGTTTCCACCGGCATGTCAGCGCTTACAGCCGTTACATCGAGTTTGATGCGAACGTCTCGCGGTGCGCCTTCGATAACCGCTTCTGCCTTTTCGCTGCCCAGCGGCGCGGCGCTGCGCTCGTAGTTCATTTCATATGATGCGCGGTTCAGCTTTGCAGACTTCGTGTTGCAACTCTCTGTGTGATAAATGTCGGCGCTCGAGCCTGGATTGTGAATTAGTTTCATATCTATGGGAATGGGTGTGCTTCGTGGTTGAAGTCTTTTGCTCTTCTCTCTGACGGACTGTCATTGCGTAGGCGTGGGCTGGCAAGCCAACGCACTTTGTGGGCGACAATCAGTGGCACCATTTCCGGTACCGTGACCTTGACGCATACTCCGAGTTCACTCGCCTCGGTTGAGGTTAGATCGCTCCATAAAATTGTCAGTCCGATGTCTTCCAAGATTCTAGCAACGTTTGCGAGTTCCCCTATGGAGGCTGGCGCCTGAAGCCATTTTCTGTTCTTGTACTCTTGGAGGGATACCTCATTCCTATTGTCTTTCAAGAGGAAATCCAGAGCAGGGCTGTTGGGCCAGTTTGCATAGAGATTGGCGTGATCTGTGAATGACTTGACCCAGTCGAATTCAGTAAATGAAGGAACCTCCGCGTCGCTTCCAAACTTAAATTGCGCAAAGCGTATTGCCATCGCTTCATCGATTGCACCACTGCATGCCACCTCCGCGTTTTCATGAGCGGACGCGCCGGCAACATAGTAGGGAAAGCGTTCGCTTTCTAAAATGCAGAATACCGCAGGTATCGGAAAGTCGCGTGTCATGCTGAAGAGGTGTACTTTTGTGCCGCTTTTTTCAATCAAGGAAACACGCTGCCAAAGATCTCTCCCGACAGATTCCTTTTCTATGCGCAATCTTGGGATTGAAACTTTATTCAGCCAAAAAATCATCATCTGATCTCTCTCGGCAAGTTCCAGCAACCCAGACCAGATTGCTTGAACTCGATTACTGTAGAAAGATAGTCCGGCAGACGTGGGAAGAGCGATGAGCGGCTCTGGAGCTTTTGCCCAGAATGACATGTGAACGGTTCCGGCGGGAATCCAGTAGGTTCTTCCATCGTTGCCGTCTTTCAAGCGTTTTGCCGGCGTGTGGGTAAGTGGGGTGTCATCGGTATAACCGACTCCTAACCCCTTGAAGCTGTCACTGCAGGCTTCGTCGGGAAGGCAATAAGGAAACAAGTGTAAAAGCTCACTCTCTGAGGCTTTCAGCTGTTGCAATTCTGCCGAGCGCAGCGAGTTGTAACCGGTGTATCGTTCGACTGCCTCGCCAAGCGCTCGCAACATTGCTTCGTTGGGGTCCAGCGAGCAGCCTAGAGCATTCGGCGTATCAGAGGTAAAAAACTTCCCGATTGTACGAACGAGGTCGCCTTGATACAGCCACCATGGCGGCTCCGGTCTCTGTAAGCGCATGCCGCGAAAACGCGTGATTGGTCCCATCCTTGGATTTACCCAATTCAAAACTGGAGCCAGTGGTCCTGGGCTATGCATATGCAGAGTCTCTTTCAGGCTGCACTTCACCGCGTACATCGATCGCACCGCTGAAGCAGTCAGGGCAGCGAGCCACTTTTTTGACCTTCAAATGCTCTGTGTGACCATCAAATGTATTGAAGATCACTGCTCCATACGTCACCGGCAAGCTAATCTTTGTTAGCGCCCGGATGACTTCCATCGAAATTTGCGCACCTCCTGCGGTGGCAAAGGCCAGAGATTCGCCTTGCATGGGATGATCGTCGCTATTTTGCAAAGACTCCAAATGCTGCAAATTGAGGGCCTCTTCGATAGGGTGATCGCTGGCACTGCGCGTGCGTAATTCGTAGCACGTGAAGCATGCTGTATCACGGGGAATGACGAGCGGACCGATTTCGAGTTCGACAGCATTCTCATTGGCACGCAGCCATTCAATCGGCGTCTCGAGGGCGATTTGGTTGATGGTTTTGAAAAAACTTTGGGGCGCGTTTCTCGTAACAGTGACAAGCAGATCTGCTGTTTCGACTTTTGATTCGATAAGACTTGCGAGCGTTTCTAGAGAGTTGGTACAAGCATAAGTCGCTTCAATGCCGTTGCTTTGGGCGTCTTCAATTAGTTGCTTCAATCCCGCGTTGCTCGATCTATCCAGCACTTCAAGATTTTTGATTCCCGAGCGGTTCAAAACATCAAAAGTGCAGCACCCTAAAAGACCATCGGCAACAAGGACTACTTTGGCTCCTTTCAGTTTGTCTTCCACTTCTTGCGCTGATGTGTTGTTGCGCGTAAAGCCTAGTTTTCTCCCCCAGAACAACCGCTGTTTTTCTTCCACGCTGTCCTTGGCTGGTTCTGCACTTGCAGTGTTTCTTTTCGCATCAGCATCGACCAGATAGCCCTTTCTGACTAGCAGCAGGAGCAACTCCTCAATTTCAGTCTCGTGTGAGCCAGACGGGCGATTTTTGATAATGCTTTCCAGAGGCTTCTTTTGCTTTAGTTCGCTAAGCAGCCAGGGCATCAGGCTGACTGCCAGTCGCCCGCGCACTACAAGATTTGTCGCCCCACCGCGCACCTGCATCCCCAACCCGTCAGGCATATCAAAGACGTCGAGGTCTTCAACCAGAGTTGGATTCTTGGGAAAACGAAGGTTTGGGTCTTGTATGGTCATTTCGATGCCGTTGTAGATTGCCGATCTTACAAGCTTTTATGCGGCGTAAGAAGAAAAAATGATAGTCAGTTTAGTGACTATCATTCTCGAATGATTGAAATTGTCTCAGCTTTTAGAAATCCGCCAGTGGTGTTGCGTTGTGAAATGATATCGACGACCAATAATTTCTCAACGTCCGCGACTGCTGGTCCTTCGTGTTTCTAGAATTCAAAGTCCGGCGTCGGTGGTTGAAATTGGCAGCCGTCACATGCGCAAGGACCTGATGGCTTTGCCATGCGTTGATTGCGCTGGGAAAGGGTCTCAACAACAAGCAATTTGTCGATTTGTTCGTTGGAGTTCAGGTAGTGGAGATAATCTGTTTCGAACTCTGCTGTTTGAACAACGGTCGGATTTTTGGCAGACATTTTGCACCCTTTTGTTTTATGTGTTTTTAGAAACCTGAATCTGGTTCCGGTGGTTGGAATACACAGCCATCGCATGCGCATGGACCGGACGGCTTCGAAGAGCTCTGATTGCTTTGAGAAAGTGTCTGAGCGACAAGCTTCTCATCGGAGGCTTGTTTGTAACCAAGATAGTTTTGGTAATCTTGCAGAAAGTCTGAGATTTCTGCCGCGAGTTGAAAGGTGCTGGACACAGTTTTCTCTCTAAAAAACGTGGGTGGCAAACGACACCTCACGAACAGATACTAGCTTATTGACAATCTCGGTGATGCAATAGTGGATGCGGAACTTGGCGATGAGGCAAATGGTAACGAGCCTGACACCGTCAATGAGACTTCCGCCTCTTCGCTGCATACCAACTCGTTGGAAGGCGTCGAAACGCCGGCTGTAAAGTCATCCTCGGCTCTTGACTCGTTATTCGACTTCTTCCTACTCTCGGAAGACGGGTTGGACGAGCTGAATCGGATTACAGGACTACTCTCTCTACTGGTTTGTTGGCATTTATTTAAATCGCTTAACTGGTTGAAAGCGGAATATCAGGTTGAAACATGGTGGTGGCAAGACCAGTGCTTGGCGCTTCCGGATTCTGAAAGTCTGGCCATAATCTTGCTTTGCCTTTGTAGTCTTGCCGGCGCTGCAATGCTTGTCGGAGTGAGAGGAAAGCTGCCACCGCTTCTAGTGGCGGGCTGTATAGCGTACATAACCAGCCTTGACGCCAATCTCGCTTTTCCGCACAGCTTTTTCCTTACGATTTGGATCTGCGTTGCACTGGTTTTTAGGCGTGAAGGTCGCTCAGCCTCTCGTCGCCTGATCCAGTTGTCCGTGTTTGCTTGCTACTTTCTTTCCGGCTTGCAAAAGCTTTTCACGCCCCAGTTCATATCAGGACATTCGCTTGAGGCGCTGATTTTTGGAAATAGCGTGCAGAATTGGGTTTTTCATCTCATCAATCAGATTCACCCTGATCCAGTATTTTGGAAGGCAATTTCGATTCTTGTGGTTGTCGCAGAACTTCTCTTCTCGTTGGGTTTGTGGCATAGAAAGACGCAAATATTTGCTGTGGCTGGAATTATTGTCTTTCAATCGTTGGTTTTTGCGACCATGGATCCGCTCATTGCGCCCCTTCACCTTACAGTTTTTGCCGCTTGCATTGCCTTTGTAAATCCATTTGCTAAGCGCCCGATGTTTGACTGGCTGAGAAAAACCATTGGAAGCCGCGAGGAATCCTCAATAGCAGAGATTCAAAAACCTGGAACGTTCTACAAAATGTTCGCAGTGATTGCCACCACCATTTTGTTTGCAATTCCTTTGCGGATTTATTTTTACCCTGACGCATTTGTGCGAATGTCTTTGATGGACCGGCGTCCCTGGACCTTTTGTATGTTCGTGAGTTTAGAGGGGCGGTACAAAACAAGTATTGTTTTGAAGAGAAAGGATGGCAATTTAGTCTGGTTTCAACCGCGCGGCAGAATGGCTTATTTGTCTAGTGACACTGATATGTTGGCGTTGGCAAAATATCTTGAGAAAACGAATCCACGCGTTGTAGAGCTCAAAATTGAATCGCAATATGACGTAAACATGACCAATACTGATCACAAAGTGCTCACAGCGAAAGCCGATCAATCAGGAAATTTCAAGCATCACATAACCTGGCGCCGAGAATCAATCGGTAACTAACTCTTCAAGCCGACCTTCTTCATTGTGACATAGGTAAGCTGTTTTACTAGTTTGGGCAAACTTCCAAGAATTTCTTCTGTCTTCTGAGCCTGTTTTTCCAAGTGCTCATATTCATGCAGTAAGTCGTGAAACTCCTTGTGCATGCGTTGATAATCTTCCCTTGGTTTGTCACGTTTTTCCAGCTGTTGGATATCATTTTCGGCGCGTTGGATCATGTCTTCGAGCATTCGCGGCACGTGTTTTTTTGCAGTATCGATATGCTGAATAAGCACTTTGTAAAAAGCATTGCCGATCGAGCTGTAATTTTGACTCCATGAGGAGGAATGCTTGCGATACCGCCAGAGGGGCTCTGGGACATAAGCAAATTTGGTGCCGACCTCTAGCGCCGAAATCCAAAATTCGGTGTCAACGACCGCTTCAATATTTTTGTACCCGCCTACCAAATCGAAAACTTCTTTCTTGTAGATAAAGGTGTTGTGTGGATAATGCCCCGCGATTATGTCGCCGAGATCGGCGCTAGGTGTGTACACGTAATTGTGAAAGCCGAAGATTTGAATATCTGTGTAGACGGCGGAAGCCTCTGCTTCAAACATTGCGTCTACGGTTTTCTCAATATAAGTTGGCTCCAGTAAGTCATCGCTATCAAGGCTGAGATAAATGGCTCCGGTGCTGTTCTTTGCGGCAGTATTTCGCCCTGATGCGTTGCCGAGATTCTTTTCGTGCCTGATTATTTTGATGCGCTGGTCTCTAAAATTGGAGAGTGCGTCCGCCGCTGAGCAATTTGGTGAGCAGTCATCAACGATAACTAATTCCCAGTTGGGATAAGTTTGTGCAATGACGCTGCTGACTGCTTCTTGCAGCAAGTCGCCAAGTTCGTAGTAAGGCATCAATATGCTTACGAGAGGCTGCGTTTGTTTGTTTTCTCGATTCAATTATTATCTCTTTTAGCGTAGTCTAACCTTCTTCAAGGCAAGGTAAGAGATCTGACGTGTCAGGGAGGGCAGACTCGCAAGCATTTGTTCGTTGCGTTTTACTCGATTTTCCAGAATCCGATATTTCTCTTTCAGGCTTTTCATCTCACTTTCGAGATGTGAAAATTCTGCCTCGAATTTTGAATTGCTGGCGTCGGTTTTTGCGATTTCCATTTGTCGCTTTTGTTGATAGGTTCCGTCCGAACTGGATTCCGCGAATTCACACCACTTCTTCAACACCCCTTCGAGATGCTCTGCAAATGCTGTATGGTGCAGGAGAAGGATATTGTAGAAGCCTTTCATAATCTTCTTGCTATGAAGGTGCATCGTACTGCGGTCATGAAAGCGATAGTGGTAGAGCGGTTCTGGTATGCATGTAAATTTCGCACCACTTTCAATTAGTGAAATCCAGAATTCGGTATCTTCGACTACATTTAGATTCTTGTATCCCCCGGCTATGTCGAAGGATTCCCGTTTCAGCAGAAGCGTATTACAAGGAAAATGACCTGTAAAAATATCAACCAGATCAATGCTGGGAATGTAAATCAACTCTTGCTTGCCAAAGTACTTAACATGCGTGTAGACGGCTGAAGCACCGGTTTCGGCCATGGCTTTAACAGTCTTTTCAATATAGGTGGGCGCAAGAACGTCATCTGAATCTAGCGGTAGAAAGTATTCGCCTTTGCTTTGCGCGGCAGCAACATTGCGAGAAGCCGCGCAACCGAGATTTTTCTCGTTGCGACTAACATGAATGCGCGCGTCAGTTTCAGACGCCAATACCTCTAGCGCCGGATTGTCTGGCGAGCAATCATCTACGATGATCAGCTCCCAGTTCTGATAGGTTTGATTTTTGACCGACTGGACCGCGTCGACAAGAAATTCTCCAAGTCGGTAATAAGGCATCAAAATGCTGACTAAGGGATCGTTTGCCTTCATGGCAGCGCTGCTTGTTCGTGAGACATCAATCGACTGTACTTTAGTGAACCTCACCTCATAAATGGTTAGTTGTATGTAATTTAAATGTTCTGAATCTAAATGCGTGTCACCAATATCAGGCCAAGTGGTTACTATTGGCATGTGGGCTTTTTAGATTGGAGACTTGTATGAGTTTTAGGAAGGCATTTTCAAGTAGTTACAGCGGCTATGTTAAAGCCAAAGCGCATACACGCACTGAGGCTTTGCAGTCTTTCGAACTCGGCAATGACACCTCCGCTTTACAAGGGCTTTCAGCTGCTGGACCGTGCTCGTGCTTTTGTGAGTGTTCCTGTCCTTGTACTTGCCCTTGCGCTTGCAGTTGTTCTTGCACCTGCCCCTGTGCCTGCGGCAGCTCCTGCTTCGTCCCACCACCGCCTACACAGTCTTAAGGCGCCCGTCACTTTAAGTGACAGCGCTGCGCATCGTAGAATTGTGCGCATTGTTTGATTGAGCGTTCATCATGTCAGAGCACCACAATGAAGTGGCGCTTTCCTTCCTAAAGGAAAGCGGTACCAACTTTCCCAGCCGTCCGAAGTTGGTTGAAGACATTCTTGTCTTTCAAATGCCAGACGGACTGGGCATGCAGTTTCGCGGACTGCCAAATCCGCTGGTTTTGCGCGGCGCGCTTGCGGAGCGTATCCTTCCTAAGCTTTTACCTTTGTTGGATGGTCAACATGATGTATCGCAGCTGATCGAATTGTTTGCCAAGGATGCAACCGCTAGCGATATAGCTGACCTTTTGAAGAATCTATTTACGAGGGGTGCGATCGCCGGTGTTGACGATTTCAGACACACTCCAAACAACGTAGTGGATACGAAACACCAACTGTTCTTTGGAAGAAGGCTAGGTCTGACTCGCAACAATAATTGTTCGTCGGAAGTGATAGATAAACTCAATTCCGCACGTATTGTCGTGATTGCTGAGGGTTTGCTCGGCGCCACTGTGATCGATTTACTTCATCGGTCTGGTTTCGATAACTTGATTGTCGCTGCGCTGAAGACTGAGAAAGCCTCAGAAGAGTTGTTTGCGCATTTCTCTAATCCTGTACAAGTTACGTTTACCGAGGGCAATGAGTCTGCTGTAAGAAACTACTTGCAGAGCCGGCTGAAGACAGCCGATCTTGTAGTAGCTGCGCTGCGTAACCTGCCACAGTCTGTCTTCATGGCGATCAATGAATTGTGTGTTCAAGCGGGAATCCAATGGTTGCGTGCTTGCGATAATGGCAGCAATATTGAAGTTGGACCTTACGTAAATCCATATGATTCGGCTTGTTTTGAATGTCTTCTCGTACGTCAGGTGAGCGTTAGTGATTATGCGGTGGAAGAAGAGCTGTATCAAAAACACCTCGAAGAACAGTCCGCGTTGACTGGTCTTTCCGGTGAATCGATTGGGCTCGCAACACAGTCCGCTGCTTATATTGCGCAGGAGTCCGTGCGCATAATAAGCGCAATTGAAAAACCTCAGTTAGATGGAAGTGTCATTACGTTTCACTCCAGCGGAAATATTGAGCAAAACTGGTTTACCCGCGTTCCACGATGCGAAGTATGTGCACGAGGTGGGGCAATATCTATTCCGGAGAGCCCACATGCCAGTCACGCTTTCTGAGAAGTTGGGAACTCTTGCGCCCGTTTTGGATTTGGTCGATGAAAGATTTGGTCCTGTAAAGGATATCGTCGGTATCAAACCGAAGGGAAACCAGCCGCCGTTTTGGATTTACCATGCAAAGCTGACACGGCCGCTGGGGTCTTATTTTGTTGAATATGATTGCGACGCTTGGGGCTCTTCCATTGATAAGGACGAAGCGCTTTTCAAATGCTTGGGAGAAGTGCTAGAGCGCTATTGCATGTATAACACCTTTGCCACTGGGGAATTCGAACAGCTCAAAGCTTCAAATTGCAAACTGCTCAGTGAGTTACCGCACTGCGCTCCTCAAGAACGTTGCGCCGATTCATATAAAGGAATTTCTCCTGATTGGAATCTGACAATGGCACGAGTGAAGGAAGTTGCGACTAATGACCTTCACTGGATACCTGCTGGGTTTGTCGATTTCACCTATCATGCTCATACAGACGAGCCGAAGGTTACCTTGTCGCATTCTTCCGGTTCAGCTTTTCATGAAAGCGCGCATCGTGCTATTTGGGCTGGACTTTGTGAAGTAGCGGAGCGTGATGCCTTCTCACTATTCTGGTTGAATCAATTTCCGGCAAAGGAGATTGTTTTAGACGGTGTTAGCTTTGGTGAATGCGAAGAGTTGAATGCATTGGCGAGGAGGCTAGACCTCATCAAAGCAGCAGGGCTAAAAATTCGCACCTTCGACATCACAACTGACTTCAATGTACCGACAGTTTTCTCTGTGGTGCAAGGAGATGAATTTCCGCTGGCAACATTTGGTGCGGCTTGTACTTCAGATCCTGTTAGAGCGATTGTGAAATCGATCGATGAGGTGTTTTTGGTTCGCCTCGCGCAGTTGAGCGGTAAAGAAACTGCCAAGGTTCCTTCTTATACTGATTTTTCCTGGGTCAGTTCGTTGCGCGATCATTCCGACCTTTACGCGCTCTGGAGAAACACTCCCGCTTTCGATTTCTTCATGAAAAACGCCGACGCTTTGTCTCTGGCAGAGTTCCGGAAGAAAGAGTGGTGGCAAGAGCCAAAGGGCGATTTGCAATTACAAGAAATGGCCGGAAAATTACAAGATGAGCTTGGCATGACCGTCTTGTACATGGATTGTACGCTCGATGACGTGGCACGTTTTGGCGTTGGAGTAAAGGTTGTGGTGCCGCAGATGCAACCTATCTATGTGCCTGAATCTATAAAATGGTTGGCCTGTCCGCGCCTGGCGAAGCATGCGGAAAAGCATGCTTTGAAGTTTGCCAGCAATCCCTATCCGCATCCATTTCCGTAGGTACTCTCAGTGAAAACCAAAAAGAAAATATTGGCTGCGGATCTCGCGTGTGACTACCATGTAGCGAGCAACAACTCACCGTGGCTGTTAAAACTGCCTGTAATTCGGCAGATCAATTTTAGCGAACACGTTCAGGAATTGATGGAAGAAGGTCCAAGGCAACTGGACACAAATGCAGATACGCAAAATTTTCAGAGGATTACCAAAGCACCAGAGATGAGTCTGTTTGACGCTCTGGCGCGGAGGAAAAGCTCTAGAGAGTTTTCTTCCAAGCCTCTAGATTTGCAAAAATTCGGACAGTTGCTCGGCCTTTCCAATGGACTCCGGTCCAATGTGGGAAATGCAAATGACGCGAGCCGTAACGCTCCCAGCGCCGGCAGTCTCTGTTCGTGCGAAATGTATGTTCTTGCTTTGAACGTGGACGATGTTGAGAAAGGGCTTTATCACTATGATGTTGGCGCGCATGGACTGAAACAAATTAGGCTCGGCGACTTCAAAGAATGGGTCAAACGCATGCTGCTTTTGCAGTCCGAATTGAGCGAAGCAAGCGCACTGATTTTTCTTGCAAGCAATCAGGGTCGGTTGCGCACAAAGTATGGTCCACGCGCATACAGGCTGGGTTTGCTTGATGCCGGGCACGTCTCGGAAAACATTTATCTCGTATCCGCTGCACTCAACCTCGCCGTTACGGCCACGGGGGGGTTCATCGATGACGAACTGAATCATTCCCTCGGACTAGATGGGGTTGATGATTGTGTCGTACTTGTTTTGGCAATCGGCGAGCCGGTTTGAGCCTGTTTGCAGTGTCTGTTGAAGCCGCTGTGAGAGTAGTTTGTGGTTAATAGGGCGGCTTTCCAAACAGCGCCTTTATTCTCTCGCTAGTTTGTTTGAGCTCGTGATGAATTGTTTTCTTGGGCTTTAAGCGTTGTCGGTTGGTTGCTATCAATTCGGCGAGCTGTGCGCGGAACGGCAGCCTGTTGCCTATTTTCAGAAGCTCTTCCAGAGCTCTTATGTGTACTTCGTCGAGTTCTTCAATATCTTCAAAAACCTCTTGCGAGAGCGCTCGAGGAAACGAGCAGGGTGTGGGCAGTTGAAGCATACTGATCAACATTAGTGTGACCAGGCATTTGCCACAATGACCGCAATTTTGGTCTTTCTTGGGATTTGAGTAGCAGACGCGAATGCGCTCGTAGGCTGTTTGCCATTCGCGCAAATGATACAGCTTCGAACCGCGATTCCAAATGGCGCCATCGTGAAAAATGGAAAAATTGCGGCTGGACATCAAATGGTCGCTTGTCGGATTGCTCCCCCACAGCGGCGCCAGGTCGTTGTAGCAATAAGTACCGGGAACAATGCCTTCAGAAAAGCTGCGTTTAAATAGAGTTAGACACGAAGCAATACCGGCTGCGTGCGTCTCGTTCCAATCTGGGAAAAGCAGGCGGTGATTGGATTTAATCGAATACAGTGGTACGCCTACAGATTTGAGTGTGTCCTGGTTTGTCCTGAATGCTCTTTGAAAAGCTTCTTCGTCTTCCAGAGGGATGTCGAATCCGTGCACGAAGAGAGCCGCACCCAAATTGCGTTTCAACCGACCGCAAATACCAGATGCGTGTCTGTAAATTGTAAAGCTGCTATCCAGCCCGCCGGAGTAGGCGCAAATCGATCTGTCGAGGTCGGGAAAAACGTCGGTCTCTGCCTCGATTTCGGCAGTAATTTCCACACGATTGTATTTGGCAGGCAAGTTCGCATACCAGTAAGCCTGATATTCCATCAAGTTGCGAATGAGAAATGGCGATACTGTGCCATGAACATGGACATTGGCTTTGTTTGTCATGGCTGCAAATATTGCGGCAATGAGAAAGGGTTCTGCGCTGCCCGTCAAGTTTTGCGCAAGCTCTTCAGGTACCTTGTACCAGAGACGATTGCGAACCCCGGTCGGCGTTTCGATTTCGGCCGCTAACTCGATCTGCCCGTCGATGAGCTTAGGTTCTAGTTGGTAAATGTTTGTGCGCATGCTGCATTTGTATAACAATGCCGAATACCTAATCATGAGACGGTTGTCATGTTGCTTTTGAATCAACAGGTAGACTGGTAGAAAACAAAGTCTTACGACCATGCAAAAAGCGCCGCTGATCTCGATTGTAATCACGTATTACAGCTACGCCGACTACCTTTTGGAAGTCGTGGCGAGCATTAAGGCGCAGACATATCGAAATTTCGAAGTGATCATCGTTGACGATGGGTCGCCAGAAAAGCACGTGTTCGAGCTAGATTTTGGACCGGTCGACTTTCCGCTCAAAATTGTTACGCACGAAACGAACAAGGGTTTGCCCGAAGCAAGAAACACCGGTGTTAAGCAGGCATCAGGTGAGTTTCTCGTAATAATGGATTCGGATGACCTGATTACGCCAACTTTTCTGGAAGAGACGATGGCGGCGCTGCAGAATTCTGACAATGACGGCATTTACACACAGATGCAGTTATTTGGTGCGCGTGACTATCTGTGGAAAGAAGAGATTTCGCTCTTCTCTTTGCTGGCTGGAGAGCCGGGTCCGGTCACTTTCCTCATGAAGCGAAAGGTTTTCGAAGAGGTGGGCGGATACAACCAACATCTGACGCTCAACAGCGACCACGAATTCTGGGTTGCGGCGATGGGTTGTGGAATGAAGTTTGGTCGGATTGAAAAACCGCTATTCAAGTATCGCAAGCATGAGTTCAGCATGTCGTGTGTGAATCGCGATCAATGGTGGCAGTCGATTCCGGTCTTGATGGAGCATCATAAGGAACTCTATGACCGCTACTACCCGGAGGTTTTAGAGTACAAAGAAAGACAGTTCAGGCGGCTGGAAGATCAGTACGATGAGCTGTATCAAGAATGGTTGGCAGTCGATGCCGAGTCGCGTCGTGTGCACGCGATTCATAAGGAAGCGCTAAAGCGCATTTCGTTTGCTGAGCAGGTTTTTCAGAATCCAATTCTGCGGGCAATTTTCTTTCTATTCAGAAGAGTGCCAAACAGCACGATTGACTCATCTGTAGACAGTGAATTTTCTCTTTCGCCAAAAACAATGCCTGACACAGATGCTCGAATAAGCGCGATCGGAGACACGCGCAGAGTGGCGCCCCGTTAGTCATTACTCTTGAGGAAGTCGGTAATCTCGGCGTCTGTTGCAAGAAATCTGCTGTTTTTATTTTGCATCTTCCAGGTAGTGTAGAACTGCTCATTCTTGTGATATGAATTCGAGATAAAGCCGTTCTTCACACCCAAAATGCACGCGGTCAAGTGCACGTGCAAGCGGTCAGTGACGATCAGTACGCATTCGGAAACTTGTCTCAATGCATCGAATGCAATCATCCAGGAAAAGAGTGTCTGCTCTCGATTTGGCATTGCTGCAAGAACTGCAGCAAATCGCTTTAGAAATCTCCACTTGAATCGATCTGGCAAACGATGAGGTTTTGAAATTCCTCTTTGCCAAAGTTCGCGAACGGCATATACTGAGCCGGGAAGTTTTTTGTACATCTCCGGCAGCTCAGCGAGCTTGCCGCGCCCGTCGTAGAGCCATGTGTATGATTCCCAGTCTTCGCTGGCGAGGTTGAAATCATGGGCGATTTTGGAGAGTTTTTCGTTGGCTGATTCTTTGTCTGCACGAATTAGAAATTTTGTTTTTCCCTTTTTGCGTTTCTTGAAAAACATTTGAATCACGGAAGCCAGCATGAAGACCATATCCGGAGCCAATATCGAACGACAGTGGGAAAAATGGTCTTTGGCAAAGTCAAAACTTCTTTGATCGCGGCAGAAGATAGTCAGATTCGGATGCGCGTTGAAAACACTTTTGGCCGCATCCAGTGATTCTTCATTTAGAAAGTGGATCGATTGCGGCATGATGTAGATCGGACC
>DTSE01000045.1 GCA_012965515.1 Candidatus Melainabacteria bacterium | reverse complement strand
TGACTAAATGACCGCCATCATGGAGGGGGCGATGCCATGCATCGCCCGGTCCAACAGACTTACTTCTTCAATCGTGCATAGATCTTGTTTGCTTCATCAACCCTATTGGTTTTATACAAAACTTTTGCGTACTCCTTAAGAATCTGCATAACGGCAGGATTGCTAGGGAACCCTGTACCTGAGTCTATGAGTTCAAGAGCCTTTTTGAACTCAACTTCGGCTTCAGCATTTTTTCCTTGTAGCGAGTACACCATTGCTAAATTGCCCAGCTCTTCCCCATATACAGACTTTCGATCCGGATTCTTCTCCAGCACTCCAAATGCGCTCCTATACAAGTCAATCGCAAGTGGATACTTGCCTCTGTCTGTATAGATGTGCGCAAGTTGCAACTCCGCCGTTGAAATCGCCCCTTCATCCTTACCCTTTTTCGCGTCTTCAAGTTTCTTTCTGGCATCAGTTTCTGCCTGATTCCACTGATTTGTTGTATGGTCAAGATAGGAAACTCCGGCAGGTGGATGAGTCGTATTTACACCAGAAATTGCTCCGCTTTTGAAAGCGTTATAGTCAAACGTAAACTCGATATCAATGTTTTCTGGAGCGCCTTTAGGTAAAGGCGGGAACGGTGCGGCATTACGAAGTGCGGTCGTTGCAGCAGCATCAACGGAGGAAACGCCTGAGGACTTAGTGATTTTTTGACGCAAGACACTTCCATCACGAGCGACTTGGAAGGCAACTACGACCCTCTTGTTCTCATTGCCCTTTGGTGGAAACCACGCTTTCTTGATTCTGCGCTGCATGGATTCTAGGAAGGGAGCAAAATCTAGGTTAAAGCCCCTTCCAGTAAACCCGAGAGAACGAGCAACCGCATAGTCGTTAATGGCGAGAGCGATTTGTCCAAGTTTCTCTTTTGCCATGCCTCTAAAATAGAAGGCTTCTCCGTACTCAGGATCAATAGTACAAGCTTTGTTTAAGTCCGTAAGAGCTTCTGAGTACTGATGGAGCTACAAAAGAGCCTCTCCCCTGTTGCAATAAAGATCACAAAGTGATTCAGCGCCAGGCTTGAGCAAAAGTGCTGTGTTCGCATCACTCAATGCTTCCCTAGGCTTCATCAGGTACAAATAAGCGTCAGCACGATTAATAAAGTTCTTTGGATCTTTGGAATTGCGTTTGATTTCCGCATTTGCTGTATCTAGAGCTTCCCTATACCTAGTGATCTCCTTTTCGTTACGAGACCAGGGATTTATTGTATTGTCACCATCATGCAGATAACTGGATGCTGGTTGAGCACCGGCGCTTGTTGTATTAAGAGCAAGATTGTAAGTTGACGCGAGCGCGACAAACGCGCAAATTGCAACTGAATTTGTTCGTAGCAAAACCACTCTTTTCATGTCAGTCTCACGCGGGAAAAAAACACTTGAGAGAATAAACGTAAAACCTCGAACAGTCCATCTAATGAGCCGAACGACCTGGTAAGGCAGGGAAGCGCCAAATCTGGTATAAGGGTCAGGCACTGCCCATTGGAATTCAGGATGCCAGAAGGAACCGACTCCCAAGTCAAGATCCTTATTGCCGAAGACAATAAGGTCAATGTGAAAGTACTGCTGCTTTTGCTGGCACAGTACAAGTTTGACTGCGACACCGTCGAAAACGGGCGCGAGGCAGTTGAGGCGGCGAAGAAAACCCCTTACAACCTGATTCTCATGGACGTCCACATGCCGAAGATGGACGGTTTTGAAGCAACACAAATCATCCGCCAGCAGGAAAAGATTACGGGCGGTCACACACCGATTATCGCCGTCACTGCGTTATCTTCTGACGACGACAAGCAGAAGTGCCTGGACGCTGGAATGGACGACCACATTGCCAAGCCGATTGACCGAGATATCTTGTATGTAAAGGTAAATCACTGGCTGGATAAGAATGTCCAATCTAAAGATAACAATGAGGACGTTGACCTCGCGCATTATGAGGGAATATGGCTCGACCCAGAGGATTTGAAACGAATTCTCGAACATTTCGGTGATGAAAATTACGACAATCTGCTGCGCAACTATTTGTCGAGCGCAGAGAACTACGTCGAGACGCTCGAAAAGCTGATGAGCGAGCGAGATAAGTTTCAGTGTTTCCGCGTTTTGCAGGAATTGAATTCTGCGAGCGCCGACGTTGGTGCGCGAACGATCTGCAAGTTTTGCCGAGAACTCAACGACCTCTTGAGCGCGAGCGAATGGGTTGAAGGTGAAGAACACTACCAAGACTTGAAAGAAACGTTTGGAGAGTTCTCGAAGTTCTTAAAAGAGAAATTGAAAGCTGATTAGTTACAACACGTAGACCGGGACGCCGACTTCGCTAATCGGTTGGAAGTACTTCTACTTAACTAGAAGCGTAGGGGCGATGCCATGCATCGCCCGGTTTGCCTTCCGCAAGCGACACTTCAATAATGTCAAATTCATGTCAGGTTGGCGGGAAATAATGGTTGGGTCTCTCGCTCACCTCTTCTGACTTACTACAGGTTCTTATAATGACCGACGTGCCACGCGAACCGCAACGCGAGGGCGGCAGCGATGCGCCCCGAGAAGCAGCTGCGTCAAGAGCTGCATCGCATGCGATGCTGACTGAAATCCATCAACTTCAGCGCCGCACCGACTTTGTCGGACAGGATTGCCGAAACTCCGCCGCGCCTGGTGAGATCCCAATGATGATTGCCGGTGAGCGCTCTGACGGTTGCACCGTAGCTCCGGCAAGCCGTGGTGACGTCAGAACGTCCGAAAGAGGCAGGGCGATAGCGCAAGACCCGAGTGCAATTGAGTTCAATACAGAACAGCTCTATCGTCAAGCTCTCAGAGAAACCGTGAGAATCGATGCGCGGGTACAGACGCCACAAGGAATGGAGCGCTCGCAAGGTTCGGGTGTTATCATCGACCGCAACGGCGAACAGTGCCTGATAGCAACAGCCGGTCACGTAGTAACAGCTTTTCCGCGCACTCGCATTGTAAGCAGAGCAGTCGAGATGCCAGACGGCAATATCTACCCCGCGGAAGTTCGGCTCAACGATCGCGCGAACGACCGTGCAGTCCTGGCCGTTAACGTTGGTGCGAGTAACGATCGCGTTTGCAACCCCGCGCGCATTGGCGAAAGTCCTGTCGCTGGAACAGCAGGGTGGACAACAGGCTTTCCAACTTTCTCGCGCACCATGATGGTTTCTCCACATGAAATAAATGCAGTTTCGACGAGCAATGAAAGAACACTCGCCGGCAATAGACGAGTCACCTTAATAGAAATGACTTCGCACACAAGGGGCGGCAATTCAGGTGGACCAATTTACAATGAAAGCGGTGAAGTAGTTGGACTGGTGAGAGGCGGTCCGAATCCAGCCGTCGAGCCAGAGCGCGCGAGAAGAGAAACAACCGGCAATCCACTTACCGGAGAGCTTGTCCGCAACTACGTGGATCGAGTTAGGCGGCAGCGCTAAAACGCATTCACTATCGATGATTCACCACCTGCAGTGGCGCATAATTCACTGGTGTGAAGCAACTTGTTTTGGAGTTTTCTTCCTATCAAATCCGTTTGCAACATAACGCCCAGTCTTGCAAACAACCTTCGCCACACCAGTTATTCCAAGTTTATTCGCCGCGGCCTTCGACAAATCGATACATCGATTTCGTACATAGGGTCCACGATCATTGACTATGACTTGACACTGCGCGCCCGTCTCCTCATTTTGAACCAACACAGGTGTTCCAAATGGAAGATTGGGATGAGCGCACGTGAAGGCGTTCATGTCAAAAGGCTTTCCGGAAGCAGTCCTTTTGCCTTGAAACTTTTTCCCGTAGAAAGACGCCACGCCTTTGAAGACTCTCGATAGCTTACTTGGCTTTTTCGAATCTTGAACGTGATCGGAAGCCCAGCATGGCATGCCAGTGGTTAGTACAAAAATAACCACGCGGGCGGCAAGATTGGAATATCTATGTTTTTCCAATGCATCAATCCTCATTTCCGCTTGGGAGACAAGCGCTCCCGCCACTTTGTTCCATTTATGGAAAACATCGAAAAGCAGGAACAAAGTCGTTTGCGGTGGAGTCAAACTCTAAAGCGACCTGGAAAGAAAAATGATGAAGATAAAAATCTGCGACAGATGCCAGTTTCGAATGCTTGAAGCCGCCAAATACTGTCAAACGTGCGGCAGCACGCAATTTACCGCCTATGAAGTATCAGATGGCAAAGAGCCCGATGAAGTTTCAAACTTCGATTGGAAACGTTCAGCAGCCGAGATTTGGAATTGGGTGGCGAGCTCATTTTCAAAGCGAGACTCTAGCGCCGATCTTATCCGCGACTTTCCATCTACCGTCAAAGACGAGACTTAAAAGTGTCAGGCAAAATTAGGAACCACTTTTGAAAGGCTGTGTCCTGCAAAAGGACGAATGCACTCAAAGGAGTTTCTGAATGTATTCAGAGTGCAATTCTCAAAGTCACCTCTGCTTACAGAATTCTATTTAACTGGATTCGGAAAATTATCATTGCGATCAAAATGGTCTTGTGATATGTTGGATTCAGTCGGTCCTCGGGCCGACTTTTTAGGGAGTTCATTTATGGTTAAACCAGCATACAAACGCTCAACCACGAAACGCACATGGCACGCCATTTTCGGCGGCGCAGTGTTTTGTGGCACGGTGGTGCGCAAGGAAATCCCAGATATGCGATGAGACAAATTTGTTTCTAACTTTCGCAGAGCCTGGGTAAAGAACCCAGGCAATTTTGTTTTTAGGGCTCTTTTCTCTCGCTCCTGGCGCCCATTTCATCACAATGCAATTTCGATCAGCGCACTCGTTGATTGATTTAGTTTCGCGTGCAACTAATATCGTTGCGCACGAAGAATAGCTCAACACGCGCGGTTTCATCGACGGCGCACAAGCAAACACGACTGCACAAAATTAGAATTTCTCGAACACTGAAAATTGAAAACGCTCGGGGACTTAGCTCAATTAGTAAGAGCGTCTCGCCTGCAACGAGAAGGTCATCGGTTCAACTCCGATAGTCTCCATTTGCCCGATTAACTCAATGGAAGAGTGTCTCCCTTACAAGGAGAGGGTTGTAGGTTCAAGTCCTGCATCGGGCCCCACTGTCGCATAGCTCAATTAGCAGAGCACTTGCCTGATAAGCGAGAGGTGGAGGTGCAATTCCTTCTGTGGCAATTTGCCCGCCTGGTTCAAAGGCAGAACCCCGTCGCGCCACGGCGGAGATATCGGTTCGACTCCGATGGTGGGCTCTCATTTCTACGGCGGCCGCCGAGAAACCCGGACCACAGCTGAGCTTGTCGGTCCGGCCTTGTCCCTGTAGCTCAACGGATTGAGCATCTGGCTACGAACCAGAAGGGTCCAGGTTCAAATCCTGGCAGGGGCTAATTCCAGAAATGCTGGCGGTCCGCGTG
>DTSE01000044.1 GCA_012965515.1 Candidatus Melainabacteria bacterium | reverse complement strand
CAATTGCCGGGCAAACATCTTTTGATAAACCGGCTCGGGCGAGGCATTGCGATAGGCGTCACCGGAAAACAGGAATACATCGACCTTGTGTTCGATGGCGTGATCGACCACTTTCGAGAGTGCTTCGACAAAGTCTTCAAAGCGGATATTCAAGCCCGTGACAGGATTCACTCGTCCGTGCGATTCGCCGGAGCCGAAGTGAATATCTGAGACGTGGACGAGTGATGGTGCCATTGGTCGTTGGTTGGCGTGAAAGCAGTTGGAAATTCTTCTTGACCTAATCATGCATTATAAGCATCGCGGCGATGTAAAGAGTTGCTTGAAAATGTTCGATTAGCCCAAAAATGAGCGTGTTTTTCTCTAAGTTGCAGATAGTGGAATATTTCTAACCCCTGATAAATGCACAATTTCGTCTTTTGCTGCGAAAATTTGCTTCTGCTATTGAGGCACACACACGGCTGTGCGATGCCATTTCTAGTTACGGGGAGTCGGCGCCAACAATGCGCCCCTGCAAATAAGTGGCTGAAAACCAACTTGTTTCGATAATCTTGCCGGTCTGCAATCAAGCGGACCATATTGGCTCGATTATCAATGAATACGTAAGAGCGCTTGAAAAAGTTCAAACGCCGCACGAAATTATTCTTGTCACCAACGGTTGCAAGGACAATTCGCCTGAAGTCTGCCGGCGCCTTGCCGAGCAAAATCCAGCCATTCGCACCTTCAACACTGAAAGCGGCGGATGGGGATTGGCTGTGCGTCTTGGATTGAAAGAAGCAAAAGGTGATTTGATCTGTTATACAAATTCGGCGCGCACTTCGCCAGAACATCTAGTTTTGCACATCCTTTATTCGATTGCGTTTCCGTCTGTGGTGGTCAAAGCCAATCGCAAGATAAGGGATAACTGGCGCCGCCGCCTTGGTTCGCTGATTTACAATCTGGAATGCCGTGCATTTTTCGATTTGCCGACCTGGGACATAAACGGCACTCCCAAAGTATTTCCCCGTCATTTCGACAAGCTGCTTGCGCTCAAACGAGATGATGATTTGATCGATGCTGAATTCAATTGGATATGCAGGAAAGAAGGCTATCCGGTTATCGAAGTGCCCGTTCTGTCAACCAAAAGGCATGGTGGCAAATCAACCACCAATTACGGTTCGGCGATCAAAATGTACTGGGGCGCATATGAACTGTGGAGCGAGGGCAAAAACTAATGGCCCGCCTGCAGCTTCCTCGAAAAAATGCTCGCAAGAATTCTAAGGTCGATGAGCTGGAAGCCCTCTGGGCGCGCCATAGCGCCCAGTGGCGAGATACGGCGCAAGTGGCCAGCCTCTGGAAGGATGCCGAAAATACAGATCCAGAACTCCTGAAATATAAGGTCAAGGGTGAGTTCTTCGAGCTTTTGAGCAAGCTAAAAGTTTCCCTTGTAGTCAGCCGTGAGTACGAACATCTGCTTTTGTGTCTGTCCGCAGATGCTGGAAAGCCGCAGATTTCCTATCTTCCATTGCCACACCCGTCCGGGGTCGCAATTGATGAGAGGAAAAAACGCGTTTATGTCGCCAGCACACGCAATCCCAATCAATTGCTGGAGATGCGCCCACTGTCGGGGTTTCTCCCTCGTCTAGACGTAGATCGAAAGTTATTGCCAGCGGCAGAAAGTCCGCTCATGGTGACACGCAGTTTGTACTTGCCGGGATGTGTTTATATGCACGATCTGGCTCTCATTGACGGCATTTTGCATGGTAATGCTGTTGGCCACAACTGTGTTATTTCAATTGATTTTGACGAGGGGTTCAAAAGAGTATGGTGGCCCAAGTGTATTGAAACAAGCAAAGGCCCGGTGTTTGAGCAAAACCACATTCAGCTCAATTCAATCGCTGCAGGAAAAACACTGGCAGATTCATTTTTTTCCGCATCATCGACGAGCATTGCGAAACTCAGGCCTGGTGATGAATCCTATCCTGTGGACGGTCGCGGCGTGATTTTCTCCGGACGCACCAGAGAGCCAGTTTGCAAAGGGCTGACCAGACCCCATTCTGCGCGCTTGAGAGGCAAGCAGCTCTTTGTCGATAACTCCGGATACGGAGAAATTTGTCTTGCCAATAGCGCTAAGCCGGAACCGATCGCGCGCTTGGGCGGCTGGACCCGTGGTTTGTGCATCGTAGGCGATATTGCTTTTGTCGGTACATCACGCGTAATCCCGAGGTTTAAGCAGTATGCTCCTGGCCTGGAAGTCGAAAAGAGTATCTGCGGCGTGCATGCGGTCGACCTAAACACTGGAAAAGTTCTCTCAAGCGTCACCTGGGCTTCCGGCAATCAGATTTTTGCAGTTGAATCTATGCCGCAAAGCATGTCTTCGGCTCTTCCATTTTCTCTGAAACGTGACGGTGAACGAGAGAAGCTGGTTTTCTATGCGTATGAGACCGATTCGGCGCCTTCAAGTAAAAGAATGAAGCCGCATAAATCGACATCTGCGGCGAAAACTGGTAGATCTTCTAAGACTTTCCGGTGAGGCAAAATAATGACCAGTGATTTCCGTTTGCTGATGCTTTCCGCCATGTATGAGAATGGCGGCAACACAACTCACCGTTTTCTTGATGGGCACCCGCAGCTGTATGTTTATCCATACGAGTCTCAGCCCGGTACGCGCCTGGTAAACGACCATCTGGCATCGATGTTTCCTGTCAAGTATCGCTGGCCGTCTTTTGCGCTTGATGCTTCGCCGGCAGAAGATTACAAAGCGATCATCGACGAAGAATGCAAAGTGCGCGCTTTGACTCCCAAGGTCAGCAAGTTCAGACATATGCCTTTCGACTTCGCCGATCAAGAACGCCAAAAACTATACGTCGAGCATGTTGTAAGAACGGGTCGTTCTCGCGCCAATAACATGGCTGCTTTTTTCCAAGCCACATTTGAAGCATGGAAAGACTACAAACGCTCCGGACGTGAAGTCGTGCATGTCGGCTACAGCCCGATTATCGTTGTTGACGCTGAAAAGATTTTGACCGATATGCCCAATGCGCATGTTCTTCACGTCGTGCGCAATCCGTGGTCTGCATACGCAGATACGAAGAAGCGTCCCGTGCCGCATTCTTTGCAGCATTACATGTTGGGTTGGACCTTAAACCAATACCACGCGCTCATGTACAAAGAAAAATTCCCGGATCGTTTGCACATCGTAAGAGCAGAAGACGTGATGGAAGATCCGAAGAAAACGCTAGGCGCAGTGCTGGAGAAGATGGGATTGGAGACTTCCGACACTCTTAAAGAGCCAACCTGGAACGGCGAGAAGCTGGAGGAGATTTTCCCCTGGGGCACGATCAGGAAAGCAACTCCCGAAGCCAATATTGCTACTGCCAATGAGCTTTCCAAAGAAGAAAAAGAAGCGATTGCCGCATATACATTCCAATATCTCGACACATTCGACTATCGCTCGATTTTTGAGAAAAAACTCTTGACTGCAGCAAAGTAGAAGTTCAACACTTCAACTGAACTATTTGTCTTCAGCTGCAAGTTCGATTGAAACGTGCTCAATGACTGGCATTGCCTTGGTCAGTCCGGCGCGAAGTGTGTCGCATGTTTTTTGTGCACTCTCTACGCTCAGCCCGCCATCGACGTTGACGACCAATTCGACGCGCAGCCGGTGACCGGAAAAGCGGGCTTTTACACTTTCCACACCGCGCACTCCCGGTTGTTTCAGCGCGTTTTCACCAATTGCTGCCAGCAATTGAGGATCTACTTCATCGACAAGGCGTTTCACAATCGTGCCTGCCAATTCCCATCCCGCCCACAAAGTCAGGGCTGACATAAATAGGCCGACAATCGAATCGGTTTGCGGATATCCCAGCCAGATTCCGGCACAGCCGACCATGACAGAAAGGCTGGTCAGTCCATCCAGGCGCGCGTGGTAGCCATCGGCAATCAGTGCCGCGCTGCCGATTTCTTTGCCGATCTTGAGACGAAACATTGCCACTGCTTCGTTGCCTATAAAGCCGATGAATGCAGCGCCAAGCACCGCATGGAGGTGTTGCACCTTTTCCGGATGGAACAGTCGCAATATTGACTCGAAGCCGACAACAAGCCCACTTACGATAATGGACGCCACAATAAAAATGCCGGCTAGATCTTCAAAACGTCCGAACCCATGTGAGAAGCGCTTGTCTGGTTGCAGCTTTTGAAGAAAGAAGGCCAACCAGAGAGGAAGGGCGCTCAATGCATCGCTGAAATTGTGGATAGAGTCGCCTAAGAGCGCCATGCTGCCGGAAAGTGACACGACAACGAATTGAATCACGGCAGTCAAAGTGAGAACGATCACCGACCATTCCGTCGCCATAATGCCGGATTCGGAGGTCAGTAGATATTGGCTGAGAGCGTCTTGCTGAGGATTCTTCTCTTCCGGACTGTTTCTTGGTTCGACGCTATCAGTGCTTTCAATTTCGCCAAAACTTTGCATATTTTTGCGCTGGGGGCCGACCCAGTCTAGAATAATCTCCTGTCTTATATAAACCCCGGTTGGGCCGTTCTAACCTGCCCTATATGGGGGATTGGCAGATTTGTCGGGCTATTTACATACGAGCGCGTGGCGCAAGAGGCAAACCAAATGGCAAAAAAGCGCTCACACAGAGACCCTCAACAAGCACAAGCTGTAAGAAGAGGGACGCTCGTCGAGATGACGATCACTTCCATGGCCCCGGGCGGTGAAGCTTTCGGAAAGGCTGACCAACTGCCCGTTTTTATTAGTCGCGGTGCACCTGGAGATGTGGCTGAAGTCGAGCTTTATGACGTCAGAAAGAATTTCGCAAAAGGCAAAATCGAACGCCTTATCAGTCCGTCGCAAGACCGCACAGAGCCACCGTGCAAACTTTTCAAAGTTTGTGGCGGCTGCCAGTGGCAACATATTTCTTATGAAAAGCAGACCGAGCACAAGACAAGCATAGTCAAACAAGCGCTCTGCCATATTGGAGGTTTGCCCGAGTCAGTCGTCGAACCGTGTATTGGTGCGGAAGATCCGCTCTATTACAGAAACAAAGTTCAGTTTCCCGTCCGCAATCCGCACGACTCCAATCGCATTCTTGCCGGGTATTTCAAGCAAGACTCACATGAATTGGTCAACATCAAGCACTGCCCCGTACAGTCGAAAGAGCTTGATTTTATGCTGGAAACCGTAAAGGAGGCTCTGGAAGAATATGATATCTCCGCCTATGACGAGCGCAAGAGAAAAGGGCTTTTGCGGCATATCCACGCCAGGCAGAGTAGAGCCGATGGAAACATTCTGTTGACACTGGTTATGAATTGCACCGAAGAAAGCGAGCCGGAGGCGCTTGGGGAGCTGGCTGAACTGATCATGCTTCGCGACGAAAAAATTGTCGGTGTGGCGGTGAATTACAATGACCGTCCGGGAAATCGCATTCTGGGCGATAGGACGCGAATGATCGCCGGTAATTCTTTCATTGATGAGGTTTTGAAAACATCCAACAGTCAGCTGCCGAGCAAGCTGCAATCAGGCTTGACGTTCAGGCTGTCACCGACAAGTTTTTTTCAAGTCAATACAGAGCAAGCAGCAAGACTGTTGGAAATAGTCTATTTACAGGCATACGGACAGCTTGGCGAAGGGGAAAAGCTCGAACTTGTTGTTGATGCATATGCTGGCGTAGGCGCATTTTCTCTTTGGTTGGCCCCGGGGTGCGAGCGCCTTATTGCTGTCGAAGAGTACACCCAAGCTGTGCTGGACGGCCGGCTTAACGCTCAGAACAATCAAATCAGCAATGTCGAGTTTGTAGAAGGAGATGTGGCTGGTGTTTTGCCGCAGTTTGCCGACATGGGCGAAAAGATCGATCTAGTTGTTCTCGATCCTCCTCGCAAGGGGTTAAGTCCTGAGGTGGTCAAAGCGCTTCTGGCCCTTTCCCCGCCCAGAATCATCTATGTCAGCTGTAACCCGTCCACCCTGGCACGGGATCTCAAATATCTGTCGCAAGGAAAGGTACCAGAAACTGCCCATGTGTCTAATAATGAAACGTCCGAAGAAGCCCCAGATGGCGAGGATATCGGCTTGGAGTCACCTTCTGCAGAATCTAGCGAAGGCAAGGCCGGCAAATATGGGTATAAAGCAGTGCGGATTCAACCGATTGACCTGTTTCCTCAGACCTATCACGTCGAATCGGTGGCAACTTTAGAAAGGGTTTTACTCGATGGTTCTCTCTAGCATTTGGAAGCGCCCCGATGGCTCACGCGAGCCTCTGCCGCCCAATCTGGTAGTCGTCCACAGGAAGGATATATCGCCTGTGGCCGTGCAAGAGATTTGTGCTTCTGTTGGCTGGAGCAAGCGAGAGCCAGAATTGATTGCCAAGGCTCTGGAAAATAGCCTGGCTGTGGTTTCGATCTGGGACGGTGAGCTTCTGATTGCCTTTGCCCGCGCAACAGGCGACAAAGTTTTCAACGCTACGGTTTGGGATGTGGTCGTGCGACCGTCTTACCAGCGGCGTGGGCTGGGACTGCTTGTCATGAATGAACTGCTCAAAGAGCTCGACACCTATCCGATTCCCTTGGTAACTCTCTACGCCGACCCTGGAACCGATGGCTTTTACAAGCGATTCGGCTTTTCCTGCGACCCCTCCGGCGTTCGGGGCATGTTCCGCGAGCGTTTTTAAGACCCAAAGCACCCCGCTTTGTAATTTCAATTGATATCAAATGAAATTACAGACTGATTGCCTGCAAGCCAATGCCTGCTTGACAACCGGTTTCTAGCTGCGAAGTTTGCCTACTCTTGTTAACGGAAGTTTGAAACTTCTGTGTAGCCTGAATATTTCTGGCTTAAGACATGGTAGAGTCAATGACTGCTTGCTTACACGCGCGCCGCTATTGGGCGTCTTGAATTTTGTTTGGGGGATTACGATCGCATGAAGGTCATATTGCAGCAAAACGTTCCGAAGTTGGGCAAAGCCGGCGACATTGTCGAGGCTTCCAACGGATATTTCCGCAACTTCCTGCAGCCGCGCTCCCTTGCCGTTCTTGCCACTCCTGGTGCAATGAAGAAACGGGAAGAAGATGTCGAAGTGCTGCGCAAGAAAGCAGAGAAAGCACATCAAGAAGCTCTCGATCTTTGCCAAAAGATTACTGATCATGGTCTTATTCGCCTCGGCGCCAAAGCTGGTGAAGGCGGTAAGCTCTATGGCAAAGTCACTAACAAAGAAGTCGCCGCGGCAATCCAAAAGGCTTGTGGAGTCGATGTTGACAAGCGCTTGATCAAGATTGAAGATATCGGCGCCCTGGGCACCTACAAAGCAGTTGTGAAACTGGCAACCGATGCTCAAGCCGAAATCAATATTGAAGTGGTAATGGAAGGTATGGAAGACAAGCCTTCCAAGCCAGCTCAACCGGTTGCCGATGCGGAGCCGACTGAAGCTTCAGAAGAAGACGAAATGGCAATCGCCGAGTAGTTGCTCGAAAAGTTCAAAAACATTAGCTCCGCCCCGGCGGAGCTTTTTTTTCACCGCAACTGGTGGCAATTAGATTTTTGCTCGCTTGGCAACGCCGTCCGAGATGCTCTGTTGGGCGCAGGATTGAAAGCCGCGCTAAAATGGATTTTATGAGTGGGCTCTCCTGACGGGTGGTTTTGTGATCAGCACATTTTTGACCAGAGTTAAGATGCGCACATTGCTTGTGGCAGCAACCTGTTGCATTACATCGCTTCCAGCGTGGGCTGCCCCTACGCCGACTCAAATTACGGAAGCTATTACCAGCGCAAAGATTTTGCCGGCTTCGGTTGCTTTGAATGCCCGATATTCGCTGGGTGAAGTATCGCTTTATATGTACCGTTCATCAAAAGTGTCAGACAACGATCTGAAAATCGATTCGGTTCTGATTACAAAAACACTAAGAGACAAGTTCGGCAGTGACATTAAGGCGGTGCAGCTCAATTTCTACGACAAGGAGAGTAAGGCACAGATCCGTCAGTGCACCGTAAATCAAACGCACGTCAACAGTTTTGCCGCAAAGCAAATTTCTCAAGATCAATTGATGGACATGCTCACCATTGCAAGGATGAGTGCCGGTGGAGGAGCGGGCGGCGGCAGTAGTGTGATCAGCGCGTCTAAACAAGCGGTATTGTCAGCTACGGTGGTTCCGGGATTTGAACAAAGAAAGCGAGAGATGACTCTTCTTAAGATCAAAGATCTCGCTGACAAAGACGGCAACTATCAGGAAATATTCTCCATGTTCAAGAGAATGGAAGCGCTAGTTGCAGCTGGACAGGTCAATTCGATTCCTCCTCTCTACAATGATATTGAGACAAAAATATTGGTCGAAGCCTCAAAGGCTGACGAGCGTGGTCGCGCCGATCTGCTGGCATCGCAAGCCCGTCGTACACAAGCACTTGCTCAAACAAATATTCTTTCCTATTCTCCACCCTGGGGCTTCGGTTTGTGGAGGCGCACAGCTATTTGGAATGCAATAAAGCGTCTGAACGAGCGTGGTAATGATGTGTCGTCTTATCTAGTGGCACTCAAAGATACGGTGGATAAGCCATTGAGTCGTGGTGACAATGAGGCGGTTAAAGCAGGAGTGATCCGGCTGGAGCAGTCGCTAGGCCTTCCTGGTGGATACACCTGGTAACGGCTTCCTCTTCTGCTTTTTTTTGGGAGACAAGAACTGTCAAGCCAATCTCTACTTAAGGTCATTGACATGAACCGGAGGATGGGTGGGCAGCTAATCCTCACTGCAGTCAATTTGGAGATTGCCTCCGGCAAAATTTTGGCGATAATCGGACCTAATGGTGCAGGTAAGACCACGCTGATGGAGTGTGTTTCAGGACTGCAACCTCATCAAGGTCGAGTGGAAATCAATGGCGGCGAGGTTGCAGCCGATTCCCGTCATCAGTTTATCTTCTATCAGCCGGACCAGGTGTTGCCGTATCCGGATCATGGTGTTTATTCTACGTTGGTCTTTTTTCAATCAATGATGATGGCGGCAAAAGACCGCCTGGATGAAATCATTGGACGTTTACGCCTGGAAAGTGTTCTTTCGAAGTCCGTGAAAGAGCTGTCTCGCGGGTATCAAAAGCGTTTGCTCATCGCTATCGGTCTACTTTCCGCGGCACCGATTTTATTGCTTGATGAGCCGTTTGAAGGGCTGGACATCAAACAAACCAAAGAAGTCGTGAGTATTTTGCAGAGTGAAAAAGAAAAAGGAAGAACGCTCATTTTGTCCATTCACCAAATCGCGGATGCTCAGAGAATAGCTGATGAGTTCTTGCTGCTCTCACAAGGGAAAGTCCTGGGCAGTGGCACGCTTGCTCAGTTACAAGAGCATTCGGGACTTGCCACTGGAAGTTTGGAGGACGTTTTCGTCGCTTTAACGTGAGCAAAGCCAATTCCAATTTCACGATGCTGAAAGCGCTATTTCTCAAGGAATTGAGAGAGTTGGCCGCGGCAAGATCATTTTGGGTAATGCTTCTGGTGCTTTGCCCTCTAGTCGGTTTTAGCTTCGTGGAAGCAGTTTTTCTTTACGCCCACGCCGGCCAGTCAATCATTGGCGACGAAATATTGATGGCGCGTTTAAGTCCTCTTGATGGCATTGTCGTTCCTACTTTTAGCGCAATGTATTTGAGCGAGGTTTTTCTCTTTCCTTTTGTCGTTATCCGTATGCTTGGAGTTGAAAAACAGTATGGGTCGATTAAGTTATTGCTGCAGATATCACCTAGCCTAGTCGTACCGCTGGTGGCCAAAGTGATGGTAGCAATGCTTGCTTTTATTCTTTCGCTTGCTCCGGCGCTGACAGCATTATTTGTCTGGCATTCGTTGGGTGGATATCTCTATGTTCCTGAGGTTGTGAATCTTATCTTCGGGCATCTTCTTTTCGCTCTATTCGTTATCTCTATTGCTTTCTTTGCGGTTGCAGTTACGGACTCACCGCAGACAGCGGCAATTGTCACTCTTGCATTTACGATATCTTCGTGGGTTCTGGAGTTTGCAGGCCAAAATCAAAGCACTTTAAATGCAGTCAGTTGGCTGTCCGTGACCAAACATCTGCGACTTTTCGAGTCTGGGCTTTTTAGTTTGCAAACAGTCCTTGGCTTCATCCTTGCCTCACTGTTCTTTACAGGACTCGCCGGGATTTGGCTGAAAACCGGCAAGGACGTGATTCATAAACTAAAGAAGTCGGCTGTATTTTCGCTTGTGTTTGCCTTCGCAGGACTCCTTGCATCGCAGGCGCTTTATTTCCAAGACTTCAGTGAAAACCGCGTCAATTCCTTCAATCCGAAGAATGAAGCCGAGCTGCGGAAGATAAACAAGCCTCTCAAAATCACCATTCATTTGAGTCCCGATGACTCTCTATCGGTAGATTTCGAGCAGAATTTCTTGAGCAAGCTAAGGCGTGTAGTGAAGGACGTAACTGTTGTCTACGTTGCACCGGTTGAAACGGACGGCAAACAAGAAGATCCCAAATTTGGTCAGATTCTCTATGATTACAATGGCATCCAAATGCAGAGTCACGATGTTGGAGCTCCTCGCGCTCTTGAGACACTGCACATGATGACCGGCACAAGTCTGGAAGGAGAAGTCGCTTCACCTTATCCTGGACATCCGTTGAAAGCCGACGCGAGCAATTATCGTTTGCTCTTTTATGTCATCATGCCTGCATTTGTCGTTCTTTCCTGGTTCGTCTGTCACAAATCAATGCGCAAACCGAGAGGAATAGTCATCAGTGCTGAAAAGTAAGTCAAAAGTCTACGTGCCGGCGGTTTTGTCGATGTTTGCTGCACTGTATATAGTGCCTTGCGTGAGTGTTTATCCGACTCCCAAAACTTCGCAATGCCTGGCTGCAAGCCTCGGGTTTACGGAGAACTTTGACAAAGAAAAATTAGGCCAGGAACCGAAGAATTTCGCTTCCCTGGTCGGCAGCTGGTATGTAAGTGACGATAGTGGAAATAAAGTCTATTGCGTCGATGGCAAAAAGTGGTCAAAAGGAAAAGTGGCTGTGGGAGTGGCTGACAAGTCGCGTGCCATTTACGGAAATAGATATGCCGAGTTCTTAGACCGCGTTCAAGCCTTTGCCTATTTCCCTTTGACCGTGTATAAGCCGGTCGATAACTTCAAGAACGGAGTTATCACTTTCCGATTCAAAGGCGTCACTGGCCGAATCGATCAGTGCGCTGGCATTGCTTTCAACATCAAACCGAACGGTGATTACCTTATCTTTCGAGCGAACTGCCTGGAAAATAACATAGTTCTCTGGAAGTATGAAAAAGGCAAACGAACTCCAATAAAGTGGGTACAGAAGGTCGTTACGCCGCCTGGGCATTGGATGACTCTGGCGATGGGAATTAGAGGACGCAAGATCGAGGGCTTGCTGGATGGGAGACCTGTTTTTGCATATGAGCATACTGAAGCGATCGACGGAAAGATTGGACTTTGGTCGAAAGCAGATAGCGTCGTGTACTTTGACGATTTTGTGGTGAAGCCGGAATGAAGAGTCTTTGCCTGCATGCTGCTTTCGGAAAAAGGGCATTTCTTGCTGGTTTGCTGGCACTTTCATTGAGTGCTTGTGGCGAGAAGAAAAATCCGGTCCGCATTGTTGTAGAACCCCCTTCTGTGCGAATCGTAAAAGTGAAAGCGACGACGACAGCAGCAAAGAAACAAGTCACCGATCATGAGATTGCCCGCACCGACTGGATGTATAGCATCCAGCCAGAACTCGACATTGCCATCAAGGATGAGCGAAAGCAACAAGATGGGTACCATGTTTGGATTACTCTTACCGGTGTCAAGTTGAAACTTGCTTTGCCAATCAAAACCTACGTGTCAGAGAAGGCGCCCAATGATGTGTTAAATCATGAAAAAGGACATGTAGAGATCTGCAAGAGAATCTATGAAAACAGCCGAGAATACGCTACGAAGGCTGCAAACAGTGCAATTGGCAAAACCTTTGAAGGGTTCGGGACCGATCGCAAACTGGCTTTGAGCAATGCTTTGCAGATCGCTGCACAGGAGGTTACCTCTCCGTATCGAAAGGATACATCCGCTCTGGCCGATCAAGTGTCATCAAATTACGATTTACTTTGCGAGAAAGAAGATCGAACAAGTACCGTCGAAAAGACGGTTGCAGAAGCTTTTGCGTCATCTAGCGAATCTTCCTCCGAGCGATGACCTGCGCCTACAAAGTGTGCAGACAGCAAAAGAGCCAGGTACGCCTGGCTCTTTAACCGTCCCGAGTTGGGGGATCATCGTTGTGCGTTTGGTGGGATAAGTCCTTATTTCTTGAAGTGTCCTTCGGTTAGACCGGCAGAACCCCAGCTCCAGCCACCACCTGCGGTGGTGATTTCTTCAACCCTGAAGCGTATTGTGACTGCAGCACCATTCTGTAGATATTGAGGCGGCATACTTCCACCGGTCGCTCCGGGGAAATTCAGTCCCAATACTCCTGGTTCGGCAAAGTCATCGAGGTTGTGCACTGGAAGTGATGTGGTTGCCGTGCCGCCACCATTTTTGTGGTTGGCGCCGGTTCCCATCACCCCGTATTCACCGAGCTTGACTGTTCCGACATTGCCATTCATCGCGATTGCTGAATCAGGCAGAGCGGAAGGTAAGCAGGCGATCCATTTGTCAGCCGGGTTGCTGGCGATATAGGTTCCGTTCACAGGAATCGGTTGTCCAGCATGTTGACCACCCAGAACATCGCCCCAATCACGGACTTGATCTTTCATGTAAAGTGCCCAAGGCGCTTTCTTGTTGCCGGTGGTGGCATCGATTTCGTCCAGTGCGTCACCGCAGTCCATATAGACCTGGTTTTCAGAAAGTGCCAAATAAGGCTCTTTTTGTGCCCCTGTTGTACTGAGCTGAATCACCCCGTTTTGATCGATAACGAATTTATAGAGTGTGTTCTTGTTGAACTTACCACCTGGAAGACCTGTGCCGTTGACGAACGCAACAACTGAGTCGATGTTGACGTTGTTACCGCCGCGTCTTACCCAGTCATAAATTGCGCCTGCAAGTGCACTCGCCGGAGGCATGCTGCCGGAGCCGAAAGACGAGCCACCGTCACCAACAAGTGTTCCTCCGGAACCGGGTCCGTTGTAGTCACCGCCTTGGGTTGTGAAGATCTCTGCAGGGTTGATGTTGTTCAACATTTGGGTCCGCGAGAGCAAATCTGCGATATGCGCAATAATTGCCGGCCAGTTGTTATCTGGGCAGTCGAGCGTAAGGAGACCAGGTGCTGGTCTTGGATCCGGGATACAAGCAGGCTGTGCGCAAGCCAGTGTGTGAATGACGCGTGCAGGTTTAGATGTATCGCCGTTTTCAAAGTACTTCTGATCTGCTTCTGCCATCACGATAGCGGGAATGGCGTACGGCAAAGGAAGAGTTGCTTTGAATTTTTTCGCATCAACTAATTTGATAGAGTTGCCGGCGCCAGTGAACACGAAGTTTTTGCCATTATATGGATAATTCACATAAGACATGTACCTACCGTTCTGTGTATTGGCACCACCAAGCGATGCTTTTGATTCTGGTTGAGGAACTTTGACTGTTGTTTCAGAACCACCGTCAAGGCATCCCAATGTCAGCTTGAGCGAACCATTGACGTATGCGGAACCGCCGTTTTGTCTGACATTGTTTTGCTTGTAGGCGTTTTCGGCGCTTGTGTAAGGTTGAACCAAATTGCCCTGAATGTCTTTTGCGTTCGGGTCGCCACCAGGCAACAACGAATTTTGCAGCAGTGCCGTCAGATTATTTTTGGAGGTCATTGCAGCGTTATAGTCTTGATCTGCAAGATACTTCCAGGTATTCATCGATACTGGGTTGCCGCAAACCGCCGATACTTGATCTCCGAGGATCATGTCGAGGCGGATTGTCGCCAAGATAGTGTTGATGCTATAGACCGGTTGATAATTACCGTCCGGCGCTTTCGTCAAGGTGCCGGTAGGAGCATAGTCAGATAGACTGACCCATCCGAAGTGGTCATCCTTCACGACGATGCATCCAAGATCCTTTGCCGCTGCGATTGAAGCAGCTTCAATGGCAGTTTTTTGCTCCTGATTTCCGCCTAAGAGCCTGGTGTAGGCTAAAGCGAACAGGAGCAGCGCCAACAGCACACCGCCACAGATCGCGCCCACTAGCGCAATCATGTTGCCGCGTTGCCGTCTGCCTTGCGGCATAGCTGGCAAATGGCCCCTCTTAGTTTTTCGCATTTGTCATCACCTGTTGAGATTGATTGGTGAAATGTAGGTCCGAGTAATGTCTGGAACGCTTACAAAAGAAGGCAGCAACCTGGCATAAAAAGGCCTGACTTCCGCCGCATGCTACAAGCTTAACTTTCGTTCAGGCGTGCTGTCAAGAATCCCCCGCGCGGGGGAGAGTGCCAACTGGCTAGGGTTTGCGAGGTTTGCGATAGCCCCAAAAATCGATTTTTTTAACAATTTTTGGCTCAAAGACTGGCTTTCGATCTATCCATTTGCTGAAGCAGTTCTCGAAAGTCTGCCTGGTATATCGATTTGGAATCTTCGGCTCTACCCGTTTTGGGGGACGAAAAACGCAGATTGCCATGTAAGTCTTTCTCCGAACATTCGAATTGGCAAAACTGAAAGAGTTCTGCGCGAAGTCACCGCTACAGTCCGCTAAAGAGCATGGAGAGATTCGGACATTTGTGATAGAAAAGCGTGATATGAGATTCTGCGCTCACGCACTATTCTTGCCGACCTTTCTTTTCATTGTCTCTCAGATAGTGTCTATCTGCGGCGCATTTGAAACACTGGCAGCTTTCGATGCCGACGGCATCAATGACATGAGCCTGGAAGACATTGTCTTCATAGATCCATTTTTAGGCTCTCATTGCGAAACCAAAGCTGTAATTGCAATTCGAGCCGACGCCTCCGGATGCCTGGTGTCTCTCGTCAAAATTCCATTGGCGTTGCTTCTCAGCCCGCCTTTGCGGAGTTTGCAAGAGCGCCCGCCTCGTATCGCCTACCGAGAGCCACCAGGCAATCTGTGGCTGTCCAATCGAGTTTTACGGATTTAAACGCACCCTGTAAATGATGAACGTCTTCGCCGGTCGCCACGTTTTGGCCTGGCGAATTGCGCAGCAATGCAGCTTCATTTTGCATTGGCGCCGAGTCGAATTTTATAGGTATCAAAATGATTGAAAAACTGATTGCGTTTTCGCTGTCGCATCGGCTTCTTGTTTCCGCCGCAACTCTTGCAGTCATAGCAGCCGGTATTTTCGCGATGCTCAATTTGCCTGTTGATTCTTTTCCTGACGTAAGCAACGTTCAGGTGCAGATAATCACTGAGCCGGAAAGTATGGCCACCGAAGAGGTCGAGGCCCTTATCACTTATCCGATTGAAAATGTTCTGAACGGCTTGCCCAAAATCAAGAAAATCCGCTCCAATTCGTCATTTGGTTTGTCCGTCGTAACGGCAATTTTTGAAGATGACACTGATGTCTATTTTGCAAGAAACCTAATTCAGCAGAGGCTTACCTCACTTTCTGGAATGTTGCCCGAGCATTGTCCTCAGCCCACTCTGGGGCCGGTAGTGTCGAGCTTCAGCCAGGTCTATATGTATTACCTGACCAGTTCGCACCACGACCTCATCGAGCTGCGAACCATTCAGGACTGGGACATTTCCAGGCGTCTGAGATCTGTTCCGGGTGTTGCTAACGTTGCGACTTTTGGTGGCTTTGTCAAGCAGTATCAAGTCATAGTCAATCCGCGCGAACTCCATGGCTACAAGGTCACGCTCAACGAGCTGGTTGCCTCAATTTCTCAAAACAACGACAACGCAGGCGGAAACTTCATCGAGCAATCAGGCGAAGAAGTGATCATTCGCGGAATGGGAAGAATCAAGTCGGTTGAGGACATTCGCAATATTGTCTTGAAAGAAGTAAACGGTACTCCGGTCACAGTCGGTCAGGTTTCCAGAGTGATTGTCGGTCAGGCCTTCAGGCGCGGCTCCGCCTCGATGGACGGCAAAGGCGAGGTGGTTACCGGCATTGTCTACACACGCAAAGGAGTAAATACAAAAGCTGTCGTAGAGAAGGTCAAGGAGAAGGTCGAAGAGATCTCGCACAGCCTCCGCTCCGACGTTCATATAGTCCCCTACTATGACCAAACCGAGCTGGTAGACAAGACAATTGAAACTGTCAAAGAGATTCTGATATTCAGCGGCGGTTTGGTCATCGTCGTGCTGACTGCAGTTTTGTTGCACATTCCCAGCGCTCTTATAGTCTCGATCATCATTCCTTTGTCGCTGCTCTTCAGTTTTATATTGATGAAGTATTCAGGACTGACCGCCAACCTGATGACACTGGGAGCGGTCGACTTCGGCATTATTGTTGATGCAGGCGTGGTCTTGGTGGAAAACATTTTCCGCCATTTGTCGCGCGCGTATAAAGAATATGGTGACGACTTCGATCGCCTGGAGGTGATAAAAACTGCATCCATCTCGGTGGCTAAGCCGATCGTATTTTCGATTGGCATCATCATGTCTGTTTATTTGCCGCTTTTCGCGCTGGAAGGCGTTGAAGGCAAGATGTTTCACCCGCTTGCTTTGACCTTTATGTATGCGCTTGCCGGCTCCCTGCTAGCGTCTCTCACGGTTATTCCTGTGCTGTGTTATTGGGTCATGAAAGGGCCCGTGAGAGAGAAGGAAAATCCTGCTCTTACTTTTGTGGTTGATCGCTATGTGCCTCTTCTGAAGACGGCAGTAGCCAATCCGAAGAAGATTCTTGCCGTGGCCGTTGTGGCTCTGGCTCTTAGTTTGGCCGTATTTCCTTTCCTCGGTTCAGAGTTTATCCCGTCTCTGGATGAAGGTCCGATTCTGGTGCGCATCAAGATGCCGGCTAGCATTTCTCATACCGAATCAATGCAGACGGTCAACAATATCGAAAGGCTGCTCAAGTCTTTCCCTGAAGTTGCCGTAATCGTTTCGCGCACGGGTCGGGCGGTTACCGGACCGGGTCTGGATGGCGTTGATTCTACGGATACTTACATCAGCCTTCATCCAAAAGACAAGTGGACAACGGCAAAAACAAAAGAGCAATTGATTGATTTGATGGCTGAAAAACTGCATGAAATCCCCGGATTGATGTTCAGCTTTTCGCAACCGATTGCCGATATGGTGGACGACTTGATCGCCGGTATTAGGGCTGATCTCGGCATAAAGATCTTTGGCGATGATTTAAACACTCTGGCCAGTCTTGCTGCCAAAATCGAATCGGAAGTTGGCAAGGTAAAGGGTGCAGCAGATATGCAGCACGAGCACTTACTGGGTTTGCCGGAATTGAATATTGAGCTTAAAAGACCTGTTTTGGCGCGCTTCGGACTCAATACCGATGACGTTCTCGACATCATCCGCGTGGCTCTGGCCGGAGACCGCGTTACTGAAGTGATTGAAGGGACGAAGCGGTTCGGGCTGCTGGTCCGTTTCGAAAAGACTTATCGTGAAACACCCGCGCGTATTGCCGACGTTATGATCGACACGCCCAAAGGTGCTCGCGTGCCGCTCGATCAATTGGCGAAAATTGAGTTGGAGAGAGGTGCGGTGACTATAAACAGAGAGGACGGGCAAAGACGTACTGCTGTCATGGCAAACGTAAGAGGGCGCGACTTGGGTAGTTTTGTCGCCGAGGCGCAGAGCCGCGTGGAAAATAACGTACATATTCCCAAGGGCTACAAAGTTGTATGGAGCGGTCAGTTCGAGAATCAGGAGCGAGCAATGAAACGTCTGTCGATCGTCGTGCCGATAGTTCTCGTCCTCATTTTTGTGCTCCTATTTGCCTCATTTAACTCGTTCAAGAACGCAGGCTTGATCATGTTGAACGTTCCTTTTGCAATGAGCGGTGGAATTCTGGCGCTGTTTCTTTCACATCAGACTTTGTCAGTTCCAGCCATCATCGGCTTCATTGCCCTGTTCGGTGTGGCAGTTCAAAACGGCGTCATCATGGTGACTTACATAATGCAATTGGAACAAAGGGGGTCAACGATTGACGAGGCTGTTATTCGTGGCGCGCAAACGCGACTGCGACCGGTGCTTATGACGGCACTGGTCGCGACCGTGGGCTTATTGCCGAAGGTGCTTTTTCAGGGAACGGGAACAGAGGTGCAGCGCCCGCTTGCGACAGTCATATTGGGTGGGCTTGTAACAGCAACTGCATTGACTCTGATCGTCTTGCCTGCGCTCTATAAGCTGCTCAATCAAAAGAATGGAAAGAAGGAGTCGGCAGTCTGACTGAGTTTCGCAATCTAGTCTGCTGAACTGTCCAAATTCTTGTCGTCGAATGCTTCGGCTACATGCGAGCCGTCAGCTTGTTTGCGCAGAATTTCAACTTTCTGTTCTGCGACTTTGAGAAAGGACTCTAGTTGCGTACTAAGCTCCATTCCTCGCTCGAAAAGGCTCAGTGCACGCTCCAATTTGATCTCACCATCGAGCTCACCGACTACTTGCTCGAGTTCCTTCAATGAACTTTCAAAATCTATTGTCTTTGCCATCTCATTCACCTCCTGTTTTTTCCATCACCATTTTTCTTCAACTGATTCAATTTTGATTTTCAACTTGCCGTCATGCAGCAATGCTTCCAATGTCTCCCCCGGCTCCACTTCGCTAAATGATCTGACTACCGACTTGTCGGACTTTCTCAAAACCGAAAATCCGCGGCTGAGAACATTGAGTGGGCTTAGGGCAATCAGCTTTTCACGGCTTGTTTTCAATTTGTGCTGAGCTGATGAAATCTGCATCTTGAGCCGAGAATTGAGAGTTTGCCTGTGGGCAATCACTCTTTCGGTCAAACGCTGAAGGCGTTCGCTATATCTGATCAAAGAATTGAGCGGGCTCAGCCTTTCGACTTGGCGTCTTGCCGAAGTGAGCTTTTCAGTCATTTGCGATTGCAAGCGTCTGTCCAAAAGACCCCATTTGTCCATTAGCTCTACTGTGCCTTTTGCAACAAGCTCAGCCGCGGCAGTGGGAGTGGGCGCGCGCATGTCGGCGACCAGATCGCAAATGGTAACGTCAGTCTCGTGACCGACGCCTGATATGACCGGCACCGCAGAAGATAGCACCGCACGAGCAACTATTTCCGTATTGAAAGACCAGAGATCTTCAATCGAGCCACCGCCTCTGGCGACGATGATCACATCGACATCCTCAATTTCAGAAAGAATCGCAATTGCTCTGGCGATTTCTTCGACGCTGCCTTCGCCTTGGACTTTGCATGGCGAAATGAGGACATTGACCGAGCGGTTGCGTCTCTTTAGAGTGTGAAGGATGTCGCGAAGAGCTGCTCCGGCAGAGCTAGTAACAACGCCGATACGGCGGGGAAAAATTGGAATCGGGCGTTTGCGTTCTGGAGCAAAGAAACCTTCCTTCTCCAATTTTGCTGCTAACTGATCGAATGCAAGTTGCCACTCGCCGACACCGACCGGTTCGAGACCGGTGACGATCATTTGATAAGAACCGCGAGGCGGATAGACGCTGAGTTTGCCCCGCGCGACCATCATGAGGCCGTCTTCCAGTTTGAACTTGATGGAAGAATTGGCATTCTTGAAACAAACGCACGGCAATGTCGCGTCCTGATCTTTGAGAGAAAAGTACCAGTGCCCTGACGGATAGACTTTGGCATTGGAGACTTCGCCTACTACATAAATGTAGGTGAATGAACCTTCCAGGGTGTCCTTAATCAGACCGGTCAGTTCAGAGACCGTCAAAACTGGCTGCATTCGACTGACTTCGCGAGTAACGAACAACGCCCTTATCCTCATAAGGTGAAGTGATGAATTTTCGGGTCACGTCTTATTAGACGAATGAGCCGCCGAAATAGTTCATCGAAAAACATATTCTATCTAAAGGATGGCGCTGAAACATTTGCGGCTTCCGCTGTAATCCACTCCTTATGCCAGGAGTTGCCTGTTGACTACCGGGCTGCTTTTGTAAATTGTGCAAACAGCTTCCAAAAGCCGATCTTGCCCTCGAGCTTATAAGTAGATCGGAGCCTGGTTGATGTCTTTTGTATATCTTCTCGGTATTTTTCTGCTTCCTTTTTTTGCCTGGGAGTGGCTTGTCGACAGGGTTTTAGCCCTGTCGTATCGGGAAGAAAGAACTTGTAGAACATAAAAACCGGGCAGTCAAGATGTGATTTCATTTGACCGCTTAAATTGTCATACTATATATTGGTATGACATACAAACGTCGGGTATCTTTGGTGGAGGGGTGCTTCATGCACAGAACTTTGTTCACGCCTTCTATGGTTGAGGCTTTTCGCATCTGCAAAAAGGCATATCGAATCGGTCAAGAGCACTATGCGGAAGGAACGAATTCAGCTACGGGTCGATTGAAGAGTCTGACCAGAAGATTCATTTTGCGCGGACTTGCAGAGATCAATCGAGGCAAGCTTCAGGACGTGAATCAGGTTCAAAAGTACATGGGGCAACAATGGCCCGTGGATATTCTGGGTATTGCCACACAAGAGCGAGATCGCAACACTCGTGCATTCTTGTTTGCATACAAGACGCTAACTCGCTATGTGAAGAAGCCATACAAACCCGACGGTGCAGAAATCGTTGGCGTTGCTCAAAAGGTGCGTGCAAGAGTTCCGCATTTGCGTGTGTATGTTGAGGACACAATGGATCTGATGCTCTGGTATCCGCACGAAAAACGTCTTGAACTTGTGGACTACCAGCTAAATCCGATCGCTCACTATGATCCACGTTGGCCGTCGGCAACGATCTTGGTGAAGCAGTACCTCGCCGAGAGACTGAAGATGCGCTTTCCGTATGAGAGAGTGACTCTCACTTTTGTTCGTGCAGGTACAAAGGAGCATCAGCCGGTCAGTCTTACTTTGGATGAAAGCATCTTTGCGTTGCACTGGTCTGAACTGGTGAAGACTCTCGAAGCAATGAGAGAGGAATCAGCAGGACAGGGTGAATGCAGCGAAAGTTGCCGCCATTGCGAAACTGAAGCCGAAAGCAAGGGCGAAGAAATGACCGTCAGCGAGACTTTCTCGAAGACTGCGTAGGGCAAGGCTTATTTTCGCAGATTCCATCTGCAGCACCACAAGCGGTGTCAGGATGACTGTCGTGTTTCCCGAGCACGGACGGTTATCCTGACTTCTGCTTTGAATGGGGGATAAACACAGTCCAGTCGATTGATTACGTGTTGTTAAGCTTGTTTCCTGGCAAGCAACGCTGCGCATATCCGATCTTCTTCCTTGTCGCTTATGATCAAAGGTCAACTAGACAGGAAATGGACCATGACCAGAAATCCCGGCAACCCTGCACAAGCCTCTGAAGGTTCTAATAAGACAATCTCTAAGGATGGTCGGATACCCGTCGACCTCTTGATTAGTCCTATTGCCGAGCTTGTCACTGCCGAGGCGCATGACGGTCCAGTGCGCGGCGAAGAGATGCGAGACATAAGGCGCATCAGGAATGCCGCAATTGCGATTAGCGGCGGACAAATAATTGCCGTTGGTAGTGCCGACGAGATCCAACATGCGGTTGTCACCGATTCGAACACCGAAATCATTGATGCTCGCGAAAGTTTAGTCAGTCCCGGCCTCGTCGATGCACATACGCATTTGATCTTTGACGGTAATCGTGCTGACGAATTTGTGATGCGCAGTCAGGGCAAGACTTACACTGAAATAGCTGCCGCCGGTGGTGGCATAGTCAAAAGTATGAGGGCTACTCAAAACGCTGATTTAGAGCGGCTTGTATCGCTTGGTCGCAAGCGCGTGGAGCGCATGCTTGAGTCGGGAACCACTGCCCTTGAGGTGAAGACCGGATACGGTTTGGAAGCTGATAGCGAACTACGAATGCTGGAGGCGATCTACCGCCTAAAATCTGAATCTGCGCTCGATATTGTGCCCACTTTCATGGCGGCACATGCGATACCACCCGGCAAAGAGCGCGAAGGATATGTAGACGACATCGTCAATGATATGCTGCCGCGCGTGGTGGCAATGGCCACAGAGCAAGCGGAGCGTGAAGGCGTGCATGTAAGCCACATGCTGCCTTACGTTGACGTTTTTTGCGACAGGGGATATTTCACGCTGGAAGATACGCGCAAGATCTTCGGCGCAGCGATCAAGTTAGGGTTAAAACCTCGCGTTCATTCCGATGAATTTGTCAATCTCGGTGCCACCACATTGGCCGTCGAACTGGGTGCAGCAAGCGCCGATCACCTGCTTAATGTGAGCGACGAAGAGATAGCCCTTTTGGCGAAGTCATCGACTGTGGCTGTGCTTTTGCCCGGTACGTCGTTTTATCTCAATCTCTGCGAGCATGCGCCGGCAAGGCGAATGATAGAGGAGGGTGTAGCGATTGCACTCGCCACAGACTATAACCCTGGCTCGTGCCACATATCCTCTTTGCCCTTCATCTGGGGCTTGGCCTGTCTGCATTTGAAGATGCTGCCAGAGGAGGCCCTCACGGCGTTAACCGTAAATGGTGCCTGGGCGATCGGGCTCGGATCGAATATTGGACAGTTGAGACCCGGCTATCAGGCCGATGTCACCATATACGACGTAAAACAATTGGAAGAAGTCCCCTACAACATTGGTTGGAACCCTGTTAAACAGGTGATAAAGAAGGGGCGGACTGTCTATAGCAGATAGATACACTGGGGTGTCTTTGTGCCACCACCGGTAATATTTTATTTTCGGGAAAAAAACTTTCCTGATTTGCTTGTCTTATTATCGGCTTTAGTTATAATTCTAGAGGCGCCACCACGGACGGGGCCATTTCAGAAAAGACGGTTGGTTCGACTGCAACAGGCAATGAGAACTGACGGTTTCCTGGCAAGTTTTTAAATCCAGAGCGGGGGATACGGACTGATGGCAGAGAGCATGCGCAAACAGGAAAACCCAGAAGACCTGGCAGCGCTTGAAGGATTTGAAGAGTTTTTTGAAGGTGACACAGAGTCCGCAGTCGAAGTAACCGCCGATGCCACTATGAGTGGTGAAGTTATGCAGCAGCAAGTCGAAAAGCTGCTTGAGCGCATGACGGAGTTGCTTTCGTTCAGCGTTGATCAAAGAGTGGAGTCGGCCAGAATGGCGACGCAACTCATAGATAATCAGCGTCAACTGATTGCTACGCAACAGATTCTCATTCGTTTGATGGAACGTTCGATCGACCTGACTCGACACATCAGCTCGATTGAAGAAAAATTGCCGGTACTCTTCGAACTGCCCCGCACGGTTGAGAGCATCCGCCAGCGCCTGGTGCAGATGGAAGGGGTCGAGGTCGAATAGTCGACTCGTCCTGAGAGTCTGGTCTTAACGCGTTTTCTGGCCAGTTCAGGCAAACCAGGTTAATTTATGTGGTGGTTCTCCCACTACTGGCGTTTTCCACGTATTTACTTTGAGATTTAAGATCGTAGTATTGCTTGGACGGCGCCCGCACAGTGACTGGGACCGTCTGAGGAGAACTCGATGGAGCCTGGCGGTAGCGAACCCGGCGGTTTTAACAGCGGCGGACAAGACTTCGGTTATGTCAGCGATTTCGGCTTTGACCACGATCATCACGATGGTCATGGCGATCACGGGCACGGAGACCACGGCTTCGATCACTTCGGTGATGACCATGGCGGTGACCATGACCACGATCAGGACCATGATCACGACTCTAGTCATCAAGGACAGGGTCAGGGGCTGAAGAGTCTTATCGCCAAGCTGCTCGGTTTGGATAAAGATGCAGGCGCGCTCGGCGGCGGTGAAGCAGGTGGCGAAGCCGGTTCGCATGGAGCAGAACCCGGAGCTCCTCCGTCCCAGTCGGTAATGTACAGCAGTGCTCTTGCAGGAATCAGTCTCTCCGAAGCCTTTAAGGGCATTCGTGTTACTCCCAACTTCCTTTATCTATGTTTGTTTTCCGGATTCACTTTCTGGCTGTTCGTTGTCTATTGGATCAGGCATAACGAGCCTCTGGCCAACCAGGTGCTCGGCACCTACAACAACACCACTCGTCACGCTGTTGATGACAGGCGGCTTTTGAACAGCGTCAAAGATGCGATGCCCTTCCGCACCTCTTCGACATTCGGCGACATATACACGCCGAATGTTCCTCACGTCGCACCGGTTAAGCCAATCGACCAGGAATTGATGATGAAGGCGAACAATGCGCGCCCGATGCCTGCCCACTCAATGCCGGGTGCAGCCCCTCAAACATTGCAACAAAAACTGCTCAGCACCGCTGCACGCCAGCCCTATGAAATGAGTGCAGCCACTTCGCAATATGCCAATCAATTCGTCAATCAAAGTGTCAATCAGGCGCAGATGCACGCAGGTTTTCCCCAGGCGCAAGTGCAAAGACAGACGTCGTATTCCACCGGCAATCAGTATTCCGCCGGCAATCAGTATCAGGCTTATGGGCAATCACCTTATGCCGGGAGCTATCCCAATACGATAGCTACAGCCGGTTCTTATTACGCAATGCCTCAGCAGGCAGCCGGTCAGCCGATGTATCCGGTCGCTCAACCTTTGCTGGCTGCTCCGCACGGCATGGGTGAGGCGCAGCAGCAGTTCGGCAGCGCCATGCCGATGACGCCCTATCAGAATGCTGCGCCGACGCGACTCAAGATGATGATCAATCGCTGATATTTCAGACTCTTTCAGGCCTAAGGAGCGGATTGCTCTAGCGTTCAGGCAGGTCGAAATTTCTTTTGGCAAGGGTGTCCAGCTCTTTCAATTCCGTGGCGCTGAGCGCTTTCAGTTCGGAAGCGGCGAGATTCTCTTCGGCCTCCTGTGGGGTCTTTATACCGGGAATCGTGACTGAGACTTCTTTGAGGGAAAGCACGAACTTGATTGCTGCTTGCGTTAGAGTGCGTGAGTCCTTGCGCAGAAATTCCAGTCTCTTGGCTGCTTCGATTCTGGCCTTTATATAGTCCGGCGGCCAACTTTGTCTGACATCGCCTTCTTCAAAGGTCAAATCAGGTATCTGGGAAAATTTTCCTGTAAGAAAACCATTGGCCAGAGGCTCTCTGGCGATAATCGCACAACCAACTGAAAAGGCGGCAGGCAGGAGGGTTTCCACCGGTCTGCTGTTAAAAATATTGACGGGAATCTGAATGCAATCCGGTTGTGTTACAGCAAGGGCCGTCATTCCTTCAATAGGATCGAGAATCGAAATTCCCCAGGCTCGAATCTTTCCCTCCCGCTTAAGCTCTTGCAAGGCGTTGTAGGTGCTTTCCTTCTTCAACAGCCGCAAGGGTGGGTTGTGCAGTTGATAAATGTCGACGTAATCGGTTTTCAACCTATCTAGGCTCTTCTCGAGCGCAAAGCGTATGTACTCTTCGGTGAAGGTTTGAAAACCTCCCCCCTGATAAAAGTCGCTGCCGACCTTTGTGGCGATTATTACCCGATCGCGTTTGCTCTTGAATGCCTTGCCTAAAAGCGTTTCGCTGTGTCCAAACCCGTACACATCGGCGGTATCGAAATAGTTGCAGCCCAAGTCCAGTGCTTTGTTAATCGCTTCCAACGAAACTTTGTCGTCGGTGGACCCATAGCTGTGACCGTGTTCATTGCCACCTATCCCCCATCCGCCGAAGCCGACTTCGGAGACTTTTATGCCTGAACTGCCGAAATCTCTGTATTTCATGCACCTATGTCAGATGTCTTTACGAAGTTTGTCATAGCGATAATCCGCTCACGCGGTATGAAAAGCCTGATGGATAGGCGGGTTTCTTTCAATCTTTCACCTGTGAATCTTCACACAAGTGCTTCATTATTCATGAATACTGTCACAAGTTCGAAGATCAGTGTATTACAATAGCCGATTGGCTGACGGGAACTCTGGAGACCGAATTTTACTGATGGATGTTTATGACATAACCATAGTCGGCGGTGGTCCGACTGGCTTGTTTGGAACCTTCTACGCGGGTCTCCGTGGGCTCAAGACGAAAGTTATCGATGTCTTGCCGGAACTTGGCGGACAATTGACTGCGCTTTATCCTGAAAAGTACGTCTATGACGTAGCGGGGCACCCGAAGATTCTCGCTAAGGACCTGGCGAAGAACTTGGGCACTCAATCGCAGTTGTTCAAGCCTGCTCTTTGCCTCGGCGAGAAAGTGCTGAACATGCAAAAAATTGAAGGTGATATCTGGCAGGTCGTTACTGACAAGACGCCGGAACACTACACCAAGACAGTTCTCTTGGCTCTGGGAGCCGGTGCTTGCGTGCCCAAGAAATTGGATATCGAGTACGACAAGAACCTCGAAGGTGAAGGAATTTATTACGCGGTAAAGAACAAAGAGAAATTCCGCGACAAGAAAGTACTGATCGTTGGTGGTGGAGACTCAGCCGTAGACTGGGCTAACGAGTTTTCTCAAATCGCCAAGAGCGTGACGCTCATCCACCGTCGTGACCAATTCCGCGCTGTGCAGACATCCGTGGAAGAGATGAAGCGCAACAAGATCGATATCAAGACTTTCTATGAGATGAAGGAAATCCAAGTATCGAACGGCAAACTGGACGGCGCGGTCATCTTTGATAATCGCACCGGTAAAGAAGAACAGATGGCTATCGATGCAATCCTTATCAATATCGGATTTGTGATCAACCTCGACTTCTTGAAAAGCTGGGGGATCAAGATGGAAGGCAATGCTATATCCGTCAATGAAAAGATGGAAACGAATTTGCCGGGTGTCTACTCCGCAGGCGATATTGCTGCCCACACTGCCAAGCTGAAGCTGATCGCCACTGGCGCTGCTGAAGCGGCAACTGCAGTCAATTTTGCGGTTACATTCATCAATCCGTCGGCGAAAGTGTTCCCCGGACATAGTTCCAACCTCAACCTATCTATCTAGGCCTGTCTCAGGGGTAAGCACAATTTCGAGGCCCGTCTTTAGACGTCTTGAGTATATTCGTGCGTCCGTTTTTCGCAGGGCTGTCTGAGATCCCTGGCTAGGCAATGGTTTGAGACATTCCCGCTGCGGTCTGATCTGATTTCTCTTTGATTGATGCTGGTTTGCGAGAGATTCGGCTGTTTTTTCTATTTGAAAGGAAGTTTTGAGTGAGTTTTGGAAGCTCTAAACGCTAAATGTTGTATGCGCGAGGCGTTGCTACGCTATATGTAGTGCCATACAAATGTAGTATAATGTTTTTACGCCAGCAAAATTGGTCGAGCTTCGAACCGCAAGACCATGAAAATTCGTAGGGCGAGTTGGAGGGGCCGTATGTTTTCGCAAAACGCCCTTAAGGTTCTTGAAAAACGTTACTTGCTGCGCGATGAGCACGGCAGTTTGAAAGAAACGCCTGAGGGGCAAAACTGATGTCGAGATACAACAATTGGCTGATCGCTATTTTCAATCTATGTATAGCTGCTCATTCATGCCCAATTCTCCGACTCTCATGAATGCAGGCAAGGCAGGGGGCCAATTATCGGCATGTTTTGTGCTGCCTGTGCCAGATTCACTCGAGGGTATTTTCGATACATGCAAGAATGCCGCTCTTATACATAAGACCGGTGGCGGAACTGGTTTTTCATTCAGTCGTTTACGACCGGCCAACGATCGGGTTGCATCCTCAACTGGAGTGGCTTCCGGTCCGGTAAGTTTCATGACCGTATATGACGCTGCTACAGAGGCAATACGTCAAGGTGGTACCAGGCGTGGTGCCAATATGGGAATGCTGAGAGTCGATCATCCCGACATCGAGGCATTTATCTCTTGTAAGCAAGATACTGACAGGCTCAATAATTTCAATATTTCCGTCGCTGCCACGGATAAATTCATGGAGGCGGTGGAAAAGGATGAAGCCTTTGATTTGTTGCATCCGACTTCAAAGAAGAAGGTCCGCTCTGTTAAGGCGGCCGATTTGTTTTCCAAGATTGTGGAAAACGCTCACGGTACAGGGGAGCCTGGCCTGATTTTTATAGACAGGATCAATAATTCCGACCCTGTTGAAGAGGCCTTCGATGAAAGAGGAAATGCAATTCCTGGAACAGAAGAAATCGAAGCTACAAATCCCTGCGGCGAACAACCGCTCGGCCCTGGCGATGCGTGCAATTTGGCCTCGATCAATTTGGCAAAATTTGTCGACCGTCAAAAGAGAGATTTCGATTATCCGCGTTTGAAAGAGCAAATAGAGCTCTCCGTGCGTTTTCTCGATGATGTGATTTCGGCGAACAGTTATCCTCTCAAATTCATCGAAGAAGCGACTCTTAATAACAGGCGAATTGGATTGGGAATCATGGGATGGGCGGAAGCGCTGATTCTAATGGGCATCGTCTATGGAGACGAGGCGTCGGAAAAGAAAGCCGACGAGCTGATGGGTTTTATGAATGATACCGCCCATGATGCATCTGAAAAACTTGCAGGCGAAAGAGGAGTCTTTCCAAATTGGCAGTACAGCCGCTGGAAATCAATCAACCGGCCAATGCGTAACGCGACGGTGACGACGATTGCACCAACCGGTACCATTTCAATTATTGCCGGTACCACATCTGGTATCGAGCCTTTGTTCGCTGTCTGTTTCATTAGGCGTGTAATGGAAGGCACAGAGCTGATTGAAGTTAATCCGCTTTTCGAGGAAATCGCCCGTGAGAGAGGTTTTTACTCTGAAGATTTGATGCAAGAGATTGCTCAATCGGGCATCGTCTCCGGCAATGAATCGGTTCCCGAGGATGTGCGTCGGCTATTCGTTTGCTCTCACGACATCTCGTATTCGGAGCATGTGCGAATGCAGGTAGCCTTCCAAAGGCATACAGACAACGCTGTGTCCAAGACTATCAATTTCCGCGAAAGTGCCAGTGTCGAGGAAGTCAGAGAAGCTTATCTTTCAGCCTGGAGAGACGGTTTGAAAGGTATCACCGTCTATCGTGACAATTCGCGCCCTCGCCAGGTTTTAAACATTGCATCGACGCGGAAATCTGGAAATGGAGTCAGGCGCGGTGAGTGTTGCGATTCTCCGGACGAAACGGGAGCTGAAGAAATTCAATGCACCGTCACTTCTTCCTCTTCTTCAACGACGCTTGGCACTAATGGCTGCGCGAAACAGCCGCAAGCGGTCAATCCAAGACCAGGACTCGAGACATCGGAGAACGCACAAAAAAAAGCGCGAAGCGCTAATGCTGCGGGGACTGTCACAGGTCCCCAGGTCAAACGCAGCTTTTCCAAGTACATTGGTTTGAAAGCGATCAGTTTTCTTGAACCTTCTCAAGAGCCTCAGTTGTTCAATAACTCTAATGATCGGCAAAGAGCTATGTCTTCGATATCCGATTGCCCGGAATGTGGCTATGGAAGCGGATTCATGGCGCGGCAGGAGAGCTGCAGCCTGTGCTACTCCTGCGGTTATACTATGTGTTGAACAGGCCTGACTGCTGGAAAAAAGCAGATTTTGCGCCGGAGAACCACAGCAAGTGATGAGGGATCGGATGATGTCTATCCTGGTTGATCATGAGATTAAGCAAGAAGTAGCAGAAGGAAAGCTCATCATTGAGCCTTATTCCGAAGCGCTTATCCAACCAAATTCTTATGATGTCCGTCTGGCTGACAAATTCTCCTGGCATGAGGCCGCCGACCAGATCATCGATCCGTATGATTCAGAAACCGTTCTCAATGGTTTGGTTCATGTAACCGATGACGATATCGTCATCAAGCCTCAACAGTTCATTCTTGGCGCGACTTTGGAAGCGTTTTGCCTTCCTGACGACATTGTCGGCCAGCTCACCGGTAAGTCCAGTCTCGCTCGGCTCGGCGTCATGGTTCACGTAACTGCCGGATTTATCGATGCTGGTTTTAGCCATCCTCCGGCACAGATCACTCTGGAGATAGTCAATGTGGGCAACAGACCTGTGCGATTGCACGCCGGCATGTCTATAGCCCAGATGGTCTTCACACGTACCGCAGTCTGCAATACTCCCTATCACCGCAAGCCGAATGCTAAATACAACGGGCAACCTGCTGCAGCACACAGCCGCTATTACCTGAACAACACCGCCGGCGCCAAGTAGTCCGAGGTTTCAAGTTTTTAGCTGATAATCGCCTGGCGTTTCAGTGGAAACGATTTTCACTGCGTTTTTTATCCGAAATAGAGTATCCCGAGCTTTGGCGGGCTAATTCCAATTGCCCAGCCTGACTAGGTTTGTGCGTCTGATTAGCGATTGTTAATATGGGTGATGGGAATCCTCCCATGCCCCAGGGGATTACACGCATTGTTCCGGCGGTGAGGCGCCTCTAATATGTCTACAGTGTCAGGGCGAGCCGAGTCGCCCCCCCAGCGCAAGATTGGAGAGATTTCTGGAGGTTTCGCACATGGGTGGCGGACTTGAGTACAACCCTTACGAGCTGCAGCCAGCTGCAAGCCAAGACGATGCGGCGACGCAAGCCCGCAACGCGTCCTTGCAGGCTGATGCCAATTTGCAGCCGAGCGATTATCAAAGAGCCCAGTATCAACCAGGGCAAGTAGAAAAGCCTTACGGCAACAGCGGTCGTGCCGTGTACGGCGGCGACGTTCAACAGACTTACAATCCTGGTGTACAGAATCCTCAGCGTACTGCCAATAATGGGCAGTGGAGAGCGGTATATGGCGGAGATGTAGGCACCACTTACAGACAGGGAACTCCACAAGATCAAGCACAAGCGCAGAACCAGCAAGGGCAATGGAGAAAACCATATGGCGCTGATTCGCCGCTTGTAGTGCCGCCGAACGGCAATCAACAAAGACCACCAGAGCGTCCAGTCGTTCAACCAGGACAAAATAATGGTGGCGAAGTCGATCCGCTGACCGGTCAACCTCTTAGAAGACCGGCGCAGCCTCAAGGTAATCCATGGGATAGACCGGCCAATGTACCTGGTCAGCAGCAGCAGACCGGCGATGGCCGTCAGCAAAATCTGACGCCGCAGCAGCAAGATATCGCGAACAAGCGCAGAATCGTAGACCAAGCCCTCGACTACAACACAGTCGGCTGGGGCGGCAACCTGGTCGCCGGCGGCTTGGGCGGTATCGTCGGTCGTCACACCGTGCCCTGGATTATGGATAAGGTAGGCAGCACCGTTAAGTTGGATGCGAAGGCAGAGCCGACTACCTTTAGAGAAAGAGCTGTACGTTACTGGCAGGACAACCACGACCCGGCAAGATGGAACAGAGCCGATCTGGAATTCGCTAGGAAGACTCTCGACGGTGCTGATGGACTCGCCTCTAAGATGAAGGGCTTCCACGCGCCGACAATTGAAGCTCTCGAAACAGCAACCGAAAGAGCCAAATTGATGGAGCCGTTCACCAAGGCTTCGTCAGTAGGCAACAGAACCGCGATTGCAGAAGCTCTAGAAACTGTAAAAGGAGCAAACACCGCTGGCAGTAAGCCTTTCTTCACAGCAGCCGAAATAGAAATGCTGGAAGAAACGGTTAAGAGCGGCAAGGTCCAAACCGGTGTTGTTGATGCCTTCAACGCCAATTCAGCTGTTCAACAAGCGGCCAAGTTGCGCCATGATACATTCCAATTCCTTGCTGATTCGAAGAATCCGGTTGTGGCAGCCAGCGAAGCGGTGCCGTCCAGACTGCGTACCGTCACTGATGCAATCAACGCTCAGAAGGGCTTGACCGAAGCGGGTGGAAAGGGACTTTTCACCGCCAGCGAAATGGCAGCCTTGCAAGAATATCAAACAGCCGCAAAGGCAGCTGGCGTCAGCGTTGCAGACGTAAGTGCCATGAGCAAGTTCAAAGAAACTGCCGGACGTTATGGAACCAGCTTCATCAAAGGCGCTGGTATTGCCGGCACCGTCATGATTGCCGACCACTACGCCGACAAGTGGCTCTTCGGTAAGAACCACGGCAATGGCATCGGCGACAGCATCAACTCAGTTCTCGTGCCTATGGCATTTTTGGCCGGACCGAAAAAGACAGTACCTCTGATTGCAACCAGCGTCGGTGCACTGGTTGTCGGTAAGACGATCGGCGCATCCCTGCCGGAAGGCGAGCAGGCAAAATACAGCCGCTACTTCCGTCAGAGCACAGGCGAGTCCCTCTTGCTCGGTGCAGAATTCTTGTTGCCGATGAAGGCCGCTACGGAATCCGGACTGAACTGGAAGCGCGGCGCTCTCATGGCCGGCACCTGGGCCGCATTCAGACTTAAGAACGCTATTCTCGATCCGGCGCCGCAGTCGGACACGAAAGACCAAGCATTCAAATTGTTGGGTGAAGATGCGAAGCGTCGCACCGACGGCTCCATGAATGATGCTATCAATAAGTTCGGCGCTCTCGGCGCCGGCGATGAATCGCACGGCATTATGGCCTGGACGAATGTCTTCAAGGAAGGCAACGGTAAGACCAAGGGTGCAAGAGGCGAAGCTGCGCTTCAAGTCTATCGCACCGAATGGCTCACCAAGCCGACCAGTCAGTTTGGCAGCATGCTGGAAGCCAATCGTGGCGCAGCAATTCTGACCACAGCATTTGCAGAGTCGCGCCTGGGACATGGAACCCACGTTCCGACCATCACCGATACGCCTACCTATCTATTGGAAGGCAAGAATCTCGATTTGGGCGGCAAAGCTGCCAGAGACTTCATCATTGCCCGCATCAATTTAGATAACGCCAAGAAACAAGTGCAAGACAACCTTGGCAAAGAAATCGCCGGCAAGACAGTCGAGCAATCTGAACTTGCTGATATCGACAACGTGAAGAAGCGCGTCGAAGCTAACGAAGCGAAGATTTACGGCGAACACGATATGGCAGGGGCAGTCAAGGAATTGGCACATTGGGGGCAAGGTCTGAATGCAACGCACATGGCTAAACTCGAAGTCGATCTCAGAAACACCATTGCAGCCAATCAGAATTCCACAGACAACCGCTACAAAGCCAAGTTGTTCCGCGATCTCGCCACTATCTACCTGTCTAGCGCTTACGCCAAGCAAGATGGAGACCCGCAATCCGCATCCAAGTTGCTCGGCGGAGATACAAACTCAGGCCGTCAGGCATTAGATATGACAGGTCAGCAGCGTGGTTTCGACGGTGCTCTCGATTGCATCGCTCGTGCTCACCAACTCGATCCGAACAATCCTGACGTTGCCCAGCTCTATCAAATTGCTCAGGAAATCAATGCGAAATTGCCTAGCAATATCCAGAAGCAAATGAATCAAGGCAAGTACAACCCGCTGCAAATTCGTCACTAAACGGAAGCGCTCTAACTCAGATAATCCAGCTTCAATCATGAGGCGCCTGTGTGGCTGCGTCTTTGGCAATTCAATTCTTCAGTTCGGATTGAATTTGTTTGATGCAATCGTTGAGGTTCGACAGCGAATCGCTTTTGTTTAGATCGAGATTTGAGAACCAAGCGACTTTGTGATCGGATACGGGCAGGCAAGAGATGTTCCATGCCTGACCAACAAACAGGTCTTGGTCCTTTTTTAGAAAGACCAGGTTGTCTCCTTTAGGAAAGTAGCATTGAGCGCACTTGAAATTCTCGCGCGAGTAGATTTTGAACTTCTCCGGAAGTTTTCCTTTGATCTGTTTGCTCAAGCGAGCAGTGGAGACTTCACCGTATGTCCATTTTCCGATTGTCTCTTGCTTGACAGGCTCATCGAGTGAAACGAGCGCGATAAATTCGGCACCCTTAATCATCTCGCGTGCTGTCGGATGATAGGCTTTTGCGCAAACCGCCGAAGCGGCAAGCGAAAAGGCAGTCGCAGTCAAAATCAGTATTTTTGACATTGCTCGGCTGGCCATCTTTCCGCTCTTCCTGGTTCGGTTTTGCTCTCTTCTCAATTTTAAGGTGCAGAATTGAACTTTTTTCCTCTTGCCGACGTTTTCTAATAGTAGGGCCATTTGGCTGAGGTAAATCTAGTACCGGAAAGGGGAGGAGGAAATGCTCACACCCCCTGTATTTCTATTGCTCGCGTCTCTGCAGTTCGCAGTCGGCGCGCTTGTTGCCGCGTGTTTTCAGAGCTGGCACCTGGTGATTTTTCCATCTCTCACTGGACCTCTCTTGGGCGCCTTGTTTTTATCTGCGGAAAGCATTGAGCTGCCAATCTCCTTAAGAAACCAAACAAGAGTATTCCTGTGTTCAATTCTGCTGCTGCTGCCGGCGTTCGGATTCATCTATACGAGTATGCGAACGCCACGTGCAGGAGATTTGGATCTGGCAAGATTTGCCGGTCGCCACGTGTGCGTAGAGGCACAGGTCGACTCGATTCTTCCTCAGCGCAGCAGCAAGAATGTGCGTTTGATATGCTCTGTGAAAAACGCCGGAAATCGCTTTAGAGGGCGATTCTCGGTTGAAAAATGTGACGGTGCCACCCTCTTATTCATACATAGAAACGCGCCCTGGTTAGATAAACTCTCACGCAAAGCACGCTTCCGTTGTTCAGTAAGAGTGGCTTCGCTGAGCGATTTCGAAAGCAACGGGCGACGCGGGTACGCTGTCTATTTGCAGCGCCTAGGTATTACCAGTCTGTGTTATCTCGAGCGGGGCGGCTACTTTTCTCTTTTACCGCAAGAGAGCAGTCTGTCTTTGGTATCGAGGATATGCGAGACATTTTGTGACTTTATCGAAGTGCAACGCAGTCGATTGATCGCTGCACATATCAGTAATCTTGGCACGGAGATTGGTTCTCTACTGGCCGCTATGGTGCTCGGTGAAAGGGCCGTAGGAGTGAATGAAGAGCTGCTTGCTTCCTTCAGAAGTGTCGGACTCTCGCATGTGCTTGCCGCTTCAGGATTCAATTTGACCATTGTTACGCTCTCTACGCACTGGGTTTGCCGCACTCTAGGGCTTTCTGCAATACCGAGAAATTGCCTCAGTTTCGTTATGATGGCTGTCTTCGTTGCTTTTGCAGGCAACAGCTCTTCGGTAGTCAGAGCCAGCCTGATGTGCGCACTGGCGATCGGTTGCAGCAGCTTGGGAAGGCGTGTACACATTGCCGGGTTGCTTGGAGCCGCGCTTTTCATAAGCATTATCGTCGATCCTCTTTCAGTCGCCGATCCCGGATTTCAGCTTTCATACACGGCGGTTTCTGGAATCATTTTCATCGTCTCTCCTGTTTCAGAACTTTTGAAGTTGAGTGTATCTCGTGGTTGGCTGCGGTTGGTTCTGGAATGTCTAGCGACTGTTTTCGTTGCTCAAGCATGCGTATTGCCTTTGCAGCTCTTCTATTTCAAGCAGGTCGGAATGCTCTTTCTTCCGGCAAATCTGTTGGCATCCTTGGTTGTGACACCAGTTACGGTGGCAGGCTTTGCGTCATCTTTGGTGGTGTTGCTTTGCCCGGCGGGCACAATGATTAGCGGTCCAATCCTCCTTCTTGCGACCCTGCTTGATTGGTTTGCCTCGCTGCCATTGAAGGTTTTGGTGTGGGCAGTTTCTCTCCTCTCATCATGTCGATGGGCTGTGCTCAGTTTTCCAGAGATTGGTGCCTGGGTTGTTTTTCTTTACTATTTGGTTTTTATATTGATTTCGGTTCGCCTGTTGAAATACGTCCAGTCTTTTCAGAAGGCGCAGGCGAATTCACGAATGGTCGCTGCCCTAGAAAACAGAGAAAACGAGAAGAGGGATTAAGCAATGGATGCACCGAAGAGAAGCTGACTGTCAGCTTCTCTGGCGGCGTCTCTCGAAGGGGCTGGGTTTCCTACAGCTCGTATTTTTCAGAAAAGATTCGATGGTTTCGCGGTTGATGGAAAAGACTGGTGCCGTCTGTCCATCCTGCCGAGAATCTGATTGTTCCATCCTCCCCGCGTTGAATTGCAATCTGGGGGCGAGTAGCGAAGAATCCGCGCAACCAGACGTCGTTGTAGACGTAATCATTGCTTTGAACTATGTCTTGGAATGCTGCTTTCTGTTGGTCGTTTGAGAGTTCACTGTACGTCTTTGCCAGTCTGTCCAATTCGCGTTGTGCTGTTTCATCGCTGTAAGGTGAGTATTTTTGAAACGAGCGCAAGTCTTTTCTGAAGATTTCGAGATCGGCAGGATTACCGCGATTACTTTGATCTTCTGCGATTTCGCTTGGTCGCTTTTGTGCCGGTTCTGTCTTTTCCTTGTCGGCATCTGTTTTTTCTTTCTTTGTTTCCGGCTTGCCTGGCTGGGTTTCTGGCGCTCCTTTCGATTTTTCTTGTTCGCCAGTTTGGGGAGCAAATCCTTCGCGGTTGTATTTGCGCTCGAGTTCTGCTGCATTTCCCGCGACAAGAACATCCGACCTTACATACCCGCTTTTGACTTGGCGTGCTTGGTAGAATTTCCCGTCTTGTCCCAGTATGACCACGTTCTCAGCCTTTGTTGCATTGTCTCGTTTGCGTCCAATGGCAATAACCAGGTCATCATTTTGCAGATTTTTGTCACCATCTGCGGTGAGTCCGACAACTCGGCAGTTGCGCAGATTTGTCTTGTCGTCGGCAACATCGAGATTGGGTAGAACATTTCGTTTGATCAAACCGTCGGTTGCTCCTTGCAGTTCTGCCCATTTGAGAGAGTTCTTTTGCGGCGCGGACAGGCTGTTAAAAGAGTTGAGGTCTTGGGCGAAATTTTTCATGCTGTCTTGCGAGACCGTGTGTTTTTCCGAATCCCACTGCTCTGCAAATTTCTTTCCTTGTTGTGTCGCTTCTGCTCTTGTAAGCATGTATAAAATCCTCCTGCCGTCCTCAAAACCAATCAAGTCGGCTGGTTGCTGCCGATGGTTCCACGATATTGATTGCAGGAAACTTTTTTGGAGCGTACTTATGTCAATTTTGGGTCAGAGCATTAAATCGTTTGTTGCGAACGCCATCGTGCGCCATTGCCGATTCAATCTCCTAAGAGGTCGAAGACATTCACTTTGCTGTAGAAAATTTCTGAAGACCTTGAGACTTTTGTATGCTTTGTCAGGTCGGGGAGCTTCATTTCATCCAGCTGCTCGAGAGCAATCTTTATCGTGGCAAGTTGATTGCGCGGGCGACCGATTGTATAGGTCGTTTCCATCATAAGAGGAATTCCTCCGAGCACAGGCAGATGCTCCATCTTTTTGAGCAGGTCGCACAATGCCTTTGTGACCTGAGGGGTTTGCAAGCAAATAACTTGCGATTTGACCGTCGTTTCGCCGCGTTTGCCCGGCAAATAGGGCATCTGCTTACGTTCATACATTCCCACTGTGCCTCTGTAACGGTACTCGTCGGCCGTAAATCCGCAGATAGTGGTTTTGCCGAAGAATTTCCAGAATTTTGGCTCCCAGTCGAGATCAGAGATTGTGTCCAAGGTTGTGACAAGGCTGTATTCGAATTTGGAAAGGGGGGTTTGGAAGAAACTCTTTCTGGTTGAGTTAACCAGAGTGACGTTTGGGTCTTTCTGCCTGGCATCGATGTATATCGTGCAATCCATCTTCTTGAGTCTTAGCACTGACAGTCTGTTGGATGCGTAAACATCGAGCGGGCCAAGTACGTGATGCGCTTGTGTCAGGTGCAAATATGCGACTTTCGGCTGAGACCATGCCGGAAGGCACAGACACGCAGAGGCCGCTGAACACAGAATCGCAAAAGACAGGCGGCGGCGGGAGAATGGTTTCATCTTGATATGTTCTTCTGCATGACTTTCCTTAGCTTTGCAGATAATCTCGATTGTGTCATTATTGACCGGAACAGAAGCGACTAACCTTTCGGGAACGTGTCGGAAAAGCACAATGGCCAAGATTCTTTTGATTGAAGATGATCAGCAATTGGCGGCATCGATAAAAGAACAATTGGAAAATGCACAGCACGTTGTAGAGCACGTGGCAGAAGGGCAGGAAGGCTTTGATCGACTGAAACTGTATTCATATGACGTAGCAGTCCTCGACTGGATGCTTCCGGATATTGCAGGCATTGACGTGCTGAAGCAGTTTCGCGATATCGGTGGTGTGACGCCGGTTTTGATGCTCACCGGTAAGTCGGATGTCGATTTCCGTGTGCAGGGGTTTTCCTCCGGCGCCGATGATTATCTGACCAAACCGTTTGACTTTAGAGAGTTGTCCTCCCGTCTCAATGCGCTTTTGCGGCGCCCGGCCAACTACTGTCCAAGCAATCTGACTGTCGGTGATTTGGAAATAGATATTGCTTCCAAAGTCGTTCGGAGAAAGGGCGTTAAGCTCAAGCTTTTGCCCAAAGAGTTTGCAGTTTTGGAATTTTTAGTAAGGCGCGCCGACCATTGCTTTGATACGGAGGCGCTGCTCGAGCATGTGTGGAGTTCCGAATCCGATGCATCGGAAGCCGCGGTCTGGCAAACGATCAAGAGATTGCGAAGCAAACTTGATGTAGAAGGTGAAGAGTCGATAATCGTAAACGTAAAAGGCATGGGCTACAAAGTTGAAAAAGAGCGATTGCAATTTCGTGATTGACTTTTGGAAACCGGCAGTGGGCATTGTATGAAACTTTGGCATCGACTGGCTCTACTTGCTGTGATTCCGCTCGTCCTGCAGTGTTATCTATTGACTCAGGTGAAGACCGCGCAAGAAGAGCTGGATAGAGCGTATATCGAGGAGCGGCGGCAGAAAGACGTGGTGATCGTCATCGGCAAGGCCGTAAAGGCCGGCATGGATTCTCTTTCCGATATAGTCAGCTACAAGTCGAAGCGCACGGCTCTTAAAAAGGAGCGTTCAATCCATCATTTGGAAAGAATGAAGAAATTGCGTGAGGATATGGCTGCAATTGCCGGCACCGAACGGCATATGCAAGAAGTGCAAGCGGTTCTCTCGGAGATTGAAGAAACCGTTCAGTCAACTATCGACGAGGACGAAAACGATGTAAATCTGCGCGATTTGAGCAAAACGCTCCGGTTCACAAAGCTGGGGCGCAGCGCGCTTTCCATTATGGAACACGCTCAAATTCAACAGGAATTGAAGTACAAACAAATGTTGGTTGTCGTGCAGGCAAAGCGTAAACACTTCGACGAATTGGCTCTGCAATCGGCGATTCTCTGTGCGGTCGTGACGTTTGGAATTGCCGGCTACGTGATATTTTTGACTTCGAAGCAGTTGAAAGTGTTGAAGCAAAACTCTGAGAATCTGGCACGGGGAGAGAAGTTGCTGCCACAGATGAAAGGAGCCGATGAACTAGCCGATGTAGATAGAACGTTTCACTTGATGGCGAAATCGATTAAGCAATTGAGCGAGCGTGAACGAGCAATTTTGAAAAACTCAGGTGAGTGGATTTTTGCTATCGATTCCAAGCTGCGTTTTTCCTTCGTCAGCGATGCAGTCCAGAAGCTGCTTGGCGTGAAGCCTGAGGAACTCTTAGGACAGCACGTTGCCAATGTTTTAGGCGGTGCGACGGACGCAATTGAGAAGGCTCGTACCATAGGTGTAGATCAAGTATTCGAAACAAAACTCGCAGGTGATAACAATCAGAATGTTGAAGTCCAAATCTCTGTTCATTGGTCCGATTCTGAGCACGCATACTTTTGCGTTGCGCACGATATTGGCGCACGCAAGGAACTCGAGCGGATGAAACAGAGCTTTATGGCGATGGTAAGCCATGACCTGCGTACGCCTGTATCGGCTAATTTGCTCACGCTGGACCTGTTGAAGAGCGATCCGTCTATCGGGAATTTGAGCGATCGCGGCAAGACATTAGTAGATAGATCGATTGCCAGCAACAACAGGCTCATGTTTTTGATCAATGACTTGCTGGAGTTGGAGCGCTTAGACAGCGGGCAACTGTCGCTCGATCTGGAGCTGGTAACATTCAATGACTTGATCGACGAGACATTGCCGGGCGTGGAGATGTTGGCGAAAGCGAAAGACATAACGATTGAACGGGATGACAGCAATCAATTTATATATTGTGAAAGTGGGCGTATCGTGCAGGTTTTGGTTAACCTGATTGGCAACGCTGTCAAATTTTCCCCGGCCGGCAAAAAGGTTTTTCTCAAATACGGCAAGGAAGACGCCGTCAGCAAAATTCTTGTCGTGGATGAAGGTCCCGGTATTGACAAAGAGTCGTTGCCTTTCATATTTGATAAATTCAAACAAGTCAAAGAGTCTTCCGGACAGCATAAACAAGGCTTCGGCCTCGGTCTGGAGATATGCAAGAAACTCGTGGAACTGCACGGTGGGAGTCTCTTGGTGCGGAGCGAACTTGGTTCCGGTACTACATTTGAGATTCGTTTGCCTATAAAGGAAGTTTGATAAAGTTGCCGCTCGAACTCAAATAGTTTTTGAGTCTGAAGATTTTGTCAGTCAAATGTCAGTGACAGGGTTTACTTTGTCAACGTGAAGAGCAGCCCCTTGGACCCCAAGTCAGGTGCAGCAATCACGCCCCTAACCCAGCACCTATACGATTTTGCGCTAGCCAGCAACTGAGGCGCTTGTTGAGCGAAAAGGGAGACGACCGCTGAGGATTCTCTTCAGGCGTCTTGGTTGACTGTGCAAACCCCCTATGCACTCTGACTTTCGTCAGCAGGCTGGTGAGCTTGCTTTGCCGGCTTGTCTGTGCCACAAAAGGAGAAATTACTATGTACAGAGCTGAAGCTTGTGATGCCCGTGCAATGCGTCCTGATGGTTCTTTCTCTCAGCAAGCCTATTCGGAGTGTATTGAGAGCGAAAGGGAAAATCGCAACGACGCCAACGCGCAGAGAACACAAAGAGAAGTAGACGCTGGTTTGCTTCCACGTGTGGAATTGACTGAGGAAGAAAATGTCGTTTACGAACTGACGGGCGATAACGCGGCCGTTGTGCAGGTAATCGCCGGCGCCGTAAAAGATGATACCGGTGAGTCTAACAATATGACTGAGGAGGATGTGGATGCAGTGCTCGCCGCAGGTCAACTCCCGGATGGCAGCCCGTTGACCCCGGAACTGCGCAGAGCGCTTGAGTACGTTAAAAGCAATTTCCACGACATGACCGATGAAAGCAGTTGGAATATGTTCGACACCGGGGACCTCACTGCCGATGAGATCACCGAGTGGGCCAGGGACGAGCATGAGACGACTCTCGATGAGGCTGTCCAGAAAAAAGAAGAACAGCGCGCTTACGAAGAACAGAAGAATCAGAAGAACTCCGAGAATGAGAGAGACGGCGAGCAGGATGACGAATCTGGCGAAGGAGACCACAATTCCGCGGAGAAGGCGAAATCGGCGAAAGACAATGATGCTGAAAAGTCAGGAAGCAAGAAGGACGAAGTTGCCGAAGCCATGGATATCCTGGAAAATCCCAAGGCAAGCCCTGAGGACAAGCTGAAAGCGATAGAAGCCTTGCATGCCGCCGGCAAAGAAGAGATCGTTCTTCTCGATCATGGCAAGCCCGTTCGTTGCCGGATTGCCATTGCACCGGTTGCCCCAGGAAGCGATCGCAACTACGTTCACTTGTTTGCGGAAGATGAAAACGGTAAAGAGAGAATTGTTCTGCGTGCGATTGAACGCGAAGGGCAATACTACAGACAGGTAGATGCCCATGGTCGTCCTTTGAACTACGTTGGTGATGTCTGGTCCGGTAGAGAAAGCAGCATCAGTTGAGCGTTTTTCGAACCGCATACTTCCACAGTAAATGAGGATTGTATATGAAAGATTCTATTAGAGGTTTTTGCGCTCAAGTCTACGAGTATGTGAAAAGCGACATGAATAGCGACTTTCTGGGAGTCGATTCGGATGACAGCTTTGGCTTGGCAGACAATGCGGAAATTGCAGCTGCAAGAATAGGTCTGGATGCAGATCCCAGAATGCGTTTCGATGCTATGCGTATGATGGAAAAAACTGCAGTGCTGCCTGTTCTTTTATTCAAAAGACGAGATGTGCTGGATCTTGACGATGACGGAGACATCACGAAAGGCGAATTGGAAGAGGTTTTAGCCAAAGACGACACTAGCGTGCTAGACCGTATTGCCGCTGAGTACGCGTTGACCAGATTTGATGAGGTGCGCAGCGGCTTCGATCCTTTTGACTGGTTTGAAAATTTGGAAACCGGCGAAATCTGGGACAATGCCAATGACGCAAGACGTGAGCCGGAAATGGAGCCTGAAACAGTCTATTACGGTGCTGTTACGGTAGCTCCGGCAATCGGGGAAGACGGCAGTCCAGAAAATCTATGCTGTCCGTGCAATGAATAGTCTGAATTGAGCAATTCACTGGGAAGCTTCGACGGCGGCGAGTTCTTTTCTCGCTGCCGCTAGCTTATTTAGAGTTCTTGTATCGCTTGCATTTGCACTGCTGAGCCCTTCTATGGCGAATTTCAGGGCATCCTTTTTGTTACTGAACGGCGGCCGGAAGAGTGTCTCTTTACACCCTTCAAAAACGCCTTGAACAGAAGTCACCTTTCCATCGGTGAAGCCGATGCGAAATGTCGGACCCAGATAATTTAAGTGAGGTCCGTCTATCAAATGCAGTCGCTGGAAGCCATGTTTGAAACACAGAACGCCATCAAATTTCTTTTCGACCGCAGCTTTCGTCAAGTCGAAGAATTCGTACTCGTCCACTCCCCAGTCTACGTGAGGACTGTAACTGATCTCCTGCCGTCTGTCCGTGCAGGCAATTACAGAGCAAGCGGTAAGCGTCATGGCAATTCGAGATAGATGTTTGAATTTCATTCGTCAGCGAATTCTTGCTGCCGGAACTTCAGACAAAGAGTCGATTTTGTAATTGAAAGTATATTTGATGTCCAAACTGTCTGCTGCGAAATCCGCAGGCAAGCCTTTGAACGGCGCGCAGGCAGCGATGGCGTTCATCGCGGATTCGTCGCAGTCGGAACTGCCTGACGAACGAATCAGTCTTATTTGTTTGAGCTTGCCGTCTTTGGTTATGCGAAAAAGAATCTGAGCAACGCGCGGATCTCCATTCGGGGGGGACCATGCACGCTTGATTCGCTTATGAAGCTGCTTTAGATAGTCTTGCAGGGTGGACGGCGCTCCCTTTCCACCCGAGCTTCGCCCACCAGATTGAAAAATCTCCGGGGGAATACCCATACCCTCAAAGAGTTCTTCAGTCGTCCAATGTAACTTAACCTCGATGGAATATTTTTTAGCAACAGGCCATTCAGGGTCTTTGATATCAGATATTGATTTTGCATAACGCCAAAATTCTGTATCCCACTTACTTCCATGTTGATAATG
>DTSE01000043.1 GCA_012965515.1 Candidatus Melainabacteria bacterium | reverse complement strand
CGGATGCCGACCACGGGAATTTAGCAGCGCCGATTTCTTTGCCTTGTGCTTTTGCTTCTGTTTCGGTGATGCCCGCCCAAGCGATTTCGGGCTCTGTGAAAACAACAGCAGGGATGGCGCGATTGTCGAATGATGATGGGCGTCCAGCCAGAACTTCCGCTGCCACCATGCCTTGACGCATCGCTCTGTGTGCCAGCATCGGTTGTCCGCTCACGTCACCGATAGCGAGAATTCTCTTGTCGGACGTGCGGCATTGCGCGTCGATAGTGACGAATCCTTGCGCGTCGATGGTGACTTGTGTGTTTTCCAGCCCGATGTTGTCCGAGTTGGGGCGTCTGCCGACCGCAATCAAGACTTTCTCGAAGGTCATTTTTTCGGGAACGTCTTTGCCTTCGAGCGTTACTTCAACGCCGTTTTTGACTTCTTCCAAGCTCAGTACTTTGGTCGAAAGGAAGATGTTCTTGAACTTGCCGGAAAGGTGGGTGGCCAGCGGCTTGACCAGGTCGCGGTCGACGCCGGGCAGAAGTCCGTCAGTCATTTCAACAACAGTGACTTCAGCTCCAAGAGCATCATATACGGTGCCCATTTCCAAACCTATATATCCGCCGCCTACGACGAGCAGGGATTTGGGAACTGTTTCCAGTGCGAGTGCGCCTGTCGAATCGACAATGCGCGAGGAGTTTTGATCTTTCTCGCTCTTGAACAATTTGGGGATAACCGTCGGTCTGGAACCTGTAGCAAGAATGCAGTGCTTGAACTTGATGCGCATGGCGCTTTCGCCGGGGCAATCAACGCGCAAGCTCTTGGAGTCATTGAATTTCGCTTGTCCGTGAACGATTTCCACGCCGCCTGATTTGCACATGCCGACAATGCCTTGTGCAAGTTTGTCGGTGACGGAAACCTTCCAGGTGCGGAGTTCTTCGACGTTCAATTTCGGCTCGGCAAAGTGCAGACCGAATTTGCTTGCGCCTTTGGCCGTGTTGATCACTTCTGCCGCATGGAGCAATGCCTTAGAAGGAATGCAACCCATATGGAGGCAGACGCCGCCCGGCTTGGGCATGGCATCAACAAGAATAGTCTTGATTCCGAGCTCTGCCGCTCTCAATGCTGCGGTGTATCCGCCTGGTCCCGCGCCGAGAACGACGAGGTCAACCTCTTGCACCATCTCGCCTACAACCATTGTCTATGCCTCCAGAAGCAGTGTGAATGGGTCTTCGAGTCTTTCGATGATATGGCGGACAAAATATGCCGCTTCGGCACCATCGGCGATGCGGTGGTCGAAGGACAACGCCAGCGGCATGATCGTGCCGATTTCGATTTTGCCCTGTCTGACTACCGGCTTTTCGGCTGCTCTCGCCATGCCGAGAATCGCGCACTCGGGGTAATTGATCATTGGCGACATGCTGGTTCCACCGATGGCACCGATATTGGTGATGGTGAATGTTCCGCCTTGCAGACGATCGAGTTCGATCTTGCCGGTGCGGGTTTTCTCGGCGATGTCTTTCAATTCGCGTGCCAATTCGATGATTGATTTCTGGTCGACGTTCTTAATTACAGGAACGATCAAACCGCGCTCTGTCGCCACGGCAATACCGATGTTGTAGTAGTGCTTGAAGACGATTTCGCCGTTCTTCTCGTCGAGGCTGGCGTTGAATTGAGGATATTTTTTGAGACCGCTGACCACAGCTTTTAGGGTCAGAACTGTGAGAGTCAAACGTCCACCTTGTTCGTTGACTTTCGGGTCATGCTTGACTCTCAAAGGTTCGAACGAAGTGACGTCGGCTTCGTCAAAGTGCGTCACATGCGGGATGCGCGTCCATGAGATAGTCATGTTTTCCGCAATCTTGCGTCGGATTGATTTGAGCGGCACTCTTTCCGTTGCACCGTATTTGGTGAAGTCCGGCAAATCTGCTGCGGGCAGTCCGCCACCACCGCCGACATCAAGCGGTTTTCTTTCTCCGCTGCTGTCGCCATACTTGTCCTTCAAAGAGCAAGGCGGGACGCCGGTTGCCTTCGCTGGTGCCGAGCTGCTTTGCGCTGTGGTTGCATTGCTTTGAGCGTGAGTGGTTTGCGGACCGGATTGGAAATGTCCTTCCAGCTTTCCGGCTGCATAACTGCGAACATCTTCATTTAAGACACGTCCGGCAGGACCGGAGCCCGGTACTTGCGTGAGGTCGATTCCCAATTCTCTTGCCAGTCTGCGAACAGCCGGGGCGGCAGGAACTTTGCCGTTGCCGATGTGATCGCCACCCATGGTACGAGCTTGCGGTGCAACCGCACCGGAGGCTGCCGCAGCCAGCGCGCCGACTGCATGTTTTTGCTCAGCTTTTGCTTCCGTCTTCGCTTCAGCCGTTGCCGGTGCCTTGGCACCATCGGTGATGAAGGACATCATCACTTGACCGGTTTTTACTGTTTCTCCGGCTTTGACGTTGACCTTCTCAACTACGCCTGCCACCGGGCATGGTATCTCGACCACTGCCTTGTCTGTTTCGACTTCTAAGATAGGTTGGTCTTCTTTGACTGTCTCGCCCTCTTTCACTTTTACGGCGATTACTTCCGCTTCGTGAATACCTTCTCCAAGGTCCGGTAGTTTGAACTCAACTGACATTTAGCTTTGTCCTTTTCTTGGTTGACTTTCGAATAACTGGGTTGAAACTGCTTTTCGCCAAATACTGATTTCGGAAAATTTCGAACTGCTTAGTGAGCAACAATCAAAATCGAAAAGGGCGCATGCAATGCGCCCCTGCGAAAGCCCGTTAGAAACTCAATGTTGCTCTTGCTGCGTTCAGCACTTTGTCCGAATCGGGCAAGAATGCTTGTTCCTTAGAGAAGTAAGGAATCGGCACGTCGTAGCCGGTGACGCGAACGACCGGTGCTTCGAGGTACATCAGAACCTTTTCATTGATTCTGGCGATAACTTCGGCAGCCAGACCGCAGGTGCGTGGACCTTCGTGAATGACGACAGCGCGTCCGGTCTTCTTGACCGACTCGACGATGGTTTCTGTATCGAGCGGGCAGATGGACAGGAGGTCGATGATTTCCGGTTTGACGCCGTCATCTTCTTCCAGCGACTCTGCTGCCTCGAGCGTGGCTCTCATGCTGGCGCCGTAGGAGATGAGGGTGATGTCTTTGCCTTGCTTCACCACTTGTGCTTTGCCGATGGGCAGAGTTTCCATGGTTTCCGGAACGTCTTCGCGGAATAAGCGGTAGCATGCTTTAGGTTCGTAATAGATGACCGGGTCCGGATCTTGAATGGCGCTGTGCAGCAGTGCGCGTGCGTTTCTCGGACCGGATGGAATGACGACCTTCAAGCCGGGGGTGTGAGCGTAAATCGCTTCGCGGCTCTCAGAGTGGTGTTCCAGAGCGCGGATGCCGCCGCCGTAAGGTGCGCGCATCACCATCGGCACAGTCAATCTGCCGCGGGTGCGGTTTCTGAAGCGTGCCGCATGGCTTTCTAGTTGGTGATAGTTGTAATAATCGAATCCGGAGAATTGAATTTCGCAGACCGGCTTCATTCCGTAGATTGCCATACCGATTGCCGTTCCGATAATGCCTGACTCAGCCAGCGGTGTGTCGATGACGCGGTCGCCGCCGAATTTTGCGTATAGCCCTTCGGTGATACGGAAAACGCCTTCATCCGGACCGACGTCTTCGCCCATCACTACTACTTTGGGGTCTTTGGTCATGGCTTCAAGAAGTGCGAGGTTAATCGCCTTTGCCATATTCATCTCAACCATTTTGAATCTCTCCTAAATGAAAACTGCTGGGGAAAAGCTTTTGCCTGGAAGCGGGCGGCTCGCCCGCATTGGGCGCATGCAATGCGCCCCTACAGTAGGCGGCTACTTGCGAGAACTCGCCGGCGCCTTGGCGCTTTTCTTCTGGGGATTGGACCAATCTTTCCCTTTGGTTTTGAAGTGGTCACGCAGTTCGTCTTTCTGCTCCTGCAGGTAAGGCGGAATATCTTCGAAAAGGTGGTCAAACATTGCCAGCGGATTGAGCAACTCTTCAGACTTGAACATTTGCTCGGCGTTTGCCACCGCTGCTTTGATTTGGGTGTCGATTTCTTCTTCGAGAGCAGCGAGCTGTTTCTCGTTCATGACGCCCTTTTGTTGGAGGTATTTTGCAAAACGCGGCAGTGAGTCGCGCAATACCCACTCTTTTGTTTCCTCTTCGTTGCGGTAACGCTTCGGATCGTCAGCAGTGGTGTGCGGGGTGACGCGGTAGGTCAGGCACTCGATGAGGGTCGGACCTTCGCCGCGGCGGGCGCGATCGACGGCTTCTTTGGCAGCTTGATAAACAGCAAGCACGTCGTTGCCGTCTACTTTGATGCCGGGGATGCCATAAGCAACAGCCCGTTGTGCGATGGTTTCGTTCCTCATTTGTTTAGAAAGCGGAACCGAAATTGCATACTGGTTGTTCAAGCACATGAATACAACCGGTGCGTTGAAGACGGCTGCGAAGTTGAGAGCTTCGTGGCAGTCACCTTCAGAGGAAGCGCCGTCGCCGAAGTAAGTCATTACAACTTTCTTCTCTTTTTTCTTGCCGCCTTCAGCTCTCTCTTCGATGTTCATCGCCATGCCGATACCGGCGGCATGGAGCAATTGTGTAGCGATAGGTACGCAAACGGGCAGGTCATTGACGCCTTCGGGCGGACTGGCGCCCTCTTCAAAGCCGTTCCAGTAAAGAAGGATGTGCTCTAGCGGCCAACCGCGGTAGAGCAAGCCTGCCAATTCCCGATACGCCGGCACATGCCAGTCGTCTTTATTGATATTGAAAATAGAGCCCATGGAGATGGCTTCGTGCCCAGATGATTGCGGGAAGGTTCCGCAACGTCCCTGGCGCTGCATGAGGAGCATCCGCTCATCGGTGCGCCGAGCGAGCAGCATGTATCGATACATCTCAATCAGACCTTTCGGGTCGATCTTCGGTTCAAGCGCCTTGTCGAGTTCGCCATGCTCGTTGAGGATGGACAGATACTCAATTTTGGGCAGTTCGATTGGTGTTCTGGGCATGGTCTTTCCTACCGCGTCCTTATGCTCTACGTAACGGTCAACCTTGAAGTCGTTTAATACCGGCTTCTCTAGCAAGAAAACTGCTAGAATTCCGCCTGCTTGACGATCCTCACTTAGACATCTAGCCTAAGGCCTAGAAGTATGTCATATAGAGGACTGCCGCCGCAATAAAAAGGCGGGTGAAGAAAAGGCTAAGAACGCTGTTTCTGAGCGGAAACTTGAACGAAAGATAAAGGCGCAACCGTGACTACCATCGACAGTTCTCCAAGCAAACCATCCAAGCCGGATTGGCTCAAGGTGCGGCTTCCCACGGGCGCAGGCTATAAGAATGTCAAAAGTTTGATTGAAGAACACGACCTGCACACGGTCTGCGAATCGGCAGCCTGCCCTAATCGCGGGGAATGCTGGTCAAACTCGACTGCCACTTTCATGATCCTCGGCAACATCTGCACCCGCAGCTGTGGCTTCTGCAATGTCATTACCGGCAAACCGACCGAGCTTGACCTCGACGAGCCGCGCCGCGTAGCGCAAGCTGTCAGCAAGCTAAATCTAAAGTACGCCGTCATCACCTCGGTCAACCGCGACGAGCTGAAAGATGGTGGAGCCTCCGTCTGGGCCGAGACGATTCGCGAATGCCGTGCTGCCAGCCCCGAGACAAAAATTGAAGTACTCATTCCTGACTTCTGCGGAAATTGGGATGCGCTGCAAACCGTTTTGGACGCGCGCCCGGACGTGCTCAACCACAATATTGAAACCGTGCCGCGCCTCTACCTTCAAGTTCGTCCACAAGGAAAGTTCGAGCGCAGCTTGGAACTTCTTAGACGCGCGAAGGATTTTGGCATGACGACCAAGTCAGGATTGATGATGGGCTTGGGTGAAACAGACGAAGAAGTGATCGAGGTTTTGAAAGAGTGGCGCAAAGTTGACTGCGATTTAGTCACTCTGGGCCAGTACATGCAACCGACACTGAACCACTTGCCGGTTCATCGCTGGGTGCATCCGGTTATCTTCAAACGCATGCACGACATCGGTATGGAGATGGGCTTCGTCAACGTCTTCTCCGGCCCACTCGTTCGCTCAAGCTATCACGCCGAAGAACAATCCGCCGCAATAATGTAGGGTCGACGCTATGCGTCGACCGCCTTTGTAGGGGGGCATTGCATGCGCCCTTTTGCTTCCGTAACCGCACCTTGCATGCGCGCGTTTTTTACTAGTCCATGAGTCGGTAAAAATGAGCTGGCGACGCGTCTGTAATCGTACGCACCATAAGCCGGTAGCCTGAGACTTTCTCTTCCTCATCGAATGCTATTTCCAGATAAACGATTCGCGCACTTCGAAGTGCAGATGGTTCAGGAGAGCCATAATAGAGTCTGTACCATTCCGAATCTGGTCGATAGGGATCTCGATTCGCGGCTCCCTGTCTGGAGTCCGGCTCACCCAACAGTTCATGCAATCTAGTCTTCTTCATTCCGATGAGCCCATACTCAGCCGCGAATGCTCCAAACATATAAGGGCGTAAGGTCCATTTGAGCTGAGTCGACGACCAAAGTGATTCCTCAAATTTCCTGTCTACGGACAGAGTTTGGCGAGCGACTTCCTTTGGTGTTTTTGCCCAAAGTGCTATATCACGTTTGTTACTTACTTCGATTAGTGGATCAAGAATCCGCTTACTTTCTCTTTCGCTAGAAGGATTTTCAAATTGCCAATCAAAGAGATCATCATGGAAAGGCGCGGCATCTTTTGTAGGTTTTGAAACTTCAGAAAGAGAGCCAGTCTCGCTGGTTTCATTTCTCTTTCGTATCTTTTCAGTTCGATTGTGAATCTCCTTTTCATTTTGCATCTTGCTTTCCAGCTTGCTGTCAGATGCTTTGTGTACGTAGAAAGTGCAGTCACCCTTGACCAAATCCTTCCACGATTTCCCAGTACAAGCATTTTTTCCTTGACAGTGAACCCAAGTTTTCATCAAGACCGACTTTCGTTCTGAGCCGAAAGGGAAAACTAGTACGGAGGTTCGCTCCATCTCTTTAATTGCGGTGGTCACAAGTGCGTCAAACTTCGTATTCATGCTGCTTTTCAGTATCGTGACACTCTCAATTTCCTTGTTGTTTGTAATGATGAATTCGAACTGGCAGGACCTCGGAATATGACCAATAGTATCTGCCTTTTTCTCCAGCCTCGCGGATACGATCTGCGTTATCTCAGTGTCGAGAAAAGAACCCCATCGCTCCCAATCGGGAATTGCAGATCTGTCTCGTGTCATAGACCAAGAATCAGGATCTGGCTCGCTATCGATATAGTAAATGTAATTAGGTCTATATCCTTCCGCTGGAAACTCAATCTGAGCGAAGGATGGTTGCAGCAAAAAGACAGTCGCAACCAAAACGCCCATTGATACGCACTCGAAACGAAACACGGTTCAGTTACTTTGCTGGTTTTTGTTCAAAAGGAGGTTCCCAATTCCTCATACCTGGAGGCAACCATTCTTCTGGTTTCACGTGTTGGTAAGGAGAGAAGCGGTCAACTGGTGTGTATTCGAAAGTAGGCGGCATATCCACCCCGAAGCCGTATCCTCCACTTTCAAATCTCTTTATGCTCTTGAACTCGTCCATGCCTGACTGTGGTACGAGAGTGCCATTGCGCGGACGTAAATCAAATCCGTGCAGTTTGTTGCACTTCCCGTTCAGAAAATCCTCTACCGATTTACCGTTGCAGTGCTGCTCGTGAGAATCATCAACTTTGGTAGGTATTAGCAATGGCTGCGTTTGCCTTCCGCGCTCAATTCGATGAACCTTCGAAAATTCCGTGAACGCTTCTGAACTGAAACTCTTAGAGTCATCCGCATTAATGTAATATGCAGGCGGGTCAATGCCGTAAAGACTGTCCCGTTTGCCTTGGAGAAATTGTGTGACGGCTCCATGAGTACGACTTACTTGCGCTTTCTCTTCAGCTGAGACGGAAGTCGGGGATGCCAGAAAAATACCGATCCCCAGAATAACTGTGTGTTTCTGCATCGAAATTTACCGCAAAACTAGAGCTACATTAGATTATTCCCGCAGAGATGTTTTGGACACGGGGAAATCCCTGAAATTCACCTTTGCGCCCTAAAGCACACGACTAGAAACCTTTACAGTCACCCAATGCGCCGAAAACAGATCTTCTTTAGTTCTGAGTGCTTTCGCAAATATAGTCTTCAATCCTTTCGACATCCCATCGAGCGAAAGGCGATTTCCTGATTTGAAGCAAGTCATCGATCTGAAGCTGAATATCCTGCCGAATGTTCAGCGCAATTTGCGTTATGAGAGTAAAGTCTTCCGCATTCTCAGGCGCATAGTCGAGCTTGAATGGTTTGCCGATATAAATCAGCAGTTTGATCGGCAATGGTATTGCGTTGAATGGAAACGGCAGCAGGGGATAGAACGGCGTCACCGGCCAATAAGGGGCGCCCATCAATTTAGCCACGTGATTGAGGTTTGCGAGCAATGGATAGATCTCATCGCCGCCTATAGTAATCACCGGAACCAGTGGTGAATTTGTATCTATAGCCGCTCTCACAAAACCAGGATCAAAGTCTCTGAGCTTGTAGCGGTCTTTGAATAGCTTGCCCGTTCCCGCTTCAGCTTCAGGATAGAAGAAGACCAACTCTTCCTTATGCAGTAGTTCTGAAGCGACCTCATATTTTGCCGGAACGCCCCCGAAGCCGCGGATAACGTCACCTAACATAGGCGCTGTTCTGATGAATTCGTTGACTAGAAACCTTATCCTGCGCGGGGATGGGTGGTGATTGACCGTTCCGTCGTAAAGCATCATGCCATCGACCGGAAGAACGCCTGAGTGATTTCCATAGAGAACAGCACGACCATCCGCTGGAATGTTTTCCAGCCCGATCGTTGTCACGCCGAACCACTTTTGATATAGGAAGCGGAACAAAATTTCTGCCTGCTTGCACTTGTCGACATTGAATCCGTATCGATCTTCTTCATCTTTGTAGCGATCGAAAAACGTGTCGCGCGGTTTGGATTTGCTTCGTAATTTCACTTCGGATTGTTGGTTTTGTGCATGCATAAGAGTTTGTGCCTTACAAACTGTTTTAGCGTCGACTTGGCCTCTAGCTTGATGGACGTACCAAGCCGTTTGTTCCTAGCAAAGAGCGTATTTCCTTTAATTATGCATATTGCGTTGTCTGGAGTGCTTCCAAACCAAGAAGTGACATGCTTAAGAGGGGGGAGATGTCGAAGTAAGTAAACTGATTCGCGTTGATTCTCTTAAGCCGCAAGGGGCAGCCGGACTGTGAATGTCGTGCCTTTGCTTTCTTCCGCTTCGCAAGAAATCGTTCCTTTGTGCGCTTCAATAATCTGTTGGCACAGGTAAAGTCCGAGACCTGTTCCTGAGTTGTTTGCACGTGTTTTGCGGCTGCGCCAAAAACGCTGGAAGACATAATGCTGCTCTTCTTTTGGAATTCCAGGTCCGGAATCGGAAACTTGAAACAGCGCCTCTCTCGGATTTTGTTTTTCAAGTTTCACGAGAATTGTGCCACCATCCGGCACGAACTTGATTGCATTGCCGATCAAATTGTCTAGTACACGTGTGATTGAGCATCTATCGGCACGAATATTTACTTCTTCTTGCGCTAGTTGTACTTCTAATTTTATGCCTCTGTCAGCTAAAAGTGGCAGGATTCCGCGCAAATGTTTTGCCGTGACTGCACGCATATCGATGATTTCGAGACTAATTTCATGCATATCCTTTTCATTGCGATAAACATCTAGGAAATTGCAGATCATTTCCAGCAACACATCATTGCTGCTTTTGATTGCTGCAAGTATCTCTGTTTGTTGGTCGGTTAGAGCACCGAGCTTGTGTTGAACCAAGAGGTCGAGAATGCGATTGGAGCCGATGATCGGGTTTTTCAGATCGTGAGTAATAGTGGCCATGAAGTCTTCGCGCTCTTCGTAAACCCGTAAGCGCTCCGACTCGGCGTTTTTCTTGCGCAGTCTGGCCCGAGCCCGAGTCATTGCGCGCCGCAAAATGACAGGTGTTACCTCTTCCTTCAGTAAATACTCTTGTGCTCCCAGTTCAATTGCTTCCTCAACTTCATCCATGGCGCTCAGTACAACGATAGGAGTGCCGGGCGCGCAGTTTCGCACCGCCACGAGTGTATCGAGACCGTGGCTGTCGGGCAGAGAAAGGTCGAGCAAGATCACGTCGAATTCCTGCTCGGCGAGTTTTAGCAACCCGGAGGCTAATGAGGTAGCCACCACAGTCTCTACAGGAGAATTGTTCAACATCGAAGTTATCGCTAAGGCCTGTGCCCTCGAATCCTCAATTAAAAGAACCGACGATACCGAGTTTTCCAGTTCCTGAAACGACATGGTTTTACCAGGGGGGAGGGTCAAAAGTCACCGGGTCGCCACTGCTGTACGAGCCCGTCAAAGCTTGAAAGTTCCCGATAGGATACCTTAAAACTGTTATTTGGGTGAATGTTGACAGATGGCTACAGCCAGAAACCAAAACTGGCGTGCCGGATCGAAATTGTTGGACCAAAAATAAAAATTGCTTTCTCGAAACTTCTGAATCCGACGTTCAAATCCATTCAATTGACTGAAAACATTTTTTGATTTCCGAGATGCATCTGAGATAACTTTCGGACGGTCCAAGAAAGGAGATCTCTTGAACGAATTCGGCTTCACCGGCTTTGATGAATATGTGAGTTTCGTCGATGCCTTCGTTTTTCCAACGTCCTTCCACGATCAAAACAGGTCTGCCTCTCAATGTTTCAGTCCTTGCTGCCAAAACATTGAAATAGTCTGGAGAGGCCATGTCACGAATCAGTTCCACTAAGTCCCACTGATCGCTGACGGAGAGATGGTAAGGCGCTTTGTTCAGCACGCTGTCGAAAATAGTGGCAGACCTTTCGGAGACTGGTCTTCCTCTATACATGAAAAGGAGTCGAACATCGGGAAAGCCTGGATGTTGAAACTTTCGGACTGTACCCATTGTTGGCTTGGAATCGGTGTCGACCTCTTCCCATCCAGGCAGAGTCATACGGGCTATTTGCCCCTGATCTGTTAATTCTATGTTTCCAGTCGCGCTCATTTAGAAGTTGACCCCATCAACTATGTGATCGACACGTTGTGCAAGGAAGTCTACTACGCGCTCGGCGCCGGATGTTCTTGGATTGTATGAAAAATGTCTCGCTAGATCGGCATGTGCTTCCGCGTACGGGACTTGATGGGCAAGGCGCCAGGACGATACCACTGCGCTTGTGCGATCTCTTCCGAACTGGCAATGGATGTAGATCTTCTGACCTGCCTGCGTTTGTTCGTTGATTGCTCGCAGAATATCGTCCATTTGCTCGTTTGTCATGTTGTTGGCGCTCAGCGGCATGTGCCTGTATTCCAGACCATTCTCTTGGCACCATTTTGCTTCATCGGCGTTTGGTTCTTTTCTGAAATCGAATATGGTTTTTACGCCTTTCTTCTTCAATTCTTTTATCGTGTTTTCGCGAGGTGCCGGACCCGCCAAGAAGTCATCGTTAACTACGGTGTATTTGTCGATTCCCGGAATATCTCTCAGTGTATTCATCGGATAGAGTCGATCATCTTTCTGTGCGACTCTTTCTCGCAGTTTGCGGAAAAGTTCATTTTGCGCGAATTCGACGTTATCCATTGTGCCGTTACGAGAATCGAGCGTCACGAATACGCCATTTCCTTTGTCGTAAGTGGTTTGCGGCGTGTCATCGAATCGGACATGAACGCGTTTGCCCTTGAGATTCAGCTCGCTGGCCATTACTTTGTCTTTGCGCAGCCAGCCCTCAACGCCGTCACCAAGTACGTCGGCAATGTCCTCTGCGGTTTTGATTTCTTCCTCAAGCACTTTGAAGTTCTGTCTCATATCTTCAGCAAATTGCTTTGGTGCAGGCAGGTCGACCAAATCCACTCCTCTGGATTCGCTATGTGCTCCTGCAAAGCCGAGGTAATTCTCATAAAGATCATTCAATTTGGTGCTGTTGTTGTTGGGAACTTTGTAGGGCAGAACAATACCTGTGGACAGCGAACTTTCTGTGGAACGATCGTATTTCGCTTTGTCGAGATAGTACTTGAGACCTCTGGTCCCACCTAAGCTTCTGGCAATACTATTGTCTTTGAGCATGTCTAAGGCTTGCTGGCTGAACTGGCTTTTGAAGAGTGGATCTCTGCCGATGATAATCTCGACCGGCGGATTGAGATCACCGTTAGACCGCAGAACGTGTTCGACACCATCCGGATATCCATGCAGAGTGGCAATGGTGATCTGCGGCTCGGCCTCAGACAACTTCGCAACGTTCTTCAGTTTAGGAAGGACTGTTTGCACGACTTGAGAACCTGAGTATATGCCATCATCGAGATACACTATTCTCTTTCCATCCAGCATGCTCTTTCCATCAGCACCCTTTTGGGAAGCTAATGTTTTAACGGCATCCAGACTCATGAAATTACGATCGTATTCCGGTCCTTCCAATCCATTGGCACGGCGGTACAGACTGTTAATCATGCGGTTGCTGCCCTGACTGTCTATATCGGTGACAAAAATGACGTCGTCCAATTTCTTGCCCTGGCGTTCCAAGATTTTTTCGTTTAGCCAGTATGCATTTTCCATCATCTCTGTATGAGTGACCCTGTGCGTTCCCTGGGCAAATACTCTTGCCGCTTCCGGTGCAAATTCCGAGTTGTGTGCAAAGAAGAGCAATGCCCGTGCTTCCGCCTGATCCCTGAAGGGCGGATCTCCGTCTGTGAGAGACTTACGCATTTGAGCCGTGAACTCGTCGATTTCACTTTGTGTAGCTGCGATCTTGGTCGAAGAGAGTTGGAATTCCTGAGTCTGATCTAGATCTATTCTTTTTAGCTCAACCATTGCATGAAGTTTTTCCTTTGCTGCAGCTAAATGTGGTCCTCCATTTGGAATTCCGGAAATGTCGTTGATGTTGAGACCACCGGCAAATTCTGCAGGCAAATCTGGAATCATCATATTGCCCTCATCACGTGCTTTTTGAAGAGCTTTTACCATCTCAGTGTCGCCGGCAGAATTGATGGAATCGAAAAGAACCAATTTGGAGTTCGGTGGGTTGCCTATCGCTTTTTCCAAATCTGCAGGTGACTTAATTACCTTGAAGTCGAGAGACATTCCTGTCGCTTTTCGGAACTGATATGCAAGCTCACTGCCGACAGTGGCATCACCAAGAACTGCTACAGTCACGTTATTTCTGAGACGATTGCGCGATTCGCCGCCTTTGAGCTGGTTGAAGAAGCCACGCGCTTGTATCTCTTGAGCAAGCGTGCGAAATTCTCTGTTTAGACCTTCCTGCGTCAAGAAATTAGAGCGCTCTCCAATAACCTGAAGTGCGATTTGGCGGTCTGGTCCACTTAAATCATCAAGCAAACTCGAGATATGGTCAGGCCTGACCTTTTCTCCGTGTAACGCGTCAGCCATAACTTTCACGCCATCGTAAGTCCAGTTCTTTTGACCTGCAGGCTCTGCATCCGTCACTTTCCGTTTCAGAGCATCCCTGACGGCGCTGATTTGCTTACCATCCATGTTCGCTAAGTCGTTAGGAGTGAGCTTAGCAGTGATAAGATTGCGCGCACTATCGAAGTATTCGAATGCCGGCTTTTCGGACAGTCCCCTGTCGTAGATCTGAATCGTTGATTTTGTTCTGACAGCCTCCAAACCATTTTCATCTGCGGCTTTGAGTAAATCAGCCATGAATGATGCGCGTTGCTGAGGAGTAAACAAAGCAAGGCGAGGGTCTTTCACCCCTCGATTAACCAGCGTCGAAAAAGTGAGTGGTGGCAGTGCCTTCATGTTGTCAGCGTTGAGTTGTCTCAAGAAATCCAATGGCACGTCGGATGTCTTGTCTTTGTCTAGAAGGCGCTGAGCGCGGACGCCAAACCCCCTGATTATGTCACCGAACTCAGAGCTGGTCTGGGCTCTCTGCAGGATACTTCGAACGATTGGATCGTTTAAGTCGATAGTATCGTTGTTGACTCGCATTTGCAGAAGTGCGAGTGTTTTCAATTGGCTGTCGCTGACTGTTGAAACGTCATCAAGCGTTTTTAGATAACGACCTATGTCGGCGATACTTAGACTTTTCTCCTCGGCGAGTTTGATAAAGTCCGTGTGGTTTTCGGCTCTTCGCAATATCTTGTCCAACTTGGAGCGCTTGTCCGCCGAGATTATGTTTTTCTCGCCCGAATTCGCAAGCGCATTGCCATCGTCCAGCCCATTTGTTTTACCGGGATTGGGATTGTTGGTGGCACGATAGAGGTCTTCGACTTTGACTGCGTCTTTGCCGAGATGGTCTTTCTTTGTGCCCCATTGATTGGTGAACTCCACCCACATCTGACCGCTTTCGTCGCGCCTGATGCGCTCGACGTTGACCACGTGCCAGCCGCCGTCACCGCCACCGTTGGGGTTTCCACTGGTGCTCTTGAAGAGTGGATCGGCGGTATGCACCTGAATGATGGCAGGGAAATTTCCTTCCTTCTCCATCTTAGTGAGCGCGCTTTCCAAATCTTTCGACGAACGTATGCGATAGGTAGAACTGCCGGGCTGGTCAGGTGCACTTGTGGTGGCACGGCGAATGATGAATTGACCTTCCTCTCTGCCGGAAATTTCTTTGGTAATTTTTGCCAGATTGTCGGTGTCTACATAGGGTGCACGGATGAACTTTCCGTCTGCCTGAAGTTCTTCGCGCACAAGGTGTCCGTTGGGTGCGACTTTGTACTTGACCAGGCGCTCACCGGTATCGTCACCCTTATATCCGGCAATCTTCTCGTAGACGATTGCTTCTCCTGGTTGGCGACCAAAGGCATTTGATTTTGCCCAGTGGATATTGACGGCTGTGTTTTCGAAAATTTGCGATGCCCATGTGCGTCCACCGTCTACCTTGATGTCGGACCAGTTGTCTCTGTCAAAACCACGCTGTAAGAGAGCTTGTGCTTCGACATCCGGTCTGATCGCATTTGGTACGCGGCTGAGGTCGACAACCGTACCGCTGGCTGTGACATACCGTCCGGTCAAGGCGACGTCGGTAATTAGACGTGCAGCTTCAGAAGGATTTCGAGTAAAAAGTCGTTTTTCGACCGTAGTAACATTGCAAGTGTTGTTGCTGCCCTGGTCGATCCAATGCGGTGTTTGACCCTGGTATAAAATCTGCTCGGCCAACGCCTGGCGTTCGCGATTGGAAAGCATTGTCGACTCGTTGCCCCGCAAGAGTCGATTGACCTGGTGATAAGTTTTGGCGATTTCTTGTTCGCTGATTCCGCGCGCCTTGGCGGTGTTCTCAAAACCGCTCATGATTGTGCGGAAACGTTCAGCGCGCTGCGGTGTTTCGAAGGCGCTGGAAAGGTCTCTGAGAGTTGCTGACTCTTTGGCAAAGGTCAGGCCTTCATAGTCCACACGACCGTTTGCATGAACGACTTCGAGCGCGCCATCCAATCTTTGAATAGTTACTTTGGGTGGAACATCTGCGGTTTCGAATCTCAGGCTGCCGTCGCTTTCAACTCCGACTTTTCCTCTGTACCAGCTCTGACTCTTTCCGTCGGCCTGAACCACATGCCAATTTGTGAGATCGGTGGTGAACACCCTTGTGCCCTGGATGTTGAGCCCAACCAGGTCGCCCTTGCTGTTGTACTGATAGATGCGATCGATGCCGTTGGAATCCGTCGCTTTGATGACTTTGCCCATCGAGTCTTCGATATGGGACAAGCCACTTGCCGAGATAAACTCCTTGGTTCCGTCCGGACGGACTAAAACACGATCGCCATTCGGGCGACTATATTCGACGCGACCGTCGGGAAGCGGCTTGCCGTTTACGTTCGTCGACAGTTTCAATTCCGGACCGTCAATCGAACCTAACGTTATTTTGTCTCCGTACTGTAATCGCTTTGACGTGCCTTGAAGAAATTCCGTCGTACCGTCTTTGTGGGTAATGTATGTGCCATTACCGCCGGTGCGCATGATGACAGTGCCGAAAGGATTTTGCTGCGGTTTTTGCACCGGAGTCAGATCGGTGATCGTCCAGCTATTGGTTTTGTCGTCCCACTTCAATTTCGCATGTTCACTAGCGACTCGGCGGTTGAGAACATCTCTGGTTCCATCGCCAACTATCTGGTATTGGCGCCCGATGATCACTTCATCGCCCTGGCGAGTTACGGGTCTGCCGTCGAAGAATATTTGCGTATCGCCCTTTGGTCCCTTCGAAGCTAATTCGAGGTGACGCTCGGCGTTGGGCATGTTGATTTTCAGTTCCGGACCGTTTTTGGCTCCCAGTCTGATCTCGTCTCCAGGACCGAGATAAATTCCTTCCGGTTTTTCAGTAGTGCCGTGCACTTTGATGAAGTCATTTGATCCGGCGCGTTTGACATAGGTGCCATTTTTCGAATGCTCTCTGAGCAAATACATTTGCTGTTTTGCATCCCAGATGATTTCGCCATGTTTGCTTGATACGATTTCGCCGCTCTGCACGCCGATTAATCCCAGATCCTGGCGACCAATTTTCAAGGGCTCTCCGGTGAGTTCGACCGGTTTGCCGTTGACGGTCAATTCTTTGCCATTGACCATGACCTTCGAGCCCGTGTACATATCGACCGGACGAATATCGGTGATAGCGCTGCGTTCCACTGTTGGAATGCGCATGACTTCAAGCGTCTTTGCTCCTTCCGTTTTGGGCTCGACGATTGGTCTTTGCACTTTTGGAACAGCAGCGATTTCGCTTTGCGGCGCTAGGCTGTAGCGGTACTCGCGGCCGATGGTGAAGCTGCCACCGGGTTCTCTGGTCCCGAAATAAACTGCGTTTTTGCTGTCCCTGTAGTAAGTTATGCCGTTGATTTCGACCGGTTTATAGTTTCGCTCGAGTTCTGTCAGTGGTATTTTTCGAAACTCGCCGGCGAATTTCCTTTTGTCCGGTATGTCAAGTATGGCTTCGCCGGTTTGAGTATCGAAGCCGACCAAGTTATGTACTTGACCTTTGTGTATCACTTTGTCGCCAGCCAAAAGCGGGGTGCCTTCGGAAGATGCTCCGACGATCTGGCTTTCGAGAGTAACCCGTCCGGTCAGTTTTTCTTCCGCGTGGAAATTCGCAGGCAGTCCGTGTGCTGCTAGTTCTGCTTCGGTTAGAGCAACGCCCTGATCATTGACCAGTTTGCCTTCGGAATTGACTCTGTATTGTTTGTCATTGATGATGGCAAGCTGATGTGTGCCGTCTTCATTGAGGCGCAGCCCATTTTTGTCCACCAGGTGTCCGGAGGTATCGGTGCGCATCATCGGGCGCGCACCCTCCGGCACTTCGGCCATGCCATTTTTCACGATATCAGGATCGTCGAAAGAATGTACGCGACGACTGCCATCCGGCCCTATTACTTCAAACCCTGTGATATGCGGGTTGTCGGCAACATTGATGACGGCGCGATTGTCTGCAGTGCGTCCGATTTTGGCGATCACATCTTTACTTGCAGTGTACACATGACCTGCTTTTTCGACGCCACTTCCGATCACTCTGGTGACACCTGACACTTCAGCAGCTCTGAACGCACCCTTGAATGCTATCGGTGCTACACCCCCTGCGACGAAACCGACAACGCCCCCTTGAACAAGCCTGTCGTAGTCGAAGCCCTGTCCGTTGAGGAAGGCGTAAGCAGGCTCCGTTGCGACATTGGCGATGGCACCGACTTTTGCATTGTTGACGGCAGAACGGCCGACAGTGTTTTTAAGGAAGTCCGCTGCCCATTCTCTCGAGGAAAGAACCGCTTTGTCGGTAACGGTGGAGCCGAGTTGTTCTTTTATTGCGCCGGACAATTGGGCAAGTTGTTTCTCCGCCGCTTCTCTGACTGCCGGGTTGGACGATGTGAGCGCCTTCTGGATGTCATCGCGCAGGAGCTTGCGGGCAATATTGTCGACTTGCTGGGCGGAAACCTTT
>DTSE01000042.1:14566-18018 GCA_012965515.1 Candidatus Melainabacteria bacterium | reverse complement strand
TGGCTGAAGAAGGATTCTCCGGCTCTTACGGATTTTATGAAGCAGTTGACTATACGGCCTCGCGAATTCCACGCGGTCATAGCAGAGCGGTCATTCAATCATATATGGCTCACCACCAAGGTATGAGTTTCCTTTCGCTATTGCATGTTCTTCATGATCAACCAATGCAGAGGAGGTTCGATAGTGATCCTTCTTTTCAGTCAACAATTTTGTTGCTGCAAGAGAGGATTCCAAAAGCAACCGCCTTTCATTCGCAGACAGCCGAAACCGCAGAAGTGCGTTTTGGCTCTGTCGCAGACGAAGCACCAGTGCGGTTTTTCAGCAGTCCGAATACAGCGGTTCCCGAGATACAATTGCTTTCGAACGGACGATATCACGTCATGATTACAAACTCCGGCGGCGGTTATAGTCGCTGGAAAGAACGCGCAATTACTCGATGGCGAGAAGACACGACGCGTGATACTTGGGGAACATTCTGTTTCATTCGAGATTTCTCAACTGGTGAGTTTTGGTCGTCTGCTTATCAACCGACTCTGAAACAACCGGAAAGGTATGAGGCGATATTCTCGGAGGCGCGCGTTGAATTTCGCAGGCGTGACTTTGATTTTGATACGCACACTGAAATTGTTGTCTCATCTGAGGATGATATTGAGTTGCGACGCGTGCGCATTACAAATCGCTCGCGGTCACGCAAGACTATTGATGTGACTAGCTATGCAGAAGTAGTACTTGCTGATCCGGCACACGACAACGCGCATCCTGCATTCAGCAATTTGTTTGTGCAAACGGAATTGATAGAGCAGGGGCAAGCCATTCTTTGCACCCGCAGGCCACGTTCAGATAGCGAGAGCCAGTCTTGGATGTTCCATCTGATGTCTGTGCACGGGGCGGCGATAGGAGACGTTTCGAGAGAAACGGACCGAATGAAATTCATTGGTCGAGGCAACTCACTGACCAATCCTGCGGCGATGAAAACTCCGGGGGGGCTTTCAAATTCACAGGGGTCTGTGCTTGATCCGATTGTCTCTGTGCGTCATCAAATTGTTCTGGACCCGGAAAAATCTGTCACTGTCAATATCGTCACGGGAGTGACAGAAACTAGAGATGCTTGCATAAGTCTCGTAGAGAAGTATCAGGATAAGGGTCTTGCTGACAGAGTTTTTGATCTGGCTTGGACGCACAGCCAAGTCGTATTGCGTCAGTTGAATGCAAATGAATCCGATGGACAGCTATATGCGCGTCTTGCAAATTCTGTCGTTTATGCCAATTCATCATTACGAGCTGATCCTTCTGTAATTATCAAGAACCTACGTGGGCAATCAGATCTGTGGGGTTATGCAATTTCTGGCGACTTGCCGATTGTATTGCTTCAGATTAAGGATCCTAACAATATCGACCTCGTAAGGCAGGTTGTGCACGCACATGCCTATTGGCGATTGAAGGGGCTGCCGGTTGATCTCGTAATCTGGAACGAGGACAAAGCCGGATACAGGCAATTGATCCAGGACCAAATCATGGGAATGATTGCCGGAGGTGTGGAAGCCAGCTTGATTGATAAGCCCGGAGGAATTTTCGTTCGCCAGATTGAACAGATATCGATTGAAGATCGAATTTTGATTCAGACAGTGGCGAGAGTAATTATCAAGGACAGCAATGGCGCTCTGCCAGAACAATTGAATCGGCGCAGTATAAGGGAAGTGCGTGTCCCGCCCCTTTCTCCTTTACGCACTCGGCAGGTAGAGAACATTTCTGCTCCTCCTATGCAGAGAAGCGACCTCATGTTTTTCAACGGAGCGGGAGGGTTCACTCTCGATGGGCGCGAATATGTAATCGTCACAGGGCAGAATCATGTGACTCCATTGCCATGGGTCAATGTTTTGGCAAATCCTTACTTCGGCTCTGTCATCTCTGAGAACGGACTTTCTTATACTTGGCTTGAAAACGCGCACGAGTTCAGGCTCACCCCTTGGAATAACGATCCGGTAACGGATGAGTCTGGAGAAGCGTTCTACCTCCGCGACGAAGAGACCGGCTACTTCTGGTCTCCCACACCAATGCCTGTGTGTGGTGCCAATCCGTATACTACACGTCACGGTTTTGGCTATAGCGTATTTGAGCACACCGAAGGTGGTATCACTACCGAACTGTGTGTCTATGTGGTGCTTGATGCCCCTGTAAAGATTGCAGCGCTGAAAGTGCGCAACAACTCAGGACGACCGCGTAAATTGTCTGCTACTGCGTATTTTGAATGGGTTTTCGGCGACATGAAGCCGAAGACAGTTATGCATATCACCACCGAGGTTGATACCAAAACCGGTGCTCTTCTTGCACGCAATCGATATAACAGAGAATTCGGAGAAAGAATTGCGTTTGTCGATGTAGACGAAAACAACCGTGCAGTTACCGGTGATCGAGCTGAGTTTTTGGGTCGCAACGGCAGTTTGCGAAATCCTGCTGCCCTTAGCAGACAAAGGCTGTCCGGCAAGGTCGGCGCTGCACTTGACCCGTGTGGCGCAGTTCAAGTTCCATTTGAGCTGCAGGACGGAGAAGAGAGGGAAATTACATTCAGGCTTGGTATCGGGCAGGATATGGCTGATACCACTAATTTGATCAATAGATTTAGAGGCAGTAGAGCAAGGCTTGATTCCTATGAAGCCCTTTGCCAGTACTGGAAGCATACGTTGGGAGCCGTCAATGTACAGACTCCCGATCCCGCTTTGAACATGCTCGCAAATGGTTGGTTACTGTATCAAACGATTGCGTGTCGCTTGTGGGCTCGAAGTGGATATTATCAATCGGGCGGAGCCTTTGGTTATAGAGACCAATTGCAGGACGCTATGGCGCTAGTCCATACAGAGCCGCTGCTCTTGCGAAAACAGCTACTTTTGTGCGCCTCACGGCAGTTTGTAGAAGGAGATGTGCAGCACTGGTGGCACCCACCCACTGGTCGTGGTGTTCGCACACGAATTTCGGACGATTATTTGTGGCTGCCGCTTGCAACCTGCCGTTACGTGATGATGACGGGCGATACTGGTGTTCTTGATGAGCAAACACACTTCCTTACCGGACGCCCCGTAAATCCTCAGGATGATTCCTATTATGATCTTCCCGGCCGTTCGCAAGAAACAGCCAGTCTGTATGAACACTGTCAGAAAGCGATTCTTAACGGTCTGAAGTTCGGCGTACACGGACTGCCTCTGATGGGAACTGGCGATTGGAACGATGGTATGAATCTCGTCGGCGACCGAGGCAAGGGCGAGAGCGTTTGGTTGGGCTTCTTCCTCCATGAAGTACTACGCAGATTCATGAAACTTTGCTCATCGTCACAGACGCTCCCTTTTCACGTTTCCTTGAGGGCACAGGGCCGGGAGCGATATCAGGTGGAGAATAACGCATATTGGCTTCGTGTTAAACCGCTACAGTGGCGCGGTATCCCATACAGATGACATGTG
>DTSE01000042.1:6793-14556 GCA_012965515.1 Candidatus Melainabacteria bacterium | reverse complement strand
AGATGACGCTTTTGCAGAACGTTGTGAAGCCGAGGCCGCGCAGTTGCGACAGCATTTAGCGAAGAGCGGCTGGGATGGAGATTGGTACCGCCGTGCTTACTTTGACGATGGCACGCCGCTCGGGTCGTCGAAAAATGAGGAATGCCAGATCGACTCGATTTCACAAAGTTGGTCAATTCTGTCAGGCGGCGGTGAGATCGAGCGTTCCAAAAAAGGTATGAATTCGGCTTATGAACGCCTAGTTCGTCACGATAGTGCACTGATTCAACTTCTCGATCCGCCGTTTGATAAATCGGAATTGAACCCCGGCTACATCAAAGGCTATGTCCCAGGAGTCCGAGAAAATGGAGGTCAATACACTCACGCCGCTATCTGGCTAACGATGGCCTTTGCTGCTCTCGGGGACAGCCGAAGAGCGTGGCAGCTATTTACCATGATCAACCCTGTAAATCATGCCCTTAATCCTAATAGCATGCGGACCTACATGGCAGAGCCATATGTGGTGGCGGCGGATGTCTACGGGGTTGCTCCGCACACAGGTCGAGGCGGGTGGACCTGGTATACCGGCTCTGCAAGCTGGATGTATCGGTTGATTATTGAATCTATTTTGGGCATTCGCTTGCAAGTGGACAAACTTCGTTTTCAGCCATGCCTACCTGCCGAATGGAGTGAGTACAAGATTCACTATCGATATCGCGAAACGGTTTTTCACATAACGGTGTTACAGCGCTCAGACAGCGATGGTCATCAAACTGTAACTGTGGACGGAGTGGAACAACCGGATGGTGTTGTTTCCCTTGTCGATGATCGACGAGAACATAATGTGGTCGTAAGTATAGGTCGCAGCCAAGAGCGAACATTTGCTGCGATGACAAGCAATCTTCCGGTGATAGATCCGCAGTAAATAGATTGGAAAGTGACTCTTTGAATGCCGTATGTCGAGTGTGCTGCTTTTCGATATTCGATCCTCTGGCCAATTGCTGTATCGAATGATCCGGCGCTTGTTAACGAAGTTCTGATCAGGATCGCTATGTCCGAAGCGCATCTCAATAATGCCAAGAACGAGATCGTTAAATGATCTCTGGGGTAGTTGATCGTATGCGCGAACGCGATAGACTAAATGCATCAACGGTGAGCACGTCACTTAAATGATGAGTGCTTTGAGCCGAGGGGCTTTGTGGAAACTTCAGGTTGGCGTCAACCGGAAACCGTAGCAAGAAGCCCGCACCACGTGAAGGACTGACTGAAGCGTGATGAAATACTGAGCTCTAATGCAAAGAGCAGTCAGGCAGTAGTAAGAATACCAGCGCAGAGCAATCTGGCTGGTATTTTTGTTTGGCGCTGAGGTGTCTGAGAACTCAGTTCGAGAAAATTCGCACGGTGACTTTGAAAAAAATTGTGGAAATTGCTCCCGGGCATTTGGATTTTGGGACGCATTGCTATCGGGTGTTGGCTGCCTTGGTGGCTTTCGATATCTGATCGTTGCGGTGTCGGCCAGGTCTATTGATCCGGCGCTTGTTAACGAGCATCTAATGTCGATCTCTATGTCTGAAGCGCATCTCTGTAATGCCAAGAATGAGATCGTTAAATGATCTCTGGGGTAGTTGATCGTATGCGCGAACGCGATAAACTAAATGCATCAACGGTGAGCACGTCACTTAAATGATGAGTGCTTTGAGCCGAGGGGCTTTGTGGAAACTTCAGGTTGGCGTCAACCGGAAACCGTAGCAAGAAGCCCGCACCACGTGAAGGACTGACTGAAGCGTGATGAAATACTGAGCTCGAATGCAACGAGCAGTCAGGCAGTAGTAAGAATACCAGCGCAGAGCAATCTGGCTGGTATTTTTGTTTGTGCTCTGAGACGTAGTCTGGTAGCGGCTTGGAGTACCTCGTAGCGACATGGCAGCGCTGGCGGCTCGCACGCATCTATGTGGTTACTCTATTCCTTGCGTTTTCGTACATAATGGAAGAGAAGTGATAAAGCCTGGTCTGTTGGGTTCAACGCCATGTCGCCGATCCTTGAGATTTCACTCTTCTTTGTTTTTGCGCTCTGGGTTATTCCACTGACCTGGGCGATTGTTCATACGGTTTACGCGATTCCCGGGAAAATCATAGACACCCAACGTGGTCTGAGGGGTTTACTCTCCACAGTAAAGACCTTTCCTGCACGATATAGAGCGAACCAAGAGCTCTGCAAGATGACTCGAGCACAGGCTTTGCTAGAGAAACGGTTTCAAGAGGTAGAGGATGATCTCAAGACGTTCCGACGTCTTCTAAGTACTGCTATCTCGAAAGAAGATAAGTTGAAGGCGGATCTTCAAAAACTTCAAGGGGAAGTTGATGAAATTGAGGCCGAAAGCGGAGGCTGTAAAAAAGGCTCAGCTCGCGTAGCACAAAAACGAAATGAGCTTGAGTCTGCGCGCCGTGATCTGGAGCGTTGTACGTTTGAGCTCGAGCGCCTCCGAAACAAACTTACTGAGAAGGAAGCCAACGTTTCAAAAGAATATTCCAAAAAGCAGGTCGCGGTCGCAATTCTGAAAGCTGACTATGCGACAGATCAGGTGTATGCCGCATTGTCCAATGTCTCAACTGAAACGGACTCTTTCTACACGAGAATGGAACTGCGTGTCTTGAAGCGCGAAGCGGATGCTTACCTGAAATTCTTTCTTGAAGACAGGTATGTGAGTTTCCCCACTGTGGCGAAGGCTATTAACAAGCTACCAATTGAGAGATTGGAATTGTCAGAACTTCAAGAGGTTTTGGAAGCGGTCGACGCCGCTGCCGATGACCTCGCTTTGATTCTAGTTGCCGGCATGAATTATGGAAAAATCTTATCGCTGCGAGTGAAAGTGGCAAGAGCTGAAGTCAGAGCTTGGACTCGGAAAGCAGAAGAAGCTAAATTTCAAAGTAACTCAAAGCAAGCCGCACAAGCAGAACAACGCCGAGCTGAATTCGCTCTTGAAGCAAGCAACCTTGAAACTATGATTGAGTCGGCGAAAATCTGTTCCGACGACTTTACTCAAATGCATTCTGGTCTTGCCGCCAAGGAGCGCGAAATCTTTGACCGAATTGCTGAACTAGAAAAACTCAAGCGAGACCTTGAACAAATTCAGCAATCCGGGAGCGCTGAAGGGAACAGCGCAGATAAAACTTAGGAATGGTCTTGTTCTTAGCGCAAGAAGCCGAACAGCCACAGAAGGGCAATAATGCCGGTCGGAACGCCGCAAATCCACAAAATGAATGCCTTACCCATAATCCTTGATTCTCCATTTTTCGGTACAAGGGCAAGACTTGGCGCCTGTGGCAAAAGTTCCTTTTCTGCGGTGGGAACCCTGAGAAGTCAGTGGGTGTGGGTGATAGCGGGTGGGGGCGCTTTGTATGTCCGGAATGGACTCTGGGGATATTCGATCCCCGTCTCTTTTGTCTCGCTTATTGCCCGAGCGCTTGTTAACACGTTTTTGACTGCGATCTCTATGTCCGAAGGGCTTCTTTGATGACCCTGGAGTGTGATCTTTAAATGTCTTCTGGGGTAGTTGAAGCTATGCGTGGATCGGATAAACTAATTGCATCAACGGTGAGCACGTCACTTAAATGTTGAGTGCTTTGAGCCGAGGGGCTTTGCGGAAACACTAGATCGGCGTCGATCGGAAACCGTAGCAAGAAGCCCGCACCACGTGAAGGACTGACTGAAGCGTGATGAAATACTGAGCTCATATGCAATGAGCAGTCAGGCAGTAGTAAGAATGTCACCGCAGAGCAATCTGGGTGACATTTTTGTTTGTATGCGTTTCTTACTGGCGCAATCAATTGATGGGATTGGAAGATGGGTGGATCAGGAACAACCACGTTGTATAGACCGGTCGGCGCGAAGGAATTGGAACTCATTGCTGAGTCCAAGTATTTGGCGTTTCCTCCCCGGCTCTATTTCCAACCGATTTTCTATCCTGTGATGAACGAGGAATACGCAACACAGATTGCGCGGGATTGGAACACGAAAGATGAAGCCTCAGGATATGTTGGCTACGTTACCCGTTTTGAGGTTGGCACTGAGTACTTGTCCAAGTTCGAAGTTCAAGTGGTTGGTGCAGCGGAAGTTCGTCAAGAGTATTGGATTCCAGCCGAAGATCTCGATGAATTCAACAAGAACATCGTTGGAAAAATAGAAGTTATCTCCACTTATGTAGGCGAAAAGGCTAAGCAATAACTTGCTTACTTTGCCGCCTTTTGTTCGAAGTATGGGTTCGGCAAGATTGGCGCCTTCTCCATATTCTTGTCAGCCTTTTGCGTATCCATTTCTTTCACAAGCACGGATGGTGCCACGATGCTTAGCGCGTCTCCTTGAGACGTGGTCGGCAACAAAATCGGATACGCTGTCGAATCATCGCCAACCGCAACAATGTCGCGCAGAGTGTTTAATCCTACTCCGTTAAATGGCGTTATACGCGCGATGGTTTCCGCGCCAGTTTCAACATCAATTCGATAGACGAGAGATGCTGGCAACAAATTGAAGCCAGAGCGTTTGCGCATCGAACCCATCATGCCCATAAGAATCGACTTGGGATCCAATACAGAAGTGAACATATTCTGTATGCGCCTCACGACCAGGACTGATTTTAGTCCTTCCTGTTTCCCAAGCTCTCGCAACTTTTTGTATAGCTCTTCTTTGCTTGTGGTGGCATCTGTAGTTACAAACAAATTTGTTGTACTAGCAAGGCCATATCGCGAGTGACCATTGCTTTGTTTCACATAGCGACTTGGTGTTCTTGTAGAACAGAATGTCTTGAGAATGCCCTTGTCTATGAGAGTGAGCTTCTCTGGCTTAACTCCCTCGTGATCGATGCTCATGCCACCAAAAAGTTTCGTACCCTTATAGTCAGTTGCGGCAGGGTCATCTACAACGGATATGAAAGTCGGCAACACACGTTGTCCGAATTTATCTTTCAATGGGTTTGTGCTTCCCATCATTGCAGCCAAGCCGCCACCGAGTGGATCGATCGGATTGCCAAAGTTCTGACCGATTGTTTGAGAGAAAAATTCGCCGCCTGCTTCACCCTCGAAAAGAATCGGACCGTCGTAATCTTCGATGAGTGGTGCCTTGATGGATTCAGTCAGGCGGTCACCCATGGCGCGTAATCTCTTTTCCATTTCTGGAACAGTTGGAAAATCGGATTCTGAGCGGCCAACGAAAATTTCGCTGTCGCAGACTACATAACCATCTTCGGCGCGTGCTGATGCAGTTGCAAGCAAAACGTACTCAGGTCTTGCTGAGAAAGTTTTGGTGCCTTCACTATTGATGAACCAGCGATTGAGCGTGTCGAGTCCGAACATCACAATCGACTGATCGACCTTCGGGTAGTCTTTGTAAACCGCGGATAGTTGCCGGACAGTATTGCTCCACTTCGTTTCGTCGCACATTACGCGCGACGGCTGTTCGACCAAAGTCACCTGTTTTTCTTTTGAAAAATCAGCCGGTCTATCCTTTACGGTATTTTGCTGCAAGAATGCTTTCTTAGCTTCTAACTTTTCGATTGCATCCTTGTATGCATCGTCAGTTTCGCTCCATAGCGACTGCCGCAGAACTTTGTAATCATCATCTACGGTGATGTTTTCACCACGCGCCATTCTTCCACCCATGAGCATTCCGAACAATCCGCCATCGGAAAATCTCGTATTGTCCAAGTCGTAGTCGCCAACTCTCAGCTCAACATTTAGATCTCGATCTCTCTCGATATTTTTCGAATCGATTGCGCCGAACGAACCAGCAATTCTCACAATATCTTTGTCTTTGACCGTGTAGGAAATGAAGTACGGTGCTTCGTGCCCTTTGATCTTCAGCTCTTTCATCGAGCGATCCATTTCGTCTTTCATTGCTTTGAAGATGACGTCATCTTGCGCTTGCGCCCTAATGGGAGAGCCAGAAATGATAGAAAGGACGGCGATTGCAACAATTGGTTGTTTGAGGTTTTTCATTTCGCGGCTCCTTTAGCTGGAGACTCAGAAGTCGTTTCCTTGTCTGGTTCTGACATTGGAGACGGTAGCAGCGGCGGCTTGTCCTGCGCTTTATGTTGACGTTCCACTTCAATGGTTCCGACCAATAAGCTAGGCGACGTCGCTGACACCGGAACCCATCCTGACTCCGCACCACATGTTCCGTTAAATGTGTCATCGTCATCAGCACCACACATGATGCGCTCGAGTGAGGCGAGTGGTGTTCCAACCAGATCGGCGCCGCGCATCAATTGGTCCGGTTTTCCATCAGGAAACACTTTCCAAACTCGCAGAGGAAGGAGCTTATACACTTGAGGCAGAACAGATTGGGTCATGGTGAAACCACCGGCAATTTCATCGAAGATCAACCCGTATGGCTTTCCTTGTTTCTTAACTTCCTCGATCAGCATCTCACGCAGTTTTGGATATGGAACGCGCTTTGCACTGTCGATTATGAGATTGGCTTGTCGAGCCACAGGATCTCGACCCGGTGAACACCGTCCATGTCCATTAGAGGTAGTGAAATCTTTAATTGGCGATCGTCCCATGAGGAATGTCTTCAAGACACCTTTATCGACCAATGTGACTTTCGATCCCGGTACGCCTTCGTCGTCGAATTTGTAATGACCGTTGAGCGCCTTGGCGCCAAATCGAACTCGTGTCGGATCGTCGCTTACCGTCACGAATTCTGGCATGATTTGCTGTCCGACTTTCTTCGCGAATGTTCTTCCTTCGTCCTCGCTCTTTTGCCTGTGTCCTTCGATGCGATGTCCGAAGGTTTCATGGAAAAATACGCCAGACGCCTTTGCTTTCAAAATCGCTGGACCAACATATGGCTCCGCCACTGGTGCCATGCGCAACGCGACAAGATCTTTTGCGACACTTGTCACCATTTTTTCGAGGTGAGCTTCATCGGGAACATCAGCGAGCGAAGGTGCTTCGATGCCATCATACAAAGCCAGCCGCATGCCGTCGCTAGCTACTGTCTTCGCCGTGGTGAAAACTCGATATTGTATACGCTCGTCTTGAATTTCCGTACCCTCGCTTGTCACCAGATAGCGCGTAGTTTTGGTGGCAGTAAAGGCAACATCCGAATCTTCGATACCAGGATAAGAGCGATAAATTTTCGACAAACGTCTGATTCGGTCTTCCCAAAGTTTTCTGTCGACATTCAGTGAATCGCTGACTTTGAATTCTTTCTGCGGCGCTTCCAGGGAAAAGTCCGCGGAAGCATCCTCTTCTTCGACTTTCACGTCTTTGTTCGCCAGCACCATCATGTATTTCTTCTGCGCCGACTTGAACTCGGAATCGGTCAGCGCCCAAAGTGCAACTCGAAGCGCATCCTCGTTGTCCTCCATTGGCGTGAATTTGAATGGAGACCCACCCGAGAACATGCTGCTGATGTCGAACCCGCCGCCACGAACCGGATGGCTGTTGTCGCGCTCGGGAGAGCCGACGCGCAAATCGATATCTACGACACGTGATTTCTTAGCCCGGTTGGTGCCGAGCAAGCCGCCAAAAGTACCCTTGATATCAACGGTTTCAGTGTCGTATACGCGGTAAGCGAGAAAGTAAAGGGGCGCATTGCCGGCATTTTTTAAGCGGCTGAACGAACGATCCAGCTCTTTGCGCATGGCGCGCAGTACGACGTGGTTGTCGCTCTTGGCGCTGCCGGAATGCGCAGCCGCGTTCCTAGAATGCGACTCTTTGCCGTTTTGGGACTTTTCATGGGTCGTCTTGGCGGGCGTCTGCTTCTCTGCTGCCCTTGAAGGTGC
>DTSE01000042.1:0-6783 GCA_012965515.1 Candidatus Melainabacteria bacterium | reverse complement strand
GGTTTTGGTTGGCTCTCAGTCGTTTTTTGGGGTGCCCCGTAAGCCGCCAAACTAATCGAAACTGCCAATGTTGCCAGTGTCAAAGACAGGTAACTGCGCGCGCGAATGTTTCCGTTCATTTAAGCCTCGGATAAGTTCTATAAATGGTAACTACCACTAAAGACGTAACGAAAAACCTACTGGAATATGTTTTCTCATGGTAGAAATGAGCGCATGACAGTTGAATTGATGGGCTAGATTAAATGGCGCGAACTGCGATTGTGATTGGTGCGGGCCTGGGTGGGCTTTCGGCGGCGATCGCGCTCACGCGAATTGGCTTCAAGGTTGAAGTTTATGAGAAATCGCAGGAGCTGAAGGAGGTAGGCGCTGGCATAGTGCTTTATCCGAATGCGATTAACGTATTGCGGAAACTGGATGTCTATGATGCAGTCGCCTCTGCAGGTAGCTTTGGAAGACACGGCAGGTACATGACCTCAACCGGCAAAACGCTTGTAGAGATGGACCTGAGAGATGTTGGTCTGGACAAAGAGGCGATCGCTATCCATCGTGCCGACTTGCAACATGCCTTGGTGGAGAAGTTGGGCGCCGACAAGATTCATCTCGGAATGCCATTGTCGAGCTTTGAAGACAATGGGAGAGTTACGGCGCGTTTTCCAGGTGGGTCTTTTGCATCTGCGGATTTACTCGTAGGCGCCGATGGATTGCACTCTGTCGTGCGTAAGCAACATCTCAAAGACGGAGAGCCTCAGTATGCGAACTGCTTTGCTTGGCGCGGTGTTTGCGAGGGAACATTCGATGGTCTGCCGGATGACAGTGGTTTGTTGATCTTTGGTGCTGGATTGCAATTCGGTGCGATGCGCATCGGTCAAGGAAAAGTCTATTGGTTTGGTGCGGTCGCTGATAAGAAAGGCGCGCAAGGAAGAACCAAGATAAGTGACGTTCTTGAAAAATTTGGAAACTGGGCTACACCAATTCCACAGTTGATCAATGCTACAGAACAAGAATCCTTACTAACTCACGACCTTTATGACCGTAAGCCGACTTTCAATTGGGGCAAGGGTGTGATGACTTTGCTTGGGGATGCCGCCCACCCGATGGTGCCTTTTATGGGACAAGGTGGCTGCCAGGCACTAGAGGATAGTATCGCCCTCGGTGCCTCACTTAAAGAAGCGCCATCGATTCCGAGCGGTCTGCGCCGATACGAAAATCTTCGCAAGGCGCGAACCGCAAGTTTCGTAAATCAGTCGCGCAAATCGATGAACGCATCTATGACAAGTAATCCGATAATCGTTGCCGCACGCGATCTTGTGTTCAGCAAAATTCCATCGCGAGTGCTAATGAAAAACTTCCACACACTCAATAGCTACGATCTTCCGGATTTGGATTAGTTCAATAGTTTGCAAATATCTGTATGCACTTGCTTTCCACTCCTGGTAGGTGGAATTTTTGTCCATTCGTTCGCGGCGATTTTCACTTCTTTATTGTCTGGTAGTTTCTGAATAAGAGCCAAAACTACCTTGCCGATTTCGCAGTAATCCGGTCTCCAGTTTCGAAATAGCCTCTTAGTCTTGATTACACCTAGAGCCATAGCGATAAGGTCGGGATCGCCGAAGTCCCTTATTTCAGCAATAGACACAGCTATGCTAATAGCATCTGCACCTTCAAGGGCAGCCTTCATTCTGTTTAAGTCTTCGGCCTTTTTTGTGATCTGATAAATTTCAGTCGCTACTATGGTCGCTCCGTGTCTTTTGGGCGCACTGTCGAGCCAATATCTAGCGATTTGAAGCCATTCGTCATCAAAATCCATATGTTCTATGCCAATGAATTTTGCGGTTTGTGCTGACAGCGTGGCTCCGGTTGAATGTCCAGATATCGCTACTCTTGTGGGTTTCGCTTCGCTTGTGGTGATTCTCGTTTTCAATTCTACGCGTTCATATGCTTTGATAACCCGCGATCGGAGTCTGTGTTTAGGATGGCTTTCTAGCCATTCTTGCACTAACACTCTTGATTCGTTGGGCAGTGCACACCAACTCGTTTCAAACAGCCTGATGAAAATCTCGAATCTTATTTCAGTTATTTTGCGGGACTTTAGCCAAATCCAAAGTTTGTCTGCCGCATCATCATTGACAAAGAACATTCTCGTTTTTTTGTAAAACTCCTTAGCGAAGCGACTGGAGAAATGTTCTTCGGCCCAATCACAAACGAATGAAAGTGAATTCGAACTCTTTATGCCTATCTGATGCAAGACATCAAATGCTCTTTTCCTATTCAATTCATCGTTCAGGAATGCGTAAATTGATTCCTTGTTTAATTCGAGATCGGCATTAACCATTGCCTCAACAATCATCTGCTTTTCCCAGATCTGTATGTTGGAGACTAGTTTCTCTTTGGCGATTGAAATTGCTGCTCTGTCTGAAGTGTATTCAATGAGAGCACACAGCAAAAATAGGTTGAATCTCAGCTCCAACGATTTTTTTGCTAAAGCAATCGTCTCTTTATCCTGTGTAATTCCAAGCAATGAGGAAAGCACCATTTGTGCTTCATAATCGTGGATTTTGCACTGTCTTAGCCAGATTCCTGCATTTTCAATCATTCCTTCATATCTAAAGTTTGTAAGAAAATCTATCCAAAGGCTACCGGCGGCAGGATTGCCGGGGTTTGCAACTAGTAGCTTAAATGCCCACTCGAACTGCCGAAGCGTTACTCTGTTAGAGTCCCTAAAATTCTCAAAAATGAACACCCATGAGTTTGTTGCAGCCCATTGCGATAGCCACTCAAGGTCATTCTGAACTCTTGGATGAGCGAATATCTTGGACAGAACTTTGTCGGTGTTTTTGCTAGTCGGATTTTGCGTTTTGAGCCAATCTATTGCCGTCGCAACATTTTCGTCGCTGAAATCTTCGTTCAGAGCTGCAAGAATTCTCTTCGCGTTCACTCGTGGATCCGGTTGTCGCTCAGCAGATGGCTGTAGGTGAGAGCATCCTTAATATGCTAACAGGCTTTAATGACTATTTGACAACATCGTTTTGGTAAACTCTTAGCGACTTGTCTGTTTGCGGCAAGTGACCGGGTTTTGCAGGTAGAAATGTTTGCGGGAGCGATGCTCATGTCTTTTTCAGCTAGCGGGTGGGGTAAGAGAAAACTCTCTGTGGCTGTGGCGTCAGCTCTATTCGCGATGCAAGGACTGCCGACATTCGCTGAAGGCGAGCTTGCAAACGCGTCGCCGGATATGCCTTCTGCCTCTGACAAGCCCCCGGTGGCGTTTGACGCAGTGTACAAACCCGCTATCGCGGGAGCGAAGAAGGCGCTGAAAGAGAAGTTAGATAAACTAACCAAGTCGGATGAGAACGCTGCTTCTGAAGCCGCGTCCAAGTTGGCGGCATGTGAATTTGCAGAGGAAGATTTTAAGTCTGCCGCAATGCATTTGAATCAAGCTATCAAACTGCTTTCGGATACAGCACCTAATCACAAGAGCAGATTGGTTGGTTTGCACAAGCATCTTGGTGATTGCGAGATTATTGAAGGACGAGTTTCTACTGCAATTAAGCATTACGAGGCTGCGGCTAAATTGCTTTATACGCTGGATCCCCACTCACCCCTCAAGAAGAAAGTTCTTCGCGGATTGGGAGATGCTTACATGCGCGAGAAGAACTACGGCAAGGCAATTGATACTTTTAAGGCGCTCTTTGATTATCAAAAGGAAACGAACGACCTCTCAGTAGGATGGACAGCCGTTAGTTTGCGTGATGCGTATGAGCAGCTCGGAAGAAAGGCCGAGGCTGACAGATACTTTGATATCTCCTCTGAAATTTTCAGACCGCTCGTTAAGAATGCCGGACTTCACAAACAGGACCACAATGTTTCACAAGTATCTCTCGATTTGTGGGATGCGTTGGAAGTAGAGCCCGAGTCGGCACCAGCTATTTCTTGGGAGCCAGCAGGCGGTGCGAAGCCGTGGGCGATCCTTCTATGTATTCACGGTATGGGTCTACATAAGTCAGCTTACGAAGCCTTTGGCAAGGCGATGTCCGCTCGCGGAGTGACTGTGTTTGCATTGGATGTTCGAGGATTTGGCTCGTGGTGCAAGCTCGATCGTCCTAAAGTCAATTTTGAATTGAGTGAATCAGATATCTCGCACATTGCGGCGATGTTGAAGAAGACTTACCCTGACGTTCCAATATTTTTGCTTGGAGAATCGATGGGTGGTGCCATTGCTCTGCAATCTGCCGTCAGCTGCAAGGATGCGATTGGTGTCATTTCGTCAGTGCCTGCAGCCGATAGGTACAACGGTACCAAGACAAAAATGAAAGTTGCTTGGAAAGTAATCGTAGGTTCGAAGAACGATTACGACATCACCAAAGATGTTATCGAGAAAGTCAGCAACGATGAGAGACTTGTCGATGAGTGGAAGCAAGATAGAGAAGCTCGCTTCAAGCTGGGTACTGATGAGCTAATCAAGTTTGACGCATTTATGAAGAGCACAAAGGAAAAGGTTCAAAAACTCGATAAACCCGTGTTGATTGTACAAGGTGGTGCAGATCCTTTGGTAAAACCCGCGAGTACGATCGAGCTCTATGATGCGATTAAGTCGAAGGACAAGACTCTTATTGTCATGGGATTCAAGGAACATTTGATTTTTGAGAACGAGCAATTCTTTCCCATGATGCTTGAAGGCGTGACCAACTGGTTGCGCGCTCATTCTGGTCTGGACGGCGCCCCACCCTGGAAGCAGAAGGAATTACCACCAGCTGCGCGAAGCCCGGCAATACAGTTGCCCACCGAATAGCGCATTGCTGCTGGCTCGATTCTATTATCCCGCTATTAGCTCTTCCGCTTTTCCGCCAGCATATGAGCGATTGGTGGCGGACCATCGCCGAGGTGAAACTCATTTGCTTTCTTCTCGGCATTGTTGTCGTCCACGGTTCCGCGTTGCATGTGGCGCAGGTACTCGCCCCAGTTCTCGACGAAGAATGTTTCTACATATCGTCCGGCTTTTGCAAGGTCGCCAAACAAATACCACTGATAAGCACCATTGCGTCGACGCAAAATTTCTAACGAGGCCATCGTCTGGCGAAATTCCGACATGCGTTCCGGATCTATCAAATACTCAACCGTGACAAGGACAGGTCCATGATCGGGATGTGGGTCTTTGATAATGTTGGGCTCCGGCGCGCGCGGCGTACGTAGGTCACTGTTTTCGGAAGAAACAACCTTGAATGGTGCCGAGCAGAAAGTCCCGACCGCTAATAGTGCTGCTGCCGTTAGTAGTGCAATCGGCATGCTGGTATAAGAAGCAAATGTTCCCCAGACTAAACTCCCACCAGCAAGGCAGCCTTGAAAGGTGAACAAGAAGACTGCAATCGCACGAGCACGTACCCAGGCGGGCACAGATGTTAGAACACCGGCGTTGAGCGCCGCGTTGACCATGATCCAAACCAGACCTGCGAAAAACATTATTACGCACGCCATAATGAAGTTGTGAATGAAAGGCAAGGCACCCATGGCGGCTGCAAACACTAGAGCGCTGACCATAAATAGCAAGTCCATCGACAGGCGCTTTCTTACAATGGGAATCAGTGTTGCGCCAAGTAGGTTGCCGACACCAAATAGGCTGAGAACGATACCGTATTGTGCGGCATTGAGTCCGTATTGTTGTTTTGCCATCAAAGGCAAGAAGGACCACAGCGCACTGGCACAGGCAACGAACACGACTGTCTTGATTATGACTGCACGCAATGCCTCTGAATGGCGAACATACCGCATGCCTGCTTTCATCGCACCGACTACGCGCTCTGCAGGAAGGTAACTTTCTTTAGGTGCTGGTTTCCACCAGATGAGGGCCGAGAGCATCGCGAGCATAGTTGCTGCGTTGATCAAAATTGCCGTACCTGGACCCGAGCCGCTTACAACAACCCCTCCCAGTGCTGCTCCAATTCCACGGCAAAAATTGAAGCTCGCAGCGTTAAGCGCAATGGCATTTTCCAATTCTTCCTTTGGTACCAATTCTGGTGCCAGAGCATTCCATGCCGGGGAATACATTGCCCAACCCAAGCCGACTAGAAATAGAAGAAGCAACAACAGCCATGAGGTCATTGCACCATTTATAGTGAGCAGCCCTAGAATAATGACTCCTATAAAAACCCAAACTTGAGCACATAGCAACACTGTTCTTCTGTTGAAAATGTCTGCAATGGCACCAGCAGGCAGAGATAGAAGAACAAATGGAAGGTAAATTGCAGTTTGGAGCAGTGCCACCATTATCGGTTCCGGTGCCAGTGTCGTCATTAGCCACGCAACCGCCAGAATTGCCACATTGCCGATCACTAGGATGCGAAATGCTGGATGTTTTAACGGGGCCCAAACGGATTTTGTCGGTGTCTTCTCGCTTGCGGTTATGGAAGCTGAATCAGTCATATACTAGGTCGCGGTGCTGCGTAGAAGTTTGGAGGATTTCCAGTGGCTTGTGTTGACGCAATAGCGTTTGGAAAGATCTGCCACCGACTCTGCATAGAACTGTGCGAGGAATTTCTCCACTTCGCTTCCGTTAGTGTCATGTTCGCTCGGTAGATATGAATTGACTTTCTTTGCCATTGATGGTGGCGAGAAATTAGGACTGATGCTGAGAAACTCGAACAAGTCACTGATCTGTTCTTGATTGTTGAAAAAATCTTCTGAGATCAAGATTTTGATTTGATCGCGATCGAAATGTTTCAGATAGTTGTCTAAATATCCGGCGTACTTGCCGCGTCTCAAATAGTAATAAGGCGCACAGCCGACTATCTT
>DTSE01000041.1:580-5558 GCA_012965515.1 Candidatus Melainabacteria bacterium | reverse complement strand
CATCCGGGTAACAGACCAAGTTTTACTTCCGGCAGCCCGATTACTGTTTCCGGAAGGTCAGTGGCGATTCTTCTCGCACCGCTCAATGCCAGCTCCAAGCCGCCGCCCAGGCAGGTTCCGTGGATTCCAAAAACTGTTGGGATTGAAAGGCTGGTGATGCGCGTCAGCAAATCTTGACCACGTCGCGACATCTCATGCGCTTCTTCTACGTTCATCTTGAGCACTTCATGCAAGTCCGCGCCGGAAACAAAATTGTTTTCCTTTGCAGAAACCATGACAATTCCCTTGATGCCCGGGTCTTCCTCGATTTCCGTTATTGCAGCTTCCAACTGGCGCAGGACTTCGGTCGACAGCCAGTTTTCCTTCTGGCTCGAGTCGAATCTGATGATCGCCAGTCCATTGGGGCGCTTTTCGAGAAGAACCAGTTTGCGCTCGGTTTCCAGAGATGCTTGAGTCATGTTAATTTCCAGGTTTATGGCATGAATGAACGCCCTAGTCTACTTATCCAGGGCTGAAGAATCCATAAAAACCTGGAAAGGCTTAACTATCCTTTTCTTTCTTGATTTGCTTGATTTCTTTCTTGAGCGCGTCTTCGACTCCCTTGGGACCACCCATACCTTTAAGAAGAAGGGCGCCGCCAACGGCAAACGGCAGAAGCATCATAATCATGCTGAGCAGTGGAATGCTGGCAAAATTCATGCGCAAAGACGAGAGAATCGCAAAGAAAATCAGGGCGCACGAGCCGGCTGTAATCATCCAACCTGCACGTGATTTGGAGTCGTAAAACATCCAGCCAATGCCAAACATTAGTGGAACGAGGAGCAAGCCGAAGCCGCCGCCACCAAAGCCGAGCATACCCAAGAAGCCGGAGCCGATAGTTACGTGCTGGAACATCATTAAGATGCCGACGCCAATCAGACCCAGCCCGCCGAAGTAGCAGAGGTCCGACTTTACTGTGGTGGCCGGCGTTTGCGAACCGCCAGTCGTGAGCGTTGTCGATTTACTGTCGGACGCGAGTGGACTGGGTGCCTCTTTCAAGACCGAGGTTTCCAGCTCGAGGAGCTTCTTCTTAATCTCTTCTTCCTTGCGGTTCATTTGGACCTCCAGGCAGTCCAGAAAAACGGTGGCTGCAGGGCTTAGCTACTTATTCAATTATTTGGAACAGGTAGTGCAACCAATAAAAAGCGACAAATTAAATAACAATCGAAACGCTAATCATACCGGTTGCAACCAGCATAGCACCGAATTTAGGCGGACCCGGACGCCGCGTGACTGGTCGGCGCTGTAGCCTTTTCCTGAAAACGCTGAGCAATTGGCATCCGCCAGCCCATGCCGAAGGCGCGGGAGGAAACTTTTAGTCCGGGGGCCGCCTGCTTGCGCTTGTATTCGTTGCGGTCGATGCGATTGATGACGTCTTGCACGACTTCCGGCCGATAACCTAATCGAATAATTTCGTCTGGTTTGCGACGCTGTTCCACATATGCATGCAAGATGCCATCCAATATCACATACGGTGGCAAGCTATCTTGGTCGAGCTGATTAGGTCGCAATTCCGCAGATGGCGGCTTGTCTATCGTACTGACTGGAATGATGGGCTTTCCTGCCTCTTCATTGATGTATCTTGCAACGTCATAAACCATCATCTTGGGCAAGTCGGAAATAACAGCGAGCCCTCCGCACATGTCACCATATAAGGTGCAGTAACCAACAGCAAGTTCCGATTTGTTGCCTGTAGCAAGAACAAGGTGCCCGAACTTGTTGGACGCGGCCATAAGGATTGCGCCACGTATGCGTGCTTGAATATTCTCTTCGGTAACATCGCGTTCGCGCCCTTCGAAAAGCGGAGATAGCATGGTGTCGTAAGCCTTCATCGCTGGTTCGATCGGCACGATGTGGAACTCGATACCAAGTTTCTCCGCCAGGTCTTTGGCGTCATCAATCGAATGCTGCGAGGAGAATGGCGACGGCATAGCTATGCCCATGACGTTTTCTTTGCCGACTGCTTTCACGGCAATGGCGGCGGTTACCGCTGAGTCGATCCCTCCGGACAAACCAATGACTGCGCGCTTGAATCCGCATTTGCGCATGTAGTCGCGTGTGCCTAAGACAAGGGCAGAGAGCGTGTTCACTGTTCTGTCTGAAGAAAACTCCGCAATGGTTCCCTTCAGCTTTAGTGCACTCTCTTTTATTGTTCTGCCTGGCGCAATCTTTGCTTCTGTTTCCTTTACCTTGGAAGTTTTCTCTGCTTCCGTTTCCTTCTGACCTACTTCAACGTAAATCAGGTCTTCTTCGAAAGCCTTGGCCATGGCGATTAGTTCGCCTTTCTCGTTCATGACGAAGGAGCGACCATCGAAAATAAGTTGGTCATTTCCTCCGACACTGTTTACATAAATCATCGGCAGTTTGTGGCGCCGCGTCTGCTCTTTGACCAGTTCCAGGCGAATGTGTTCTTTGCCGACTGCAAACGGAGAGGCCGAAACATTTATGAGAAGCTCTGGTTTCTTCTCGCTGAGCAGTTGCAGCGGATCTATCTGGTAAGACAGCTTTTCGAGGATATCGCCGCGGGTCCAAATGTCTTCGCAAATGGAAAGTCCGATGCTGATGTCTTTATATTGAATCGGTGTGTGTTGTGTAGCCGGCTGGAAGTAACGGTCTTCGTCGAATACATCATATGTAGGAAGCAAGGTTTTGTGCTGAACAGCCTTTATCGCGCCGCCTTCTAAGAAAGCGCAGGCGTTGAACAGATGACGACCCTTCCCATGATTAACGTCGACAAAGCCGACTATAGCCGCGATTGGCAGTCGCTCTTTGAGTCTGTGTAGCCTCTCGAGATTGGCCTGGATGAAGCTATCCTTCAGCAACAAATCCAGAGGCGGGTATCCGGCGACCGCCAACTCCGGAAAGACAATCAAGTCTGCGCCTGCGTCTCTCGCCCGATTTGCGAATTCCAGCATTCTATCTGCGTTGCCGGTGATGTCACCGACAGTGGTGTTGATTTGTCCAAGGGCGATTTTCATTGGGTTGCCTTTACAGCCGTTTTTACAGTGCGTTTAACAAGAGAGCTTTCATGGGACATATTTATCAGGACACTCGCTCCAGAAAAAGAATTATCGCAGTTTCTGCCTGCTTGGGCTCAAAACTGCCCAGGGTGGGGGCTCTAGCGGAAAATAGCTGGTTCTGCTTGAATAATAAAAGCCCATTCATTTTTACAAGTAAGTAGCTATAATTGTTAAATCCCGTTTACTAGAAAGTAAGGTGTCCATGAGCGGCTTAATAGCTAAATCCTTAGCTAGCAAGGTGAAAACGCTTGCTATTTCCGCCGTGTTTTCTGGTCTTTCTCTCGCATCTTCAACGCTTCCGGTTTTGGCTCAAATGCACCACGACGGCGTCGTAGCTGCAGGAGCGCCTGCGCATGCGTCACGACGTCATTCGAATCATTTGACTGGACCAGCCGATGGAGCCGGTCTTTGGGTCAACATGTGGAATTATCCATTGGTTGAAAATGCGGATGCATACTGCAAGAAGCTGCACAATCACGGGATTCGCAACATCTTCGTTCAAACATCTCGCAGCAATACGCCGGCGATTTGTGAGCCCGCTCGCTTGAGTGCTCTCATAGATGCCGCACACCGCTATAAAATCCGCGTCATTTGCTGGGGCTACCATGAGTTAGCCAACCCGGCAGTGGATGCCGGAAAAATGATCGCAGCAGCGAAGTTCACCAGTGAGCGCGGCGATCACATCGATGCCGTTGCGCCCAACCTGGAAAAGAATCTGGATGCCAAGGCAGTAGAAGCCTACCTCAAGGACATCCGCGATGCAGTCGGACCGAACATGCCAATCATGGCGGTTGTATACAGTCCGCTCAATCGCGCTCCCCAGGTGGCAAAGACTCCTTGGAAGCTGCTGGCAAAATACTGCGACATCATTGCGCCGATGGCCTATTGGAATTCCAAATGGCAGAAGTACTCAGCCTATGACTACACTCTGGCAACCGTCAGAATGGTTCGTCAGTTGAGCGGAAAGCCTGATGTAGAGGTTCACGTCATCGGGGATGGCATGGGCACTAAGGCCGAATCCATCAACGACTTCATGCGCGCCTGCAAAGCCGCCGAAGCCACCTCTGCCAGTTTGTATCCCAATCACCAGCCCACCGACGAGCAACTCGTATGCCTTTCGAAATACTTCGAGTATTTCCCGGTTAATTCACGCTATCGCCTTTTCGCCCTGCGCGAACTGACCGCCTCGGGCGTTATCGAACCCCTGGCGATGGGCGATCCTGCTGCTTCCATCTCGCGCGGCGACTTCTATGTTCTGGTTTTGCGCCAATTGGACAGGCACAATATTCTCGCCAAGCGCTCACCCCTCGAGCGAACATCCCTGCCGCTCGACGTGACCAAGGTGGGAGCGTACAAACTGCTTGCGCGAGTCAAAGCGGTCGACGCAAAGGGCTTGGAGCTGGCTTCCGAAGAATCTCTGGATGAGTATCTCCGTCGCCCAATGTGGCCGCGTGAGGCTCTCGAGCTCGTCGCCCGCCTGGTTGAAGTTCAAACAAACGTCAAAAGACTGACTCCTACGGTGATTGAGCACTATGCACGCGCTTACCGCGGCACTGCTGTAGCCCGAAAGGACGGCGAGGTCAATGGTTGGCTCGGTCAGCCGGCATTCGCAGAACGCCCCAGTGCTCAAAACGCGCCTGGTGCACGTCCTCTCAGCTATCTGGATGCCGCTCAAATCTCGCTGGATGCCGTCTCGGGCTTGCGATAGAGCTTTCCTAGTTGGTGAGTCTATCTTGATGGCGTTTGAATCAGGATAGAGAGCTGGAGCAAAGACAAAAGCGAATGATTGCGATTCTTGAAAGCCGCTTGAAAGCGCTTGATGGTGCTAGCGTACCTATCTTGCATAAATCTCGAGCCAGGGGATCTTTCTTCAGAGCGTCTTCCCATGCCGCTTGCAGTGCATCGAGCGTATCGCTGTC
>DTSE01000041.1:0-570 GCA_012965515.1 Candidatus Melainabacteria bacterium | reverse complement strand
GCGCCAGTGCCCCTATCAAGGGATTGTTTTCAGCCTTCCAAGGGATCAAAATGAAGTTAAAGCCAGAGTGTTTAGGTGATTATTTACCGGACACGGGTACAAAAATGGTAAGTAATTCGACCGCGAAACTTTGGCAAATCCAAGGTTCATAACTGGTTAGCAATTGACGATTTTCGACAGAAGAACATCACCGGCATGACGAGCGAGCGCGGAGGCACTCGGCTCACGTGGCCGGTTTTACATTTATAGTCCCCCTCTGAAAGGAGGTTTGATCATGCAAGTGACCGTAACCGGGCGCAATATCGAGCTTACTCCGGCCCTCAAAGATTATTTGGTAGACAAGTTAGCTCGAGCGCAAAAACACTTCGATCATGCTCTCAGCATTACAGCCCTGCTCAGCGTAGCCAAGAATAAGTCGATAGCCAACAATCAAACGGCTGAAATCACGATCAGCCTTAATGGCTCAGTTATTCGAGGCGAAGAGTCGACCGAGAATATGTACGCCTCCATCGATTTGGTCGCCGATAAGATTGAGCGGCAGTTACGTAAATACAAGACAAGGTATTGGCC
>DTSE01000040.1:3933-5580 GCA_012965515.1 Candidatus Melainabacteria bacterium | reverse complement strand
AACTATGGCACGCCTGCCGAAAGGCGTGAAGTATGTAGATATTCCGCTTCAGCACAGCCATTCTGACGTTCTAAAATCAATGGCACGTCCGCTCCATCCCGAGAAAGTCGTCGAAAGAATTCGTCAATTAGTGCCCGATGTAAAAATCAGATCGACATTCATCGTCGGTTTTCCTGGAGAAACAGAAGAACAAGTGCAGCATCTGGCCGATTTCATCGCCAAGCACGAGTTCGATAGACTGGGCGTCTTCACCTATTCGAAACAAACCGAAGTGGAAAGCGGCAATATGCCCAACCAGGTGGCAGAACGCGTCAAGAAAGCACGCCGCAAGAAAATCATGAGCATTCAGCACGAAATTGCCTTCAAGCAAAATCAAAAGATGGTCGGACGCATAATCGATGTGCTCATCGAATCATACGACGACAAGAAAAACCTCTACGTAGGGCGTTCTCAATGGGACGCACCAAACATCGACAACCTTGTCTATGTGCGTGACGAAGAAGGAAACAGATGCGTCCTTGGCGACTTTTCGCGCGTCAAAATCACGGAAGCTAAACCCTACGACTTATACGGTGAAGCTTTAGAAGATCTCGAACCGCAAACGACTATATCCGACCTGGCAATGGCGTCAACATAACGCACTTTTGTCGGCTCTAGAACATCAGTTCGTCTCTTGCTCCGTCCGTCCGGGAACAAGCCCTGTCTGCCTATGCAGGTCCGGCGCAGAATGAATCTGGTTGTGGAATAATGCCTTTGGGCACTTCGGAACGCGCCTGCAAGGGTAGCTAGCGTTCTGTGAGCGACACAAAGAGATTGAACGATGGGGCGACCGCTCAAGAAAGAAATAACAGCCGGCGCACTGGTCCTAACGCTTATGACCGGTATCTTTCCTCTGCCCGCACTTGCTCAACCCAGCGATGTAATGAGACAAGCAATCGACCTCTACTCACAAGGTAGGCTCGAGGAAGCTGCACAGCTCTTGCAGCGAGATTTGCGCGAACATCCTGATAGCGGAGTCGCGCATCAGTACATGGGCAAAATTCTCGAGAAACAAGGCTATGACAAACAGGCATTGCAAGAGTTTGAAACAGCATTTCGACTGATTCCACAAGGAGTCGTTGACGCAGGCATCAAAACTGCAGTTCAAGGGGCATCCGGCAAAACAAGCACGGCATCGCCGTCTCAGAAACCAGGCACTAATTGGTTTGAATCAATGTGGAACAATGCCGTCGACAGCACCACTCGATTCTTTGGTGGCACACCTGCACCGCGCCCGGCCTCGACGACTGGCTCCAGCACTCCATTCAGCCTAGAATCTGATCCTACAAGCGCGATGCCCTTCTGGCTGCCGATTGCGATGCCCAATTTAGCGCAAAACATCAAGAAACTCTATAAAGACGGTCGCAAACGCATCATCAATATGGTGCACAAAAATAGTCAGCAAAACACGCCTTCAGGCTGGCATCCATACAAAAGCATCTCAATGGCTGATCTCGAAGATATCATCGAGAAATGCCAAAAGATGGATACGGAAAAATGGGCAAGCCACGAGGATCGCGTGCGCATGTATCCATCTACCCCTCCGGATTCTCGCGAATGGGATTTCTGGATAAGCAGATACCGACGCGCGTTTCAATTCATTCTTCT
>DTSE01000040.1:0-3915 GCA_012965515.1 Candidatus Melainabacteria bacterium | reverse complement strand
ACCTGGAAGAGTATGCCAAAGACGAAACTCGCGGAGCCACATCGATTGCATTCAGTGTGGACAAGAATGGCAGATTGCGCGGCTGTATCTTCGCCACCACAAGCAACGACAATCTCAATCGCTGCTTGCTTGAAACAATCAGAGATTTGAACGGCTCTCGCATTTTGAAATTCCCAGCTAATCCTCCAATCGAGGGCTGGAATTTCACGATGTCCTGGGATTTCCGGCGCATGCTGGCGATCGTAAAAGCAAGACGAGAGGCGCGCGAGAAAATGCTGGCAATGCAAAATGCCAAAGAAGACGAGTTTACAAAATTGAGCACGGACGCTTCTTTGTTAGCTCAAAAGGTGTTGGAAGAAGCAAAGGCAGAACAGCAAAGATTGCGCCTTGCGAAACTGGAAGAAAGTCTTGTGCGCAAAACTGAAGTTTCGGCAATGATTGTCCAACCGGCAAAACCAGTTGAGCTTCGCGCAACAGCGTTGAAACTGTCGGACGTACTTATGAACAACAAGTTCAAACGCGGCAAAGGCGACGCCTTCAAAAATATCGACGACCGCCAAATTATGAGCTGGCCGGACATCAGCAACTAAGAATTTACTGGGGCGATGCCATGCATCGCCCGGCCGAGTTGTGGGGTCGCCCTAAATCTTTGAAAGAACCGCCTCAGTCACACAGGCTCTACAAGGTGCGACTCTTCAGTTGAACGCTTCGCATGCAATTTAGCAAGAACACGACTATGCAATTTTCGAATATCATCAGGCTCGACAAAAGCGACCAGTGAGAAAATAAATGCCCATTCAAAAACAGGAAGGTTTATAGCGAAATCAATTCCGAGATGCAGTATTACTGCTGAGGCAAGAACGAAATAGCGCAATTCCTTTATCCAAACCAGTGTGAACATTGCTCCTTCTACAACAAGCGTGTACCAGGAAAGCAACTGGCAAAAGAGAAGACTATCGAACAAAGGCATTTTGAGGCGCATCAAGTCCTCTAGACGCGTAGCGAAATAGACAGCCGTACCGTCCCACCATTGTGTGCCATTTACTTTACAAACAAAGGTATGAAAATAAACGATTGCTATCTGCATTTGAATCAAACGCAATGACCATGCTGGTTTAGCAACAACCGGCAATTTTTGCCCGGCGCGTTTCTCAGCAATCAATCTATCAAGTGAAAAGCAATCACCACAAGGGGTGAAACAAATATACATGGACATCAAGCGAACGAAAGCGTCACCGCCGTTTATATTGAACGGATCATGATGATGCATGGAAATGAATGCAAGTGCGACATAGATGCAAGAAATTCTTGTGCACAAACCCACTGTCATACAGATTGCTGCAGCCACAATCGAGTAATAGTAAAGGCTCAATGCGTCGTCACGAGGAAAAAGCAAGAGCAAGTCGAAGCGTGGCTGCAGTTTCCAATAGTGAAATCTTACGGTTTCGTTCTGTACGATGGCATGCCTTCCATACCAATCCAGAAAGTCGACTCCGATACTTATTAGCAGGATTTGCAATATGAGCAAACCAAGTAAAATTCGAAACAGTGCCACAGGTTCTGCTGTTACAGGGCAGAACCAAAAGTTTCTCCAGGCCTTCCAAAATGATCGCAGAGTCATTTGAAATCCTCTGGCTTGTACTTATAGCAAAATGTGGTATTGAATTTGGTGCGCGGGGGCAATTCTGCCTGTCTAAAAAATTTTTGCGAGGGACTTGGAATTTCAATCCAGCGAAGATTAAGTGACAATGAAACTGGCTTATTGAGTGGGTTGTAATACTTTCTGCCTACATATCTAGCAAAGTCCGGCCAATAGTCTTTAAAGCGAGACCAAGGAAGCGAATCAATGGACCACTTCCTAAACTTCTCACGCTTGAATCGTTCCACCAATGTGAGCTTGTCCATTAATGGAGGTTCCCACAACGCTTTCGAACCATCTTCAAATGTAATAATGGCACTGGGGTAATAGTTCATCTGACGAATATTTGGCGAGAACAGAGACCAACTCTGATTCAACCCCCAATAAAGCCAAGGCGTATACATCGGACTAAAGACTTTGGATTTGAAGACGGATTCTGGAAGAAACCAAATGAATACGAAGGCGAAATACACTGCTATAAGCAACGAAATGATGATTTCTGAAGCCTTTGGTTTGCCGCTGTTAAGTTCCTCTTCCATAAGCTTTGAACATCGCCTATCCTTCGATGTCCATTTTGTGCTCCCCTTCTATATTCTGCTTGCTCAGCCGCTGATAGAGTTCTTCAAACCTCTTTGTCTCGGCCGGATTTTTCGCACCGGATAAGCCTGCCCGGCAATATCCAGCTGCCTTGGAAAGCATACCAGCCGCAGCATAGATGGTGGCAAGTTTGTAGCAGGCAGGTCCATTATTTGGCTCGTCCGCAACTTTTTTCAAAGCTTTGTCAATAGTCGATGACTCCACCAGAGATCCAGTTGCAGCTAAAGAAAGTGCGTGTCTGTAACTACGTTCATCATCAGCAGGTAGCGTAATTGCAGAGCGCAAAATATCAAACTGTGCCACGGCCGCTTTGGGATCTTCCCTAACGAAGGCATGGCAGAGATATCGACGCGCAGTCACATCCGACGGATTTTTTCGCACTGCTTCTTGAAGCATTTGGGCAGCAACCTCAGTCCGCCCTGAATTCAATTCTTGGAGTCCGCTGCTTACCAACTTCTCAAACGGCACGGCCGCATATTTTTTCATGGCAGCCAGTTCCCGCCTGTCAACTTCAGGTCCTGCGTGAGTCGTCCGGCTCTTTACTGCAACAAGCATCTCTTTGGCAGTTTTGTCCCCAGGTCTTTGACGAAGAAAATCTTCCAGATCTTTCTGAGCTGAATGATAGTTGCGCTCCTTTTTGTAATGCTGCGCGCGATACCAAAGAGCATCCGTATTTGTCGGAGCAAAGGAAAGCGCGGCAGAGTAATCGGCTAACGCTGATATACTGTTACCCAAACCATCATTTGCGCGCCCTCTGTTAGTTAACGCAAGTGGATTTCTTGCATCAATCGATAACGCTTCATTGGATGCATAAATCGCATCATTGTATTGCTTCAGGTCATTCAGAACTGACGCATTCTTTACATACAATGCAAGCAGAGCTTTACGATCATAAGAACTGGCTAAACCAATTGTCTTTCGATATGAATTGGCGGCATCTAGTTTTTTGCCGAGTTGTGACTCCAGGTCAGCGCGCGCAGTCCAGATCTCCACGCTCTTACTGAATTGAGCGGAATTTGTCGCGTGGCGAAAATCGGAAAGTGCAATTTGTGGATTGGCATTGATCGTCGTCCAACCACGGGCAACTCGAGCTTCAGTAAATCCTGGATCAACAGCGATCGCAGCATTGTAATCTTTCAGTGATTGCTTCAAATCTCCGCGATTGAAAGAGAGCAACCCTCGATTGAACAATGCTTTGGCATTTTGGGGATTACTCGCAATCACACTGTTGAAGTCAGCCAGAGCTTCGTTATAGCGTTTCAACAACATGTAACACCAACCGCGAGTGACAATCGCTTCATCTGGGTTAGGATCTTTCTCTATGATTTCTTCGCAAAGCACGATAGCCTTTTCGTAATGCTTGAGACCGACCTCGCATTGAGCCTTGCCAATCAACGCATTGGGATCGGCAGGCGATATTTTTAGCGCCTTATCGTAAAGCTGCATCGCCTCGTCGAACTTAAGCCCATGGCACGCGGCGAAAGCAGCGTTGTTGTAGCGATAGGCCGTTTGATCTTGAGGCTGCAGTTCAAAAATCCGGCGATAATCTTCTAGGGCTCTATCGAATTTGCCCGCTTTCATGTAGCCAGAAGCTCTGTGGTCAAGCGCGTCTATATTGTTTGGATTGATATTCAAAGACCTTGTGAAATCACTAATTGCCTTACTTTGCTCACCGACTT
>DTSE01000039.1:37539-43633 GCA_012965515.1 Candidatus Melainabacteria bacterium | reverse complement strand
CGAGGATGCCGTCAAATGCCAGGCGCAGTAATCTTCTGATCGTGTAAGTGCTCTCGCCTATCTCTCTGGCGCCGCGGTCAACCGCAATACCGACTTGCTTGAAGCCGAGCCACGGTACGAGCCCGCGCAGGAAGCGTTTCTTTTCGGGCAAACGGCGAAGAGCATCGACGACTTTTCTGTCGATGAGACGGAAATCTCCTGTGTCACGTGGAATCTCAACTGCGGAAACAGAAGAAAGGACACGGTAATAGAGGAATGCGAAGAGACGCTTCGGCACGCTGTCTTTGCGAGTCGAGCGAGTGGCGTATATAACGTCATAGCCGCGGCGCCAAAGTTCCATCATTTGAGGAATCAGCTCAGGCGGATCTTGCAAATCGGAGTCGATATTCACGACCGCCTTGCCGTCAGAATGATCCATGCCGGCTGTAATTGCAGCTTGCTGTCCGAAGTTGCGCGAAAGATTGATCAGTTTTACATAGGGAAACTCAACGGCAATTTCTCTAAGCGCGCGCGTGGTACGGTCGCCTGAGCCGTCATTAACGAAGACGACTTCGTATTTGATAGAGACTACAAGCAGTACTTCTTCCAGCCGCTGGAGCAGCCGGATGAGATTGCGCGGGTCTTCGTTGTAAACAGCGACTACTACGGATAGATCAGGTGTTGCCACTAGCATGTTTCCGGAACTGTAAAACTGCGAGAAAGTATAAATGTATACCTGTACGAAATACTCTCAACAACTGACGAATTGTCGTACAAATTCAAGGCTGAGGTCAACTTGTCAGCTTCTAATGTCAAGAATTCCGCGAGCTTGTAAAGGCGGCGCCTGTCATGTTGCTAAGCTGGATTTAAGGAAGTGATCCACTCCCAGGTTTGGCGAAGACCCGCTGCCAGCTCTATTTCCGGCGTCCAGTTCAAATGTTTTTGGGCCAGCTTAATGTCAAGAACATTGGCTGGAACGTCTACAGCCCGGGCTGGCGTGTAGTTTACGTTGACCGGCCGGTCTATATTTTTCTTTATCTCAGCGACGATTTCATTTAACGAATAGCCTCGCCCGGCTCCAATATTGAATACGCGAGGGTCATTGCGGCCGGCTTGATACTCTGCTGCAAGGATAAGTGCTTTTGCGGCGTCAGTAACATAGACGTAATCACGCACTACTTCGCCGTCACCGAAGATGCTGATGGGCTTGTTTTCAGCGACCGCTCCCAGGAAAACTCCGATAGCTCCTTGCTTGGCGTGGGGGTTTTGCAGCACACCGTAGGGATTGGAAAACCTCAGGACCGCATAGTCTTGACCCCATTGGCTGTAGAAAAGGTAGAGATACTTCTCAATTGCGAGCTTCGTGATGCCATAGGAGCAAATAGGCTCTGTGGTGTGGTCTTCGGGAATGGGAATGGCTTTTGGAACACCGTAAATCGTTCCACCCGAGGAAATGAACACGACCTTTTTTACGTTGGAATTGCGACACGCCTGGAACAACTGCACCGAGTCTTCGAGATTGGACTTGATGTCATAAATCGGGTCTTCGTTGGACGTTTGCGGCACTGTTGTGTAGGCCAGATGGAAAACCCAATCAATGCCCTCGACCGCAGCAGCCACTTCGCCATGATTGCCAAGGTCGCCGCTCAGACTCTCAACTTCTTTTGGTGCTTCTCTAAAGCGGCTCGGATAGCGGTCTAGGACCCGTACCGAATGTCCCTGGAGAAGCAGTTGATCAACTAAGTGGCAGCCGATGAAGCCGTTGCCGCCTATTACAAGCGTTTTCATGGGCAATATGTTAGCACGTGATGAAAGCGGCTCCCTTTCGTCTGTTTCAGCTATTTCTCAAGCAGATGTCGGAATTTTCAGAAACGGCGCGTATATCTTTTCGATGTCGTCGACCATCACCTGCACGCTTCGTTCGTCCTTGATATTGGAGCGAAACCCGTCCAACAATCCTTTCTCCGTGACCACGCGGAAAAGTTGCTCCTTTAGCGATTCGACAGAATTGAGTTTGAACAAAAGTCCAGTCTTGTTGTGAGCGATGATTTCCGCCATGCCGCCCAAGTCCGTAGCAATTAAGGGTGTTTTCGTTGCCAATGCCGACTGCATCACCAAGGGAGTGTTTTCATACCACCTGGATGGAATCACTAGAACGTCAATGTTGGAGAGAATTTCACCGAATTTCTCCTGGGGAAATGTTCCTTTGAACGTAATCTTTTCTGCGTTAACCGAGCCGTCTCTAGCCATATCCAGCAGTTTCTTTCCGTATTCAGGAAATTGGTCGGTCGAGCCGTAGATGGAAAGCTCGCAATTTGCATCCGGCGGCAAAGCAAGAAAGGCTTTGATCAGCAGGTCAACACCCTTATGCTCGAAAAGAGTACCGATGAAGGCAATTCTCACTCGTGGAGAGTGGGTCTTTTCCGTGTACGGAGTAAGCGCTTCCAGGCGTATGCCGAAAGGTACGTGGTGAATCAACTTCTTGTCGATGCCATTCTCCACGAAAACATCATGCATTAGTTTCGTCGGCACAAGAATCGCCTGCATTTTGTTGGCGGCTGTGCGTAATTTGCCCGGGCGGTTCAGGGTGGCTTTTGTTGCATCCGGAAGTTTTGCCGCAATATAAGCGGAATACGCAACCTTCATCGTCGCATCCTGGAGGACCGATGCGCCTTTTTTAGTCGCTGGATATTTAGCTCCCAGTGCTTCCTTAAACTCAGAAAGTGGTGGAAACAATTTTGGCGTGTAGCAATCCAGGCACTTGAGCGCACCTGGACCGGGACCTCGGCAAACCGTACCATCAGGGCGTTTTAGCTGAACGATTGGGCAGACGAACCAGAAGTCTGTGGAGTAGAAGACTATCGGTATGTTCATCTCATGAGCTACGTCGATAATTGCTGCTGAATGATTCTGAGCGTGAACTATCTGGACTAGATCGGGTTTGAAGTCGCTCAAAAGTTGCTTGAAATGCTCGGCGATGTGCGGGTGTTCGTATTCATATGAGAAGCGATAACCCTTGAGTCTGAGCGCTTCTTCAATGACGTGAACTTTTATCCCCTCGTATTCATAACTCGATGTCTGGCTCTCATGCGTTTCCTTTCGGCGCGCATCTACATCAGGTGGATTGGCTGTCACCACGAGCACTTCATAGCCGCGCGCTTTCAATTCCTTGGCGATATTCAATGTGAGCACTTCCGTGCCCGCGCGATGCTCGGGAAAGAACTTGTGGACGGTGAGTAGAACCCGTTTCATTGTTTTGGCTTGTGATCACGCTTGCGCTTGTATGGAGCTTGTTTAGCCAAGCCCAAACATCTGCTCTTTGCAGAAGAATAGTTTACTGCACGGCAATTGGTTGTTTTTCCTGCGTACGCGTTTTCTTGCCTGCCGCGTCTTCCAGCATCGATGCGAGACTCATTGTCACGCTGAATTGCTCTTTCTGCTGAGCTTCTACGGCTTCTTCCAGCCGAGCGATGAATGCCGGAGCAGTGGCGTGTTTGCCTGCAACTCTTCGGTAGCTGGAAACAAGCAGGTTGGCTGCCGCCAAGCGCGGACGTTTCTTCAGGAAGCGGAACCAGTGGCGCGTGCGGAATGCCAGGGATTGTTTCGAGAGAGTCTCGAACATCATTTGTTCGTAGGCGCACAAGACTTCAAGCGCATCTCTCAAGCTTCTCTGCGTTCCCCTCATATAGAGCGGGTCGGATTTTCTAGCTGCGAAATGTGCCTTTGCCTGCTCGTAAAGCTCAATTTTTTCTTCTGCTTTGCGGGCAAGATTGAGATTTGTCGCCACAAACTCTCTTGCATTTTTACCGAATTGCAGACGCATTTTTTCGTCTTTCAGCAATGTGATAATTGCGTCAGATAGCGCTTCTGCAGAGCGAGGAGGCACGATCAAACCGCGTTCGTTATGCAATGCGTACTCGCCCATGCCACCGGCTGTGGTGGCGACGACCGGCTTGCCGCTGGCCAGACCTTCAATGCAAGTGAAGGGGGCATTATCGTACAGAGAAGGGACGACGCAGAGATCCGCTGATCGCACATAATTGGGCATTTCCATCAGTGGAATGTGCGGAATAAATGTGACTTTGTCCAAGCAGTTGTTTTCGGCCAGGCGTTTCTTCAGCCAAGCAAGCATTGAACCGCCGCCTGGTGCGGCGTTTGTGTCAGCGCCCACGCAAATAAATCTGACATTGGGCACGGCTTTGACGACGGCAGGCATCGCCTCAACCAGGTAGTGAATACCCTTGCGCTCTTCCAATCTACCGGCAAAGAAAACTGTCAGATTGCCATCTTCAGCCAGTGCACGTGGACCTTCTGGTTTGAATTTATCTGTGTCGACGGGATATTTGATCACTCGAATTCGTTCGAACGGATACCCCGTGTCCTCGGCTACGAATCCAGCCAGGTTGGCACTGGGTGATATCACTTGATCGGCAAGCAGTATTCCGATCCGCTCGAGAATACAAATCAGTCTATTGTCGAACGATGGTGTGACGCCGTGGAAGCAATCACTGATGAATTTCGAGTGGGGGGTGTGCAGGTGAATGACCAGGGGCAGTTCGCGCGTCATTGCGTGGAACAGTCCGCCGGCAAGATGCTCAGGCACTTCAACGACTTCAAATGGTTTCTCTTTGTGCAATTCCATGAATCGCATCCACAAAGCAACCGTTGTCTTGATGACATAGTGGCTGGCAGGCGCGGCGACAAGCGTCAGGTTCAGCTCTTCCAGCAGGTGCTTCCAGGCAACGCGATGGACCAGAACTCCCTCTTCAAGCGACGAGCGAGCGGCATCGCCTGCGGAAAGGGAGATGACTTCAACATCGTGCCCTGCCCGAGTAAGCGCATGGGCAATGTGATAGTTGAACGCGCCGACGCCACCCCAACCGGTATCCGGCGGGTATTCACGCGAAATTAAGCAGATTCTCATAGTCCCTCGTTTTGTTTCCGGTCGGGATGGATGCCGAAACCGTGCTTCAACCAGCTTCTAGACCTTTCCGGCTTACAACATGGCATCTTATACAAAGTTATGTTCCTAGTCATTAGGCCCAATTTACAGGCTGTTCGCGCCTGAGCTGCAAGAGAGGTTCTGATGCGTGCTGGCGGCTCGATACTTGCCGACAGCCGGTGGTCGTGCCGTAGCCATTGCTCCGACCCGTGAAAGCTCGGTTAAGTCTTGGTAATCATTTACCTGCTCAATTTTCCTAACGATTTCAGCTAGTCTTCCAGTGGAATTTGTGAAGATCGAAGAGGTAACAGTGCAATGATTCTGGTAACCGGAGGCGCCGGCTATATCGGCAGCCACTTCGTCCGATACTACACACGGTGCCGCCCTGCGGACAAAGTGATCGTTTTGGACAATTTGGTGGAAGGGCATCGTGAAGCAATCGATGGACTCGCAAATGTGCAGTTCGTTCAAGCCGATATCAACGATTTTGATACCGTTAAGAAAATTCTTGTGGAACAGAAAGTTGATGCGGTGGTGCATTTCGCATCGTACTGCTACGTCGGTGAATCCCAGGAGAATCCCAGCAAGTATTACCAAAACAATCTTGGTGGTTCAATCAACCTTTTTCGCGCGATGGATGAAGCTAGCGTGAGGAAATTGGTCTTCTCTTCGAGCTGCGCAACATACGGCGTACCGGTGCGGCTTCCGATTGACGAAACGCATCCGCAAAATCCGATCAACGTTTATGGTTTGACGAAGATGTTGATTGAAAGAATCCTTGATGGCTACGCTTATACCAAGGGTTGGAGTTTCACCGCTTTACGATATTTCAATGCCGCCGGAGCGGACAAGAGTGCTCTGATTGGTGAGAGTCATGCTCCTGAAACTCACATCATTCCCCTGGCTTTGAAAACTGCGCTGGGCACAAAGGAGCTATTGCAGGTATACGGTGATGATTATGATACGCCTGATGGCAGCTGTATCCGCGATTACATCCATGTTGAGGATCTGGCTTCCGCGCACCTTCTTGCTCTAGAAAAACTGCCAGAGCAAAAGGGCGGACAATGCATAAATCTTGGTACCGCTCATGGTGCGTCGGTCAAGGAAATCGTTGCGCTTTGCGAAGAAGTGACAGCAAAAATGGAAGCCGCACAAAAGACGATCACGCTGCCC
>DTSE01000039.1:0-37529 GCA_012965515.1 Candidatus Melainabacteria bacterium | reverse complement strand
GAAGTGACGGGAAAGAAAATCAACCATGCTTTCAGTCCGAGGCGTTCCGGAGATCCCGGTCGTTTGGTCGCCGATGCTTCAAAGGCAGCCAGTTACCTCGGTTGGCGTCCGCAGCATGATTTACGTTCAATCATCGAAACTGCTTGGCAGTGGGAACAAAACAAAAAATACTAGAATGGTTTCCAACGCACGAATCGAATCTGCCTTACGTGGGTCTTTTGTTCTCTTCTGCTCATTGCTAGCACTTTCGCTTATGTTCGTTTTGCCGCACGGTAAGCTGTTTGCCGAACAAGGATTCAATTGGTACGTCAATGCAGGTCAACGCAATTTGCTTGCTCCTCGCATTGCGTATGCGATTTTTTGTGCAGCTTTATGTTTGTCCGCTCTTGTACTTTCTCGCTATCAAGCTAAGTGGGCTCAATCTGCGTCGGGAAAAACCGCATTCGCATACCTTGTTCTGGGCAGCGTGATCGTCTTTTGTGCGGCTTCCATTTTTGCTGTCATTGGTGAGCCTGCCGTAGTTTTTGCAAGTCTGCTTATCGCAGCCATTGGCTATTTTGCCTTTGGAAGGCTGTCTGTGAAGGTCGTTGGTTTGTTGTCGTTTTCTTTTGCTACCATCGTTTTTCTTTGCTCTGTTATTCCGGGGCTGACTTCGACTCCCGATCTCTCGGCTCACTTCCCCCAGGCGATTGCTGATATCGAATTGCATCAAGCTATGTCGACAACGGCCAGTGTGCAGTTGGCGAAGGGTGCAAAGCTTTTCGAAGCAGTATCGGCACGTTATGGAATATTGTGGCAGAGCGGTCTTGCGGCTTGGACAAATTTGGTTCAGCCACTTACTGTCGGCGATACGGTGATGTTTACGCGCTGGCTACACACCTTGTTTTTTGCGCTAGCGGCTGTTTCCTACTTCAAATTTGCGCGGTGTAATCCGCTGCCGGCCTGTCTTGCAATTCTCTTTATTGCGCCCTGGATGGAACTGAGACAATCGTATTTTGCTTTTCCTCAGGTTGGAGCCTGGCGTTATTTCGGATTTGCAGCGGTACCGCTGGTGGTGATGTTGCTTGAGCGAGCGAGCGTCTCTGCAAGATGTATTTTGCTGGGAGTTGCTGCGGGACTCTCCTTGCTCTGCGACTTCGCCTCTGGAGCTGCGGTTGCAGCTGGTTTGTTTGTTTATGTCCTGTTCCGGAAAGAGGAAGGCGCGCTGATTCGGAGTCTGTCTTTCTATTTTGCCGGAATTTGCGGTTCTGTCCTCGTTTTCATTTCAGTCTTTGCCGCTCTCTTTGGCTATGTGCCTTCTATTTCCAGCTTCTTTGCGGACTTCAAAAATACAGTTTGGGAAGCGGCCGGTGGTACGGCCCCAAATATTCCATATCCGTTCGATCCTCTGGCAGTCGTTATTCTTTTGCACACTGCTTATGCTTTTGTGACGCTTGCCTCCCGAGGACTGCGCTCGCTGACTATGCGTGATGCATTGCGACTTGCGCTTTGCGTTGTCTCCTTGCTCTGGTTTCTTCATTACGTCAATGAACCCAATACTTACGCACTGCGCGCCAGCCGCGTTCTCTATGGATTTTTTCTCGTTGACCTTGTTCGTGTTTTGTGGACATCCAGGAAGTACTCGACCATAGCAAAAGAGCCCCGCTGGCTGCTTTTGTTAATCCTTGCCGGCGTTATTGTTCCAGCTGCGGTTTTGTCCTATCAACCAGCTGTGGAAAAAGCTGCGGCAATGCTGAAAAATCAAAGTAAGAAAGATCGCCCAAGAATGCTGGTTTCAGGGGTCTATCTACCGGAAGAAGTTGGTACCGCATTAATTCGAAAGTCAGCCTTCATAAAGAACATCGGTGGCGATCAGCCGGTTTTTTATCTCACTGCCGATACTTCTTTCGTACCGATATTGTCCGGAAAAATTTCCGCTGTCCCGATCTCGGATCCCTTTGGCCAGCTGTTCTTCGCTAAGCAAAGCGACCGAATAATCAAGGCGATTGTAGATAGCGGCGCACAGAGAGTTTACGTCGATGATCCGGATTGTGTCACATCAAAAGGCGCGGAGAGGCGTAGTTGTTTTGCTTATCTGCGAGTTTTGCTGGGACGAGACTATACACTCGAACGTACGGCAGACTGCTGGCAAGTTTGGAAGCGAAAGATTGATTGAATGGTTCAGTTTTCTGATGCTTTCAAATTCAATTCCAACACGAATAGCTGCCCATCGGTGCGCGCAGAAGCGCCCCTGCAGATGCGCGAGGGCCCTAGGCAACACTCGCGCATAGGGCTTGCACCGAAGCGGGCAGTGCACTAGTCCTATACTTGAATTATACATACAAATGTATGTATGTCAAATATGTGGTTCGCGTTCTTGAATCTGTTAGTTCTTTATTTCGAGAATTAGTCCGCGCGATTGACCGACTACATTTGCAGAAATGCTAATTGTGTTGATCTCTCGTCCATGCGATTCCGGGACTTTCCAGAGAAGCCACGAACCGGATTTCTGCCCGAGGTTGAACATCTCGCCGTTGTCGAAGTGCTTCTTTCCATCAACGTTGGTTACGTAGAGGGAAGCTCCTTTCAAGCCTGTTCCGCCAAGGCTAATCTCTTTTGCGTTTATGGGAGTTTCCAAATTCAGTTCTATGAATGGCTTTCGCAAAGGCATATTGCGGAAGTCGTCCGACTTCTTGGCCGGATAAACGATCACTATCTTATTGTCATTTTGTTGAATTTGCAGATTCGGAGGAATGCAGTCATTGACGCGTATTGACGTTTGTGTTGGCGACTTGCTGCTCTTGGTGCCAAGTATCGGTGCAAAATCTTTCTCTAAAACGTCTGCAGCATGTGAGCCGTATGCATGGGTCGCCCACGTGTTGGGGTGAGCGTTGGCTGGATTGATGCCGAACCAGAGCACGCCTTTCTTTTGCAGATTTTCTTCACCCTCGGCAGCCTTTATCCAGGTGTCATAGGCATCGACCACATGAACATTGCGGTCTTCAAATGCCTTTCTGATCGGAGGAAACAGGCGATCATAGTGAGCTTTGATTTCGGCAAAATCGATTTTGCCCGGACATTCATATGGCAGAAACATGATGAAGGAAGGGATAGAGAGGCTGTTGAGATATTCTGCGGTGTTGTCCAGCGTCTTGCTGTATCTTTTCCAATTTTCACCGGAAAGCATGCTGAACACCCAATTAGGTTGATTCTCTTTTGCGAATTCTCCCGAGCGCGTTTTACGCAAATAAGCTTCTCTCTGGGCGAGCAATTGATAAGAGAGGTGCGGATAAAGCCCCTTGAACGCCTCTAAGACCCCATTCTTGCGATGGGGGCGGAAGAGCAATTTCTGATCGAGACTTTCTGCATTCTGTGTAGATATCTCTTCCGCGTCGTTTGGAATGTATCCCCAAATGACCAGGTCCGGTTTGAATCTTGGAATTACCTTTTTGGCAACTTCCAGTTCCAAGCGAGTGTTTAAGCCCTGCATACCTGCGGCGATCACTTCAACGTCTTTGTAGCCGCGTCTGTCCAACTCTCTGGCAAGCTGTCGCCACCAGATGTCGTTCATGTTGCTGTACCCGTGCCCCCAGGCGAATGAATCACCCAGCACAAGAATGCGATGAGCCTTTTGTGACTTTTCAGGAACAGGCCACAATCGTGAGTGCCAGACCGGGTTGTGAGCCAGATCGGCCTTGTTTCTCGCATGCGCCCAATAATAGATGAACTCGTCTTCTTCGCTCCAGGAACTGGACACGAGTTTGCCGTCATCTTCTAGTGCGGGAATGATGAGGCGATCGAGAACGATTGAGACGAGCAACAGCAGCGCAAGAGAAAGCGAGAAATATTTAACACTAAGTTGCGGAAATATTGCCGCCTTTGCAGCGGTTTTCTCCTGTCTCTCGCTCGTTTTCTTTATAGCTTTGCCAGCAGCAATCACATTTTGTCCTTGGCTCTTTCCCTAACCAGGCGCTATCTCCGCACTGGATGTTCTAAGCATGCCAAGTATTCTACCTGCGCTACTCGCTTTGCACGTTAGCCGAATCTAAACGCTGCCCTATTTGCCTCTAGCACGTCTAAAATCCTGTTATATTCTGACCTTCAATCACGAAACCTAGTAAAGAGAGAGACGAGGTCTTCTCTGGAAAGCGACCTTAATGCGAGAGTTGTGTGAATTTTGGAACGCGTCGTCAGAGCGTAGGAAAGACAGCCTTTGTTTAGCGGCTGTTGTTTTATTTTGTTTGATTCTGTTTGGGAAAACTGTTTTCTTCGGTCAATCTATAAGTCGCGTCTATGAACTTGCCGGCATCGACTATTTGTTTGGGCAGGTAGTCAAATTTCCGACTACATATGACCTTCACTGCTTCTTCATGAAGATGGCAGGATACATGCTCGTCGCCGGTGCTTGGAGGGAAGGCACGCTGCCGTTGTGGAATCCTTACATTGGTTGCGGTGCGCCTCTTCTAGCTGAATTACAATCGATCGTCCTTTCGCCTTGGATGCTGTTCTACACATTGTGGCCCAGTCAGCCAATGCACAATTACCTCCTCGTCGCCCAAGAAGTATTGGGCGCGGTAGGCATGTTTCTCGCTGCGCGGGCGCTGGGTTTATCGAGATATGCTGCGATTTTTGCCGCGTTCATTCATTTGTGTTGCCCTCACCAGCAGTGGCGCACAGAGTTGCAGATGAATCACTCGTTTTATCCTATTACTGTTTGGTGCTTCATTCGTTTGTATCAAGCCAAGAATTTCTTGTGGGCATTGGCCGCCGGGGCCGGCTGCGCCGCTCAAATTGTCTCTGGTGATGCTCAGGTGAGCTTGCTTTCCATTACTTGCGTCTGTTTCCTGTTTGCATCAATGAATTTGCTTGGCGATGCTCGCAAAGATTCGATTGTCACTCGCGTTCGTGATTTATCGATTTGGCTTGCGGTTGCCGGCGCAAATGCCTTCTGTCTTGCATCGCCTGTTTTTCTCTCTTTTATTGAGCTTGTGCGCATCGGAGATCTGTCCAAGAAACACGCCTTCTATGCTTTCGGTAATCCTGCACCGTGGGAGAGTCTGGTCTATTGTCTCTTGCACCCAGGATATGGTGGTGCGTCGCTGTATGCCGGATGTCTGACAGTGCCGTTGTTGTGCTTGTCGCTCTTGGCGATCAAGCAGCGACGTCCATACTATTTGAGCGTTTTGGTCACTGCCGTTTTTGCTTTCTTGAGCGCTTCACGCACAGGGCCTTTTCCTCTTTTGGATCCGCTGTTGGGACTTTCAGGCTTGTCTAGATTTGAGGGCATGGAGGTTTACCTTGTTCAGATTGCGTTTCTCATGGCGTTTGGTCTTGAAACGCTGGTTAATAACAAATTGACCGTTAAGAGTTGGGTTTTCGCTGTTACTTCACTCTCTTGCATTGCCGTCATCGCGCTTCCAGCTATGTTGTCGAAAGCCGGCTTCAATCCGGAGAAATACACTTTTGACCCACACGTCGATTCATATGGTTTTCAATCTCAGCAGTGGACTCTCGATGTATTTATTTTGTCTGCCTTTTTGGTGCTTATTCTCATTCGAGCAACGCGCAATATGTCGCCGCTGCTCTTGATTCTTGTACCGATTTGCCTCAATACAGGCAGTGAAGTGTTCGCCTGTCAGAAGGCTTTGCCGAATCCTCCTCGGTTCAGATATCCAAAGTGGGAAGTGTTTTCCTTTCTGGCAGAAAAGAAAGAGCGGATAGTTCCTGTCGGATACAACCTGCTTCATCCAAACGTGAATATGGTGTACCGAATTCCTAGCCTCGCATACGAGGGACCGCTCTCTCCTCCTCGGTTGCACGAATTTGTTCGCGCGGCTGGTTCGCATGCCGATGCGTTCAACAAACTTTTTCCGGACGGACCATTCAAAAAACTGCTCAATTTGGCCAGTGTTCGTTACTTCATCAGCTTCACGCCTGTGCGCAATGCCGATGAGCCGTACACGCAGCATTCTGCAGTTGTGCCCCCGGTTCGATTCAAGGGTGATGACAAAGTGCGAGTTGATGCAGCACAAGTGCATTACGACGAAATGAAAGGAGAATTCGGTGGGTATGTCGAGTTTTATGTGAAGGAGAATGAGGGCGAAAAGTACATTTTCCAACTCGTCGTATATGACGACTCCGGCAAAGTCTACTGGACTGGTGGTCCCTATTACACACGGCAGCGCGAGTACTTCAAGCTCGACACTCGACCCAAAACCTTCAGCCGCGTGCCATTGAGCGGAATAATTCCCGACATTGTGCCGGAATCCAGCAAGTTTTCCATTGGATTGGAAGTTAAGCGCGTGGAAGAGCAAAGTGCCCTCTTTCCTGAAAATGCGAGTGTTTTACGAAACACTAAGACGTTCAAAGTTGCCGAGTTTACTAAGAGAACCTTGCCGCTTGAGCCGGGGCGCCGCTTCAAAGTGGTTAAGGAATTACCCGGCAGCTTTATCCGTATCTATGAGAACCTGCAGGCAATGCCGGCGGCCTTTGTAGTGCACAAGACGCTCTTAATTGAAGGTGAAAAGGACGTCCTCAATGAGATCAGCAAGGAGTCTTTTGATCCCAGCAAAGCGGCGGTTATTGAAGACAAGAATGTGCCGGCTTTGAATGGAGAAGACGCAAAGACTGAAACTGATGAAGTCAAATTTGTACGCACCGATCTCAATACTATATCGATTGATGTTAAGACGGATACGCCGGCTTTTCTTGTTGTCACCGACCAGCATTTCCCCGGGTGGCATGCGGTAGTTGACGGCGCCGAAGTGCCAATTGCGCGTGCGAACTACTTGTTCAAAGGCATCTCCATTGCTCCCGGCTCGCACAAAGTCTTTTTCTATTTCCGGCCTACCTACCTCAGTGCTTCGCTTGGGCTATTCGGCGCGTGTATATCTCTCAATGCTGTCGCCTGGTACGTTCTTCTGGGGCGGAGGCGGAAGTCTATGTCCGGCGTGGACTCTGCCCCCTCGTAGGAGCTGAAGTTGGGTTACAAGTGAAACGGCTGATGACATCATTTTAATCAAGGTGCAAAGGCGCAATCCGGTGTCATTGGGTTCGGGGTAACTATCAATTGCTGATACGTACTTCAGTTTCCTCCTCTTGTTAAGTGCTATAAAATTCCCTGCTCTAAGGGCAAGGATCGATGAATTCCACGCTAACTCGCTTCAATACTGTAGAGGTAAGAAGAAAGGCGACTGCCGTCGCGTTCTCTGCTGTAATCACTCTGTACAACGAAGAGGGCAATATCGAGCCTCTGACGCGCTCGCTTATTGACTCTTTCCGAACCCACATGGCCGGAATTCCCTTCGAACTTGTGTTGGTGATAAACGGCTCGGAAGACCGTACAGGGCAAATTGCGCTCGAGCTGGAGAAAGAATTTGAAGAGTTGACCCTGGTTATGGTCAAGAAGAACCGAGGGTATGGCGGTGGGACTCTAGCCGGATTGGCTAATGCCAGAGGCGACGTCATAGGATTTTTGGACGGCGATCAGCAAGTGGCGGCAGAAGATGTTGCCCGAGTGTTCAAAGCCTGCATTGAAGGCAAGCACGACATCGTCAAAATCCTGCGTGTCGTGAGAGAAGACGGACCATTAAGAGTTTTCCAGAGCCGCTGTTTCAACGGGTTGTTTCGATTGATGTTTGGCGGCACGAGCAAAGATGTGAACAGCAAACCAAAAGTGCTGAAGCGAAGAGCGCTTGAGCGTATGAATCTCCGGTCTACTGATTGGTTTTTGGATGCGGAAGTAATGATCGAAGCTGTGCGTCTCAATCTTTCGGTCCTCGAAATTCCTGTAGTCTGGATGGAAAGAGAGCATGGTTCGTCAAATATTCGTCTTTCCAGTGCGGTAGAGTTCTTCAAAAACATGATTAGGTACAGATATGGCAGAAGTTAAGTCGGCACCAAGCGCTAAAGTAGTGATCCTTGCCGGCGGGCAAGGCTTGCGCATGCGCGAGGAAACGGAGACCCGTCCAAAGCCGATGGTGGAAGTGGGCGGGCAGCCAATCATGATGCATATCATGCGCCAGTACGCGAGTTACGGGTTTAAAGACTTCGTGATCTGTCTGGGCTATCGCGGAGACGTAATCAAGAAATATTTCCTGGATTTCCATTTTCTGACCAGTGACTTTACAGTCAATCTTGGCTCTGCCGGCGGTGCCACCTTCCATGGTGATATTGAAGAAGCCGACTGGTCTGTAACTCTGGCCGATACTGGTCTGATGTCGGAAACAGGCAGCCGTTTCAAACAAATTCAAAAGTACGTTAACGGCGCTGATTTGATTATGTTGACTTATGGTGACGGTTTAGCGAACGTCGATATCGGCAGACTTGTCGAGTTTCACCGATCGCACGGAAAAATCGGCACGGTAACTGGAGTTTTGCCGCCTTCTCCTTTTGGTGAAATGAAACTGGCCGGCAATGTTGTCGAAGTTTTTCAAGAAAAACCGAATCACGACGACAAGTTCATCAATGGCGGCTTCTTCGTGTTCGATCAACGCATTTTTGACTATGTCAGCGATGCGACCGATTGCAGCTTGGAAAGAGATTGTTTGAAGAATGTCGCTAAAGACGGCGAACTGATGATGTTCCGCCACGAAGGTTTTTGGCAGTGCCTGGACACTCAGCGCGACCTCGTTCAGTTCCAGAAGCTCCTCTCTACAGGAAAAGCTCCCTGGCTCAAAGAGCGTGGAACGCAAACGCAAGCGCAGGCTCCCGTACCCGCGACCATGTTCAAGAATCAGCCGATCAACTTTGCACCGCCCAATTAATTGGGGCCGGCAATTTCAAAAAAGCTGAAGCATCAAGAGATGCTTGCCACGCTGTTTCTTCCCTTGACCAAATCTTTGTACCAGCCGACTGTTTCCTTCAGTCCAGCAGTAAAATCGTATTGTGGCTTCCAGCCCAGAACGGTATTAATTTTGGTGGCATCAAGAAACTGCTCTTCTATTTCTCTTGTCGCCGTGCCTTGAATAATCGGCTTCAAGTCTTCTCTGCCGACAACCGCGAGAATTTTGTCTACGCATTCGAGTACGGACATTGGCGCCTGGTTGCTAATGTTGAATGCTTCTCCGTGTACGGATGAATCGTTCCACATGCGCTCTGCCAGCATCAAGTAAGCGTTTACTGCATCTTTGATGTAGAGGTAATCTCTCACCGGCTTGCCGTTCGATCTGATAGTTACCGGTTCGCCGCGTAGCACATGAGTAAGAGTGTCCGGCACGATGCGGCTCAAATTCAAATCGCCAGCACCGAATAGATTGCCGCAACGAGTCACACAGACCGGGACTTTGTAGGAAAGGAAATAACTGCGAGCAATTAAGTCCGCGCAGCTCTTCGATACATCGTATGGAAAGCGTCCTTGCATCGGCGCATCTTCGATATAGGGAAGAACGTCTTGGTCTCCGTAAGCTTTATCCGAGGAAGCAAGAATAATCCCGCGCAAGCGTCTGTCCGCTATGTCTGAAGCTTGTCCAAGTTGGCGTGCCGCTTCCAGAACATTCCAAGTGCCTTCGATGTTCGATTTGAAAGTGTCTAGCGGGTTACTGTTGGCAGTTCCGACAATGCTCTGAGCCGCAAGATGGAACACGAATTCGATCTTCCGGTCGCGGATGATGCTGATCATCAGGTCGAGATCTTCGATAGTGCCTTCGATCAGTTCAGCATCTGCTTTTAGCTCATGGATCATGGACTCCGGCTTGTAGTCTCGGTCGATGCCTACTACATTGGCGCCCTTTTGCACCAGTGTCCTGCTCAGCCAGCTTCCGAGAAAGCCTGCACACCCTGTGACCAATACGTTTTTGTCTTTGAACAAACTGCAAATATCCCGAGTAAAGAGCGAAAGCAGCAATTATAGGTGAATCCTGTTTTTCTGTTTCAGCGAGCTGCAGCAAATGAGATGTTCTTGCCGCCTTATATAAAGCTAATCAGCGCGCAACGCTTGCGCCATTCGCCTTTCCACCGGCAACATTAAACTTGTTGCAGGCAATTTTCAATCTGATATTTGAGTCAGGAATAGAGTATTCAGAGCGACTATCATTGTGCTGACGGCGGTTCGGTCGTCTTTCAGTCGTCAAAGAAGGCAAAACGAAAACTTCGTTTACCGGGAACACCGCAGAAAATGACTAAGAGTCTGTTGGCTCCAAAAGATAGACTTCCACAAAGAAGCACTGCAAGCCGATCTGCAAATGGTTCCGCACATCAGAGCGGATACATGAAGCGATTACAGGCTCGCAGAGACCATGCCGCTCTCAAAAACAATGTCATCTTCGGGCTTACGATTGGTTGGGTCCTGACCCTTATGGGAGCATTCAAGACTTTTATTCTGCTTGAGGGGGGCCTGGCGCCGGTCCTATTTTTAGCAGGACTCTTGTTCCTCACCACAGTGCTAATTGCGCCCTCACTCATGGTTTACCCTCATGGTGTCATGAAGACGATTGCAACATTTATAGGCACGAACCTGTTCAAAGCCGTTCTGGCAGTAATTTACTTTGTGACTATCTTGCCTGCCGGTCTTCTTTATCAAACGAAGAACAATCATGTGCCCTTCTATTCATGGGCGGAGAAGTGCCCCTGCTCGATTGAAGGTTGGGCAGACAAAGTCGCTTCCGATGAACGCGGGAAGGCGACAGAATACAGTCTGCAGGGCTGGTTGCAGCCGCTTTCAGTGGTGATATATTTTGCTCGCAACAGTCAAATGCTTTTCCTCCCTTGTCTGATTGTGCTTCTCATGCTTGGCATGATCGGCATTTTCGTGCAAAGCAGCGCTTTGGCTCCATTCATTTACACTTTGTTCTAACAATTATTTCGTGCGCATCTGTTTGATCTCTCGTGAATATCCTCCCGATACCGGATTCGGTGGTATTGCTACGTTTACGCGCCATCTTGCTCATGGTTTGAAAGCGCTGGGCAACGACGTTGTCGTTGTGGCGCTCGCCAAGGAGGGTAAGGACGCGGAGGTTCAAGACGACCTGGGCATACCGGTGCATCGAGTGGTACCTCTGTCCATTGGTGCAAATTTGGGCTGGACAGCATTTTGCATGCCTTATAGCCGCTACGTGATGCGGACCAGTTCTGCGCTGTTTGCCAAATTCGACGAATTGAACAGCCTCGAACCATTTGATGCCGTCGACACGCCGGAACTGCTCGCCGAGGGTTTCTTTCCCGCGATTACAAAATGCACTCCGCTCACCGTCAGGCTTTATACGCCACATTCGAAATTCATTGCAGAAAAACTGCACAATGTCACTGACACATTCGACCACCAATATGTAGCTGCGGTAGAGCGAATCGCCATGCTTTCGGCGGATGTGGTCACCTCTCCTAGCTTGGATTTGGCTCAATACGTCGCCGGCGACCTTGGCATACGTGTAGACGATATCGATATTGTCTACAACCCTATTGATGCCGCAGAGTTCAGTCCGGAAGGGGAACATGCGCCGATTGGCAAGCCGGGACGAACAATACTCTTTGTTGGACGATTGGAAGCGCGTAAAGGCATTCACTATCTGATCGATGCAATACCAGAGGTGTTTGCCTCCGTGCCTGATGTTCGTTTTGTCATTATCGGCGACGATACGGAAACCGCAACAGGACAGAAATCAGTGCTCACGGAGATTAAGGAGCGGCTGGCCAGGACAGGTTGTGCAGATTCAGTCACTTTCATCAATCGCATACCGCTTGCTGATCTCCCTAAACATTATCGTGCTGCAGATGTTTGCGTCGTGCCTTCTTTGTACGACAACTCGCCGTATACATGCCTGGAAGCAATGTCTTGTGGCCGTGCGGTAATTGGTACTGATGGCGGTGGCACGAAAGAATACATTGTCCATGGCGAGTCCGGTCTGATCGTGCCTGTAAAAGATGCCGGTGCGCTTGCTTCAGGAATGATCAAGCTTTTGACCGATGAGACCGAACGCCATCGACTGGCCTCCAACGCTCGAAAGAGAGTGCTGGAAGTTTTCGATCGCGTTGAGATCGCGCGAAAAACAGTGGAGCTTTACAAAAAGGCAGCAAGTCGTTTTTCAGAAGTTCAAAACAGTCCTTATTCTGGGTTGCGCGAAAATGTTTTGTTTGATGCTGACGAATTGCTGTATCAGCATGACACGATGATTCGGGATTTGATTCTAGAGAAGTCATTTCGAAAATTTTGGAGCGATACTTTCAAAATGGCAGCCGGACGTCCGCGGCTTGCTATCGCTAGAATCAGCCTTTCGTTTTTGAAAACTTTGGGACTTGGCTCAAGTAATTTTGTCCGCCGTCTCGACTTGAACGTGAAAGAGCGTGAACGCGCAAGGCTGCTGCTTGGTCGTTCCAGAAAGCCCGCAAATGAGCCTACAAAAGCAGTTGTCTAATTGCCATTGCGCAATTTCAAACCGGCGATAAACGCTGCAAGCAATAGCGTTGTGGTTGCTATTGCGATGCCGATGTAAAAGTTGTAGGGCCTGTAATCGAAGCGGATCTGGTGTTGTCCTGATGGCACTTTGATTGCACGAAAACTTACATTGGCTCTGTAAATCGGCACCTCTTTTCCGTCGAGGAAAGCGTGCCAGCCACCGTAGAAAGTGTCGGTGAAAATCAAAAATCCATCGTGATTGGAATTCGATTTGATTGACACGGATTGTGAGTTCAAGCGCTCGACAGTCGCGGGCACTATGTCTAGTCCTCTATTTGGCAGTTGCAAAACGCTGGACGGCGCTTCGATTACGGTTTCACTCCGAGCGTCGAATTCTGGTTTGCCCACTTTTTCAATTGCGACATCGAGCGAGTCTGCGCCGGTTATGCTGGTCGTCAAATATGCTTGCGGCAATGCGGTTGTGTTTTCGTAAAGCAAAATGTGTTCATTGTCTTCTTTGACGAAGCGTAAGCGCGCTTGTCTGAGATCGGCTAAGTCTGTTTGTTCGGGCGTGATTTTTAGTAGTTCAACACCATTTGCTCTCATCGGTAAAGTCGTCTTCAACGGCAACACGCTCTCCAAAATACCGCTGTACAGGTTGAGAACCAGGTATACAGGACCATGGCGTTTTTTGAAATCAGGTATCAAAATCGATATGCAATGATTGGACTTTGTGCCGCCCACTTTGGTCAATTGAGATCTGGAGCCTCGTGCGAGTACTTTTCCATCTTGATCAAGGATGTCTATTTCAGCCGCTAAAGACACAGTCTTTTGAGGCTCCAGCTCCCAATCGAATTTGCAGAATATTTCTCCATTTGTAGAAAGACAATATTCCCCTTTCTTTAGAACTGCGCCGTCAATCAGGTTGTGAGGCGCGCCATCAAGGCAAGCAAACGGTTTGTACCCCAGCGGTTTATCGGCAAGCGAAGCAATAGGCCAGAGAGACATGATGTACTTAACGCTAGCCGCGTCATAAATAGTAGAGACGTAAAAGCCTTTATTGGCCATCCTCGAGCCTTTCTCGTCGCCGGCTCTTCTCCAGCTCAGCCTATTGATTGCTGCCACCCATCGGGGAATCAACGGTCCTTGAACGCGGAAGTCTCGCATTCCGTATGATAACGAAATATTTGGATGGAAGAAGAATTCGCTGTGGGCGGTCATTCGCTCATCGCTCCTAACTATTTCTTCGATCGCTCCAGTTTTTCTGTAGTTGAACGCAAAGGTCGGAGACAGCGCCACTCGAGACGAGTCGCTCAAACTGAAAAGGTTTATGACTAGAAGAAAGATCGGCAAAAGCGCTACAGCCGTTTTGGGCAGTTTTAAAAGAAAGGCCGTGACCATAACAACAAATGCAACGGCGATTGAAATGGCACCCTTAATCGCTTCTGCCTTCAATAATTCCGGTACCGGTAAAGTCCCGTCATAGCCTTTTAGAACAACATGTGAGCTAAGAACGAGGAAAGGTGTAATCGCAAGAATTATTGAAATAGCCGCCAAGAAAATTAGTGCTTTTCGATCGCGCTTTTGTATGACTTCCGCCAGCAGATCGACTCCGTGTGCGGCTAGCAAAGCCAAAGACATAAGCAGAGGTGCGTGGAGATATCGAGGCGGGATATATGTGAAAAGCCGGATCTGTTCCAGAGGTTCCGGCAGGCAACACCAGATGCCGAGGGCAAATACCAGGCCAGCCAGGGCAAGATTTTTTCCTTTGCCGCAGATGAGCGCAAAGGTCGCCGCCCAAATCGTCAGCACCCCCAGAAAAGCACTTCCGCCTTTGTTAATCGGCGAAATGAGCCCAACTACGAGTGTTTGCACAAAGTTTTTTTGAACGAAGAATTCGTGGAATTTATATGAATCAGCGTTTGAAACAAGTTCGGCGAAAGGCAAGAGCAAGGGAGCGCTCAAGCCGACTCCGATCAATCCGGCAATCAATATGTTTTTCCCGAGCACTGCCGGAGCATCGCCTGGTGAGAAACGGCGAGCAACGAGCATAACAAGAAGTGAATTCAGTATTGTCAGAAAGAAGAATTCCGGATGCATCGAGGCGAGCGCTATTGCTGTACAGACTCCCAGAAGTGCAGGTTTGAAGAAGTTTTTGCTGTTGCCCAAATAAATGAATGCTGCTGCTGTAAGAGGGAACATTTGCACTTCATTGGGAAGTTCGAGTTCGCGCAAAATAAAGGGGCTGAGGCTATATGCGATTGCACCAAAAGCAGAGGCTCCGGTCGAAAAGGCAAAAAGTCGACAGAGTGCGAACATTGAGAGAGCCGCAATCAGAGCTTTGATCGCGATGCCGAGATTGTAGAGATAAGGATTCGCGGCCTGAAAGATTCCTCTAAATGGAGAAAACGTGCAATATTGAAGTTCTCCTAGTGTCGGAAATCCGCATCCGAAGCAGGGATTCCATAATGGCAGTCGGAACTTCGACATTTCCTTCTGTGCGTAAAGTTGGAATGGGATGTGAAATTGGTAAAGCGATGGATCGAAGCGCGGACGATACACGGTGAAGCGCAGAGTATTGTTGAAGAAATAATCTTCAGACGCCAGAATCGGAAGCTTTGATATCTCTTTGCCGGTAATGACCGTGCGCCCGAAACAGCCAAAGAGTATGAACGCCGCAATTATGATGATTGCCGCCGTGTCGACGGTCTTCTGGCGTCGGGTTTCCAATTTAGTAACTTAAGCCTTTTGCAGAGATTACAACCGCCGGTTGATTCTACAGTTTGTTACCCCTTTCGGTTCTCTTGGCAAGCCGGGCGTTCCATTCAATCCTTGCCTAGGCTGTGATAACCGTATTTGGTGATGTAAGAAGTAAAACTAAATTCAATTACACCTGCCTTCATAAGCGCCGAATCTGGCGCAGTCGGCAGTATTCATGCGCTAAACTCTAAGTTCTGTGATGAATCAGGAGACATCTAGATGAACTTTTCTAGCATCAAAACAAGCTTTCAGATTATTTGTATCGCCGCACTGGTTAGTTCCTTGAACGGCTGCGCCACCAAGGATACTGGCATCGTAACAAGTGGATATAAGGGTGTAATCAATCTGGAAGCCATCAAACTTGGTGTTCCGGAAGAGGCAATCAAGTCTGCGAGTCTGACGTTTGTCGCCGATGCCAATGGCGCCCAAGGTGAAACAACTCAGTACCTCAGCCGCGCGTATGACAAAGACAACGGCCAGTACTGCCTTTCGTATTCGAACGGACAACCATGGCAGTTGAGAATCATCTACAACAGTGAGCCGGTTTCGAAAGAGAATGCGCTAGCTAAGCTGAAATCGATTCTCCCGCCCAGTGCACCTGAAGAAACCAAGGTCGACAATTCAGAAGTTACGGCAGGAAAGAAAGAATCTCCTGTTGAATACCACTTCTACGGCGACAATCTGAAAGCAGAGATTATTTACGCAAATAAAGCCGCTACTGCAGTGAAGCTTTTGACTGTCCGCAACATCATGAAAAAGGATGCTGCTGGCGACAAGACTGCTGCCGCCGGCAAGACTGCTCCTGCTGAAGAAAAGAAAGCAGAGTAAACGTTCTTTCGGCTGCCGCCAAAAACCTGCGTGACTGGATTGTCCAGCGGGCTTAACATACAGTCGGCATCTTTCGATCCACCTGATTAACCCGGCGTTTCCGCACCTTTGGACTTTCGCTTTTGGCGCGCCACAAAGTGCGCAAGAGACAAAATCGCAAGCAAAACAAAGACACTGTTTACGCCCAACCAGAAGCTGCGGGGGCGGAATTTGAACTCTATTTGATGATCGCCGGCAGGTAAGAAAACTCCGCGCATCAAGTAGTTCGTGCAATAGATTGGAGTTTCTTTGCCGTCAATATAGGCATGCCAGCCAGGATAAAACTGATCAGTGAGTACGAGAAAGGCGCTCGAACTGGTTTTCGTCTTTACGCTCACTTCGTTTGGCGAAGGACGCAAGACCAGAGGCTCAGGGTCGTTTGCCTGGGTCGGTAAAGTGTTCGGTCGAAGCAGCTCGGAAAGTATTTTTCGATCTCCTTCGGGCAGCGTTTCCTTCGCCTCGAACCAATGGCAAAAATCTGTGTCTTCCTGTCGGCCGGTTGCTGGGTCAATTTCTACAATGGCTGATTGGCGGGGAACAAATTCCGGGGCGCGCAGCTTGTCCATTACACTTTGAGCATCTTTTGCTGTTTCGATTCTAGATACGAAGTAAGCTTGAGGTAAGGCGGTCTTATTCTTGTAAATGCGAACTCGATGCGGACCGCTCTCCTTTTCCAGAGAGAAGCGACCTGAATTTGTATTTTTCCTTTCGGAGACAACCCAAGAACCAAGATGGTGTGGCGTGTCCAGTTTGTTTGGCGTGTTGCTCAATTGTAAGAATTGAACTTTTTCATTGTCGAAAACCCGCAGACCGGAAGAGAACTCAGAGCCGGGCTTGAGTTCACAAGGAACGAGTGATTCGAAATTGAATATTGATTTGAGTTTTTTCTTGCCGAGCGTAGCTACGCATGGAGTCTGAGGACCGAACCATTTAGAATTGCCGCTTTTGTCCGTTATCACTGCCACATAGGAAAAGCGAGCGCGAATCTTTTTTGCATCTTCTTCATTTCGTGCCGCTGGCAATTGCCATTCGAGCGATCCCAGCACCTCCTGCTTTTCTTCGCTATATGCAACTTTAGAGCGTTTGAGGATGACGTCTTCGGCGCCGTTAGTGAATAGCACTTCTTTGGTGTTTTCTACAGTGGTTTCTTCCTGCAGTTTTTCATCCGCGGAGATAGTCGGAGAAACTGACAGGATATATGTGAGATTGCATAAGTCCGTCAATTTCGAAACGCTGTACTTGTTCAACATGATGTTGAAGTAATCAGCATGCATTTCGGCTGCTTCCACGAAGGAAAAGAATCTCTTACCGAATAACGGATTATGAATGGCCATGCTGCGAATGCCATATACAGCGTTGGCATTGGCGACCAGGACGTCGAAGCCGATCGGTGCAACTCGTCCTTTTACCTGTTGCAAAAACTTGTGAACTTCGGTTTCTACAAAGTCAAAACTTGGCCGAATCGGCAATGAGCTACTGCTCACTAGCAATTCGCTCAATAAGCAAAGCATTGCTGCACAAACAGACAGGACTTTCGGTGAGAGAACTTCTGCCAAGTTTTTCCATTGACTGCAAATGGCAAGAATGCAAAACAGAAGGGCAAGAACGCTGTCTCGTACAAAAACGAGCACTCGAAATTCAGCTTCTCCTAACTGATCGTCGAAAGTCACAGGACTGAGATCCAGTTTGAGAAGCTTGATGATCAGCGGAACTGCGAGTGTTACAGCAACGCTTGCCAGTACTGCGAATAACGCCTTCTTCTGCCGAAGTGCTCCGGATGCGATCGCATCCACGCCATATCCCGCAAGTATGGACAGCAGTAAAAGCGTGACGAAGATATAGTAATGACCGGGCACAAACCTTAGCGGCGTTGCGGTAGCAATAATTGCCATTGGTCCCAGCGAGCCCATAAGAACATACAGAACAGCAATTGCAGCAAGAATCACGCCATATTTGGTTCGCTCGCTGTCCTGAACGAAATATCCAGCGACAACAAGCGGCACTGCCAGTACGCCCAGGTAAGGAGACGCCGCGCCGACAGCAGGGTGAAGAAGGAAATAGGGCATCGTCTGCCACGGTAAGACGTCTTGTTCTGTCGAGAATTTATAGCAAACGCAATTTTGCATAAACTCTGCAAATGGCAGCAGTATCGGTGACGAAAAGACAAAACTGATGAGCGCAATTCCGCTAAGCGTCAGGAACGCGACTCCGGCGGTTTTCAGACGTTCTGAAGATTGCCCGTAGGCGAAGATACTAAAGCCGAGAAACAAAAAACTTGCGGTAAGGATGCCCCCGAAAGCAACAAGGGTGTGCCCTGTGAAAATTGTCAGTGCCGTAAGCGCCGCAGCCACTGTCAATCTGATCAATGTTTGTTTTTCAGCAGCTCGGGCAAAAGCGAATAACAACCACGGAAACAATGTAAACGCCGGTCCGTTCAACAGTTCAAGGAAGCTGAGTTGATGCGGTCCGAGCGCATACAGGACAGATACGAGCAAGGATGCGATTACGCCAAGCTTCAGAAAACGCGACAGGAAAAAGCAGCCAATGGCGCAAAAACAAATCTGCAGAATAAGTTGAAAGTTGTAAAACGAAATGGTCGGGCTGAGGCTGCCCAAGATTCTCCAGGGCGAAAAGATGCAAGATTGAAGATCCCCGACAAGCGGCATTCCTAGCCCTACATAGGGCGTCCACAAGGGAATGTTTCCATGCCGCCAGCTTTCCGCAACAGTAAAAAAATTCGGCACCGCTAGCTGGAACAGCGAGGGATCCCATCGTATTGCGTGCTCCAAGTCTCTAAACTGGCTAAACAAAAGGTCCCGATTCGCCAGAAGAAAAATTTTGGATATGGGAAGCCCGGTCACTATTGGCTGCGCGAAAAATGCAAAGATGAAGAGCAGCAAGGCGATAACGGCAGCGAAGTTCACTGCTGCGATGCTTCTGTTGCGAAAAAGAGACATCCAAACGCTGTTCAGCGCAGTAACCGCCTGTAACCGTATAACTAAGGTTCGCCAAGAATAGCATTCGATGTTAACGATGAATCTAAATTTGCGGTCTGTAACGGATCTCCGATGTATATGCGAACCGTTCCAGGAAACTGTCGCAAGTATTTTATGTGCCGGGAGAAAAATTTGTTTGAGAACGATCGCTTGCACCAACCGCGGTAATTCTTTGCCGCTTTGGGAGCATTCAAATCCGAAACGAATGCTCGCCGGCATTCGTTTCCTAAGCATTCCTGAAATCGTTCTACTTTACTACGGGCTCAGTCCTGTTATGCTCAGCGCGGACGAGATTTATCACCCGATTATTGGCGCCCAGCAAAGACTAATCAACAATGACTGATTACCTGACACGCCTCGAGCATGAAAGCGTATTCACAATACGCGAGGCTTATAAAAAAGTAAGGAACCTGGCTCTTCTCTGGTCGATGGGAAAAGATTCGACCGTGCTTTTGCACCTGGTGCGAAAGGCCTTCCTGGGGCATGTTCCTATTCCTCTGGTACACATAGACACCAGCTACAAGATTCCCGAGATGATTACCTGGCGTGACCAGTACGTCAAAGATCATGGTCTGCGCCTCATTGTCGGACAGAACAAGGCTGCTCTGGCTGACGGTATGGGGCCGGATAAGGGGCGGCTTGTTTGCTGCGGAGCTTTGAAAACCCAAGCGCTTCTCGACACAATTAAAGAGAACAATATAGGCGGTCTTTTGCTCGGCATCAGACGCGATGAAGAGGGTTCGCGAGCCAAGGAGCGCGTTGTCTCTCCCAGACCTGAAGACGGAACCTGGACTTATAAAGATCAAGTGGCAGAAATTTGGAATCACTACAATCTGCACTTGCCGGAAAATGTTCATATGCGCGTCCACCCGCTTTTGAGCTGGACTGAGCTAGATGTCTGGGAATATATCGAGAGAGAAAAACTGGACATCATGCCGCTCTACTTCAGCAATGCCGACGGACAGCGCTACAGGAGCTTGGGCTGCTGGCCTTGCACTGGAACTATCGATTCGTGCGCCTCGACGCTCGAAGCTATCGTAGACGAGATTCGTACAACAAAGACTTCAGAGCGCGCTGGTCGTGCTCAAGACAACGCTGACACCTATGCAATGCAGAAATTGCGCAGCCAGGGATACATGTAACAGATGACACAGCACGAACAACGAAAAATAGTTATCGTCGGCCATGTTGATCACGGCAAATCGACTCTATTAGGTCGTTTGCTCATGGATTTCGGCAAAGTGCCTCAGCAGACCATCGAGAAAGTAAGAAAGGTCTGCGAATCGCGTGGCGTTCAGTTGGAGCCGGCATTCTTTCTTGATGCGTTTCAAGAAGAACAAGAGCAAGGCATCAGCATCGATACCACGCGTGTCAATTTTGAATTCGAAGGGCACCGCTTCCTCTTAATCGATGCACCCGGGCATCTCGAGTTTCTCAAAAACATGACCTCAGGCGCTTCCGGCGCCGAGACCGGTATTCTGGTCATCGATGGTCACGAAGGAATTGGTTCGCAAACTCTGCGACACTTGAAGATTTTGGGCATTCTTGGTGTCGGCAAAGTTGTCGTCGTCGTCAACAAGATGGACAAGAGCGGATACAAACAAGCTCGCTTCGAAGAAGTAGCTTCTGAGATCCGCGCCCACGTCGAACGTGAAGGACAAACATGTCTGGCCGTTGTGCCTATCTCGGCCCTGAAAGGTGAAAATCTCACTGCTTCTTGCGACGGACTCTCGTGGTACGCCGGTTTGCCGTTGCTACCGCAATTGGTGGCAAGTACGACTGCAGTCTCTGTTGATGCAGTGGAAGAAGCGAATGCCGAACCGCTTAGAATGGTCCTGCAAGACATCTATCGCTTTACTGATGAACGCTTTTATGCCGGTCGCATTATTTCCGGTTCAATCGCACCAGGCGCGCGTGTCTTCTTCTCCCCCTCCGGAAAAGTCTCCACTGTTGAAGCTATAGAAACTTTCCCGCCCCGCGATTTGCAATTGGCTGTTAAGGGTGATTCTGTTGCACTTCGTCTCAAAGACCAGATCTTTGTCGAGCGCGGTGAAATTATTTCCTTCCCCGAGCAAACGCCTGAAGTAAACAATGAACTGCAAGCAAAATTGATCTGGTTGAACTCCGAGCCTCTCGATTGGGCAAACGATTACTTGCTCAAGGTGGGCACTCAAGAAGTCTCATGCCGGCTGGAGCCAAGCAATATGGTCTTCCAGCAAATCGGCAACGGCGATTTCGTCGATGTTGTCATCAAGGCTCAAAAACCAATTAGTTTTGATCGTGCCAGTTCGAAAGCAACGGGCGTCGACAAATTTGTAATCTGCACCACTTATGAAACTGTGGCCTGCGGTTCTATTATGGCGGTGACCACGGAGACCTCTCAAAGCGCACAAAAGAGCAAAAATATCGTTGTCGAGTCCGGTTTTGTAAAACGAGAAGAGCACGAGATTAGGCACGGACATAAGGGCACAGTTCTCTGGATGACCGGTTTGTCCGGCGCCGGTAAGAGCACCCTGGCGAAGGCTTTAGAAAGACGCTTATTTGCTGCCGGCTTCCGCGTTCAAGTTTTGGACGGCGATAATTTGAGAAGTGGCATTTGTGCTGACCTTGGTTTTGAACCGGAAGATCGCGCCGAGAATATTCGTCGTGTGGCGCATCTTTCGAAATTGCTGTTGAACACCGGCACTATCGTTATCTCCGCTTGTATTTCACCTTACGAGAAAGATCGCCGCATCGCCAAGGAAATCATTGGCGCTGAGGACTTCCACGAGTTGTTCATCTTCTGCCCTATTGAAGTTTGCCAGAGCCGCGATCCCAAAGGCTTGTACAAGAAAGCAACGGTCGGTCAAATCAGCGATTTCTCCGGTTTGAACGCACCCTACCAGCCGCCGGCAAATCCGAAGCTGCGGCTTGATTCGAGCACGATGAGTATCGAAGCTGAAGTTGATTCGATCATTGCGATGCTTGTGTCTGAAGGTATCAAACCGCCCGTGACGGCAGTTGGCGCCCGCGGTGAACTGGCCTGGAAGCCATGAAAATGAGCGGGGTAGCGGGGAGTGCAAGGCTCTTTAAGCGGTATTTCTAAAGAACCGGCACAAGTAATGCCCGCTCTCGATCAACCTTCAGAGAACATTGCTAAAACTGCGCCTTCTCTGCGCACTGATTTCCTTTTGCTCGGATTGCTAGTTCTTCTTGAACTTCTGCTCTTTGCACCGTTTGTAGGAAAAGTCGGCTTTTACCTTGACGATTGGACGATGGTTTCGCTCTTGCATGGCGGGCCTCAAGATATAGTCGGGGCTTTTGCCAATTACTTCTTCAATGATCCCAAAGTGATTATTCGACCCGTCGAGGTACTGCACTTTGGGCTGCTCTACAAGATCTTTGGAACGCGCCCTCTGGGTTATCACCTGGTTAATGGATTTTTCGAGATCTGTGTGATTGTCCTTCTCTACTTTGCGTTGAAACGCTTCACCGGCAGTCGTTTCTTAGCCTTTGCATCGACTGCGGCTTTCGTTATCTACCCCATTCGCGACTCGACGCATTATTGGATTTTGTGCAGCTCCGTGTCATTGAGCCTGGCTCTGTACTTGGGCAGCCTGATTTTGTCTTTGAAGGGACTGCAAGAGAAGAAAGCAAAGCTCTACGTTGCCGCTGCCGTGCCTTTTGCAATCAGTCTGTTCAATTATGAGGTGTTCATGCCGTTCGCGTGCCTGAGCGCCCTGTGTGTGCTTCTAATGAGCTTGAGAGAAGATAGTTTTGCCAGCTCATTGCGACAAGCAATCTACTCTTTCATCCCGCTCTTTGTAAGCGCCCTTTTTTTGTTCGGCTACCAGAGGTTTATCGTGCCCCGTCTGGGGATTGGCTTTTTGCACAAGGTCGACTTCGATCCGGGGCAAGTCCTGCACGTAGTCGCTGCCGGCACGGGTATTTCCAATATCTTTGCTGCCATGCCGTTCTTCCAAGAACAAGTATCTATACTGCTCATGAACCCGCTGACCGGCTGGAATGTACTTTCGCTTGCCTTGATACTGGCAGGTACGGCTTTGACCTCGTTCATTCTTCTTTCTGCCGAGTCCGGTAAGGTGAAGCTGCGGACCATGCTCGAACTGGCGGTGGTGGGTGCTGCGGCAATTGTCACTTCTCTTGCGATTTTTGGTTTGAACAATCAATATGAGCCTACTCTTCTGACGCTCGTCAATCGCATTTTTACGGGCGCATCGCTGGGCTGGAGTTTGATTTTCAGCTCGCTTCTATTGGCTGCTGCAACGGTGGTGTTCCAGAAAATAAAGGACAAGAGGATCCACAAGTCGGCGGTCGTCTTTCTTTCTCTATTATTGTCATTTTTTGCTGTTTTCTTCACGCTTGTAAATTGGCAGCTTGCCAATCCCTGGGTTGTTTCCCAGCGCGCGCAGCAGGACGTGATTTATCTGATGAAAGGCATGCGTGGAAAGCTGAAGCACCCCGATGCCGTTATTCTTACGGACTTCCCTCGCTATGTGATGTGGAGCCCTGTGTTCGATGGTACGTGGGATTTTCAATCGATGGTACGGATTGTTTTGAACGATCCGAAAATTCGAGCAGGCGTTGTTTGCGATCGGCTTGTTATCGGAAAAGACGACATAAAAGACATCTCTGTCGGGTATACTTGCGCGACATTTCCACTGAAAAACATCAAAGTTTTCGTTCCTGAGCGCAATGAGCTGATTTCCGTAAGTTCTCCTCAGGATTTTGTGGATATTGCTGCCGCGCACAGTGAAAAGTCGATTCTGAGCGGTGATACGCTGGACAAGTGGAGGCGTCAAGTCGCGGCGCTTTCAGCGGCAAGCTCCAAGAGTGAAGAGAAGTGACACCAAAAGTATCGATACTGCTGCCCGTCTATAATGGCGAGAAATTCCTGGACGCTGCTGTTGCCAGCGTTTTGGCGCAGACGCATGCGGACTTCGAATTGCTCGTTGTCGATGATTGTTCTACAGATGGCTCTGTAGATATTATCGAACGCCTGAGAAAGCAGGATTCACGAATAAAGTTCATTAGAAACGAGCAGAATCTGGGTCTGTTCGCCAATTACAATCGTTGCCTGCAGCAGGCTTTAGGGGAATTCATCAAACCATTTGCGCAAGACGACATCCTCGCACCGTCCGCTCTCGAGAAGATGATTGACGTTCTTACAAAAGAAAAGTCCGTTGCGCTGACGTCCTGTGCGCGCAACATTATCGATGCCGCAGGAGATGTGATTAGGAAGAAAAAACCGTTTGCTGGTTCAAGACAGCTAAAGGGACAGGATGTAATTCTCTACAACATGCTGGCAATAACCAACTGGATCGGCGAGCCGAGCACCGTGATGTTCCGCAAGCGATATGCCGGCACCGGATTTGATACCAGGCTCTTTCACTATGGCGATCTCGAGATGTGGTTTAAGGTGCTGATGAATGGCGATTATTACTACATCGATGAGCCTCTAGCCAGCTTCAGAACGCATGCGGGCAGTGCTACGAATAAGAATTTGAGCGGATTATTGTTTGCTTTGGACATTGTGTCCATGTCCGAGACTTATTCACAAGTGCTTGCTGATACGGGCATCTCCGACGAACTCTACAAACGCTGTATTGCAGAATATGCGGCCTTGCAGGTTGACGAGCTTGTGCGCAACGACGGGCTTGATGTGGAAAGTGTTATCGCCGCGGCCAGAAAAGGCGCAAGGATAGGGATATCCGGAGACGATAAGGAAACAGCTCTGAGAATGATGGATGCATTTATCGCTCTCAGCTTTCACACTCTGCGGACGCTCACTCATACGCTTAAAGAGCTCAGCGACGTGGAGTGCCGCTTGGGCTCTGACAAAGAGTACTTAAGCCGGCGCCTGGAACACATGGAGCAGAGTACATCGTGGCGTCTGACTGCCCCGATACGAAAATTGCTCAGCCAGCAATAAGCTCCGTTTCACTAGTTTTTAGCGACGCATGGTGTTGCCCGTTCAATCATAAGTCGACGCCATGCGTCGCCCTTAGTATCCGGCTGCCGGCAGCCATAGGAAAAGACAGCGGCATTGTCGAGTTCGATTAGAACTGGAAGTAGATGAAAGGCGTCGAGTTGTCGGGGCAGAACGTGACAATGGAGAGAATCACAATTGCGAAATAGAGTGCCTTGGCAGGCGCCGGCACGCGATGGAAGAATCCGGATTGTCTCAAATATCCAACTACTGGAGTAGCGACCAACAGAAGCGCCACAATGACCATGACAGTCGGTATGATCACCGGAAGCTCGTGGCGGAACACCAGGAAATGACCGGCTTCCGCTTTGGTGAAAATGGGAGAGAGGAAAACCATTTTCTTGACCATGCTGAATGCTGCGCCGATGTCTGTTATTCGGAAGAAAACCCAGCCGATGCAGACTGCGTGGAAAGTGAGCACAATCGAGAGAATATTGAACAATTTGCTATCGAAGAAGGCACGCAAGTGGGTGGTGTTTTCGCGCCAATTGCTGAAGTTTCTATGCACGATCAAGCAAAGCCCGTGATAAATGCCCCAAACAACGAAGTTCCAAGAAGCGCCGTGCCAGAGCCCACCGAGAGCCATGGTCAATAGGAGGTTGCGATCGGTGTTGAGCTTGCTTCCCCTGGATCCGCCCAGAGGGATGAATAGATAGTCTCTCAACCATGTGGATAATGAAATGTGCCAGCGTCTCCAGAAGTCGGACATATTGCTGGCGATGTACGGCAGATTGAAGTTGATGGGAATGTGATAACCGAATAAGAGCGCCGATCCGCGACCAATGTCGGTATAGCCCGAGAAGTCGAAATAGATTTGAAATGCAAATGCGTACGCCATCAGCCAGGTCTCCGGCGAGCCGTAAGACGAATGCGTATTCGACATCATGTCGACCAGCACCGCCAGGTTGTCGGCAAGCAGAAGTTTCTTCGCTACGCCCATAATGATGAGCGGAATTCCCTCGTCAAAGTAGCTGAGGCTGATTTTCTTTTCTTCCTGCATCTGCGCTTGAAAGTCGGGAAACCGCTTGATCGGTCCGGCAATCTGTGTGGGGAAGAATGCGGCAAACAAGGCAAAAAGAACGAATGAATCAATCGGTTTGCGACCTCGATTGATCTCGAATAAGTAGTGAATGAATTCAAAGACGAAGAAGGAAATGCCTAGCGGCAAAATGATGTTCAGCGCCAGATGAGAATTGGAGTGTGTTATCGGGCGCAACAACGCTTCAAAAGAGCTGATGAAGAAATTTGTGTATTTGAAATACCCCAGGCAAAGCAAGTTTATGGCTACGCCTATGGCAAAAATATGCCTTCTTTTCGCTTCGGATCTCCAAAGCAATTGGCCCCAGAGCCAGTTAAATAGCGTCAGTCCAAGAATCAGAAGCCCGAAAACCGGAATCCAGCTCATGTAGAAGAAGTAGCTTGCCAAAAGCAGCATAGGCAAGCGAAAACGCTGCGGAAGCAGCCAGTAAAGAAGGACTACCGCGGGCAGAAACAGGAGATATTCAAAGCTCGTGAAAATCATCCGAGAATGTCCTGAACAGCGCATAAATGCAGGAAAAACACTGCGATGTTAGCACGGCTGTCAAGGCGCTCGCTGATATTTAGAAAAGGCGCACAATTAATTGTTTCTCTTATTTATGTGTTAGGTCGAAATTCAAGTTGCCGGGCTGTTGTACTGTCTTTAGTGGCATCTTGTTCGCTTACGGTTCGTTAATGTCTCGCCCGCTACTACTCGGCATTTTTGCGCTCTCACTGGCTTTTCGCCTCTGGTTCAATTTTGTCTTTCCTCATGTGAATAATGCCGGCGCCGCCGATGGTTCCGAATATTTGCGTTTGGCGCAGGCGCTCGACCGCTATTTCAGTCAGCCGAATAGTGAATTGTCGATACTTTCTGGTTTCAAGCAATCAGGCCCGATATTCCCGCTTTTCATTCTTTTTTGCCAGAAGGTGGGCGCAATTTTTGGCTCCTTCTCGAATTCGACGGCGCCGCTTTTCGGGCAGTGTGTGCTTGCTTCGGTTGCTGATGTTTTCCTTTGTCAGACAGCCAATCTTCTCTGGGGGCGGCAATCCGCGCTCATCTGCGCCGCCTTCACAATTTTCTATCCTGCTTATTTGATCAACTCTGGACGACTCTATGCTGAGAGTTTCTCCACTTCTTTGAGCATTATTCTTCTCTACATCATGTGCCGTGGCTTCGTCGGCGAAAAGCGCAGTTGGATTCAGTTTTTATCACTGGGTATAGGGCTGGCTTCATTGCAGTTGGCCCGCTCAGTAATGATTTTGCTATCGGTCATTAGCTTGCCTTTGACCTACTTGCAGGAGCGAAAGAATGCCGCCATCAAAGCTCTAGGTCTTCTCTTGATCGGCATGGCATTGGTGATGATTCCGTGGTTGTGTGCTCAAAAGGCCGTTTTGAACAAAGCCAGTCTGGTTGTCGATCGCGTCGGTAATTACAATCTCTTTGTAGGCACCAATCCCGATATCAGCGGATGGCTTTCATATCCATATCCGGACGGTACCGGCATAGAAAGTCGCTCTGCGCTTTCAGTTCTGAAAAGCAATCTCAAGCTCTCGCCAAGCCGTTCGTTGAAACTTATGCTCGATAAACCGTTTCGTTTGGCGAAATTTCCGTGGAACGATTTTCGTACGGAGGTCGGTCTTTTCACATTTCCCGTGCAAGTTGCATATCATCAAATTTTGCTTTTGCTCTGCGCTGTCGGAATTTGCCTGGCGTTTCTAACAAATGCTGACGGGCGGCCGGCACAAAGTGGAGTTCTCAAAGCGCGGTTGATGCTTTTCATTTACTTTGCCAGTCATGCAATCTATTGGTTCTTTATCACTGTTCCACGCTACAACCTGACTGCAACTCCGGTTCTAATTCTCTTTGCCGCGGCTGGGGCGGCAGCGATTGTCACTGTGTCGAGACAGAGCCCGATGCGGGCGCTTGTGCTCGTTAATGCGCTCGTTCTGTTTTTCCTTAGCGCGCGGTTGCGTGAACTTGGATTGCTTTTCCAGTTTACGGACAATCCTTTCGTTTCCCTTCTTCTGCTTTGTTTGTTGAAAGCGCTTATAGCTGCGCTCTTCTTCATTTTGCTCTGGAAAGCATCTCCACGAGCAGCCGAAAGAAGTAATTGGTCGCAAGCGGTGTCAATCTGCGTGGCTCTATTTTCGGTTTTCTTGGTTGCTTATCCGGCCCGCGCCAACGGAAGGCCTTTCGAATGGCAGACAATCGTGCGTGAGAAGGGCGATAAGATTGTCCAACTGTTTGATTTCGGCAAAGCTGATCTTGGTGCCATTGCAGACAAGCAGATGTTTCTTCTTCTGGACATAGATAGAGCTGATGATTTCATTGAGAACGCACAAGTTACTGTCAATGGAGAGATCTTGCCTGGTCCAGTAATTCCAGGCATCTCGTTGACTCAAGACTTTGCCGCCGCGAAATACACGGGTAAAGATCAGGATCAAATTTATTTCGAGTGCGAGTGGGTTTATGATCGTATGTGTTTTGCTGCGGACTGTGCTGCCAGTGATATTAGACAATGGTTCGTTTTGCCTTTGCCACCGAGTGCGGTGAAGAAGTTAATCGCGTCCGGATTGATGACTGTGGAAGTTGAGAACAAAACTGGTGCAGGCGCTTTCAAAGTCTTCGGGAATTATCCGCCGGTAAGCTTTTTTCCCACGGTCTTTTCGTCCTCCTGGGAAAAGGCTTTCTACGGAGTTGAAAACGATCACGGCTTCACTGACAGTCGCTACGACGAGAAACTCGATTTGTCACGGCACAAAGCTTCCAACTTCATCGTTTCCGGTCGTCCTGCCGGCCGTGACCTCTCGCCGGCAACCGGCTTGCAGACCGGAAAATACAATATGCTTCTAACTGCTTCATCGCAAGCTAATGAGACCCAGAGTTTTACTCTCTCGCATGCGCTGCCCAAGAAACTTAGCTTGAATAGTCTTGAGTCCAAAGCCTATTCAACGAGTGTCTCCAGCCATCTGCCACCCACCTCAACAGAGATGTGGGTGTTTCGTTTGAGGGGCAAATCTTTTGTAAGGAATGCAACTAAAAGAACGCAGGGTAGAGCGAGAGTTGAGCCGAAAGTGAAGGTTCTGCTTGCTGACGAATCAGGCAAGACTTTTTCCTATCCGTGCCGATGGTTGCCTCGTTTCCTGCCCGCTTATGGCGAGCCGAAGGACTTTGATTATTGTTTTCCAATGATACCGGCTCAGCTTAAGGAGAAGATTGCTTCAATCGAAGTTTCCTTTCAGAGAAAAGATACTGTCGAGGCATCGGACGAAACTCTGGAAATTGAGGATTTAGGACTGGAGATAGTGCCACTCTCAGCCAACCCGCTCTCCAGACAAAACCGACTTTATTGACCTGCTTGCAGTTGAATCCATGCGAATTTGCCTGATTACTAAAGAATATCCTGCAAGCAGTCTCAGCGACTCCGAGTCCGTTTACATGACGGAACTGGCGCGAGGACTCGATCTTCTAGGACACGAGGTGACAGTCATTTGCGCTGAGCACGAGAGTAACACTGGCAATGAAAAGATTCGGGTGGTTGTTGCAGTACCATCAGCGAAAATCGAGCGACTGAAATTGGTTCGGCAAACTATGCCCAAGTCCGTAGTCAAAGCGGCATCATTGCTTGGTTTTTGGCATGCATTTGCCGAATGCGGAGCAACATTCGACGTGGTGGAGGCAACTCAGACTCTTTGCGGGGCGCTACTTACAGCGTTTTCGCGCGAAACGCCAACTGTTTTGCGCGCCAGTTCAATAGAATCGAAGTCCGGAGAATTGAGTACGGAAAAGAACTTTGACGATCATTTCGGCAGTCTTACGTCTGATTATGCCTATTCGTGCGTCGACATGTTTAGTTGTGCCTCCCCAAATGCAGCCGACCTAATCCGACAGATGCGACACGTGACTGAGCGGCAAGTCACAGTAAATGCTGCTCAAAGGGCGGAAGACATAGCCTCCGCTGCGCTGACAATTTATGCTCATGCAATTGATAATTTTTCGCGTGTTAAGAAGCCTCATCTTTATCGACACGGGGCTCTTAGACTAATTCGAAGCACCGAAGACATGATTACTTTGTACGATCGTATGCTTTATGACTTGCTATTTAGAGTTTCTTACAAATTCCGCATCGGTCACTGGTTTGGAAAGCTGCGCCGCAACCCAGACTTAATCACGGCGAAGTTAGTTGAGCGATTTTCACACAAGGGTTGAAGGTTATTCCAGCATGATCAGATGCACACGTCTGCGACAAACGGCCATAGCGGTAATTGCTGCCAGTCTCTTGAGTGGCTGTGTGTCCAGTGACAGTGCCTCCTCAATCAAAGCTTACAAGGGTGTCATTAACCTGGAGGACATTAAGTTCGGGGTACCGGAAGAAGTTGCAAAAGCAGCAAGTCTCACGTTTGTGTTGGATACCAATGCTACGCCGCCGGTTGTGCAATACCTCAGTCGCACTTACGACAAGGATGGCGGTCAATACGCATTAGACTACTTAAAGGGGTTTCCTCTTTCGCTGCACGTTTTCTATCAAACCCAGCCCGTATCCAAAGAAGTCGCACTGGCTAGATTGCAGAACCTTCTGCCCGCAAGTGCGGCGAAAGGAGCCGTGAAGAATGCTCCTGAAGTCCAGGTGGATAAGAAAAATCCCCTGGTCGAAACGCGGCTTCACGGGAATTTTCTTAAATCGGAACTAATCTATTCGGAAAATGACTCGACCAAGGTAAAGGTTGTTTCCCTTAACGCTCTGTACAAAAAAGGAGAGTTTCAGAGAGGCTCGAAGTCACCTGAAGCTCCATCGGATGGCACAAAAACGGAAGCTAAAACTGAGTAAAGCAACCCTCAGGAAGTCCCGAAATGCCCCGTGGATAAGATGTGTTTCGTCCTTGCGAAATTGCTTCGTGCTAACATCTTGTAATCTCGAAATAGGCTGTCCAGAAGTAATGCGTCAGGATTCATGACCGTAGCACTAGAAGAAGCACCGGCAATCAGTCGGGAAGAAATATTGTTCGAAGCAGAGCCTGTGAAGGACTCTGTCGAGCCGATCACTTCTTTGTGGAATCACCGAACTCTTGTCCGCATGATGGTGTCGCGTGACTTCAAAGGGCGGTATCGTGGCTCCCTGTTGGGCGCTCTGTGGCCGCTTATCCATCCTGTCGGGCATCTGCTTTTATACACGTTCGTCTTCTGCGTTATTTTGAAAGTGCGTTTTGGCACCGATGCTTCAACCAGTAACTTTGCGCTCTATCTGATGAGCGGCTTGCTAGCCTGGGGCGCTATCTCGGAATCCATCGCTCGCTCTACCACTTGCATTTTGGAAGTGCCGAATCTGGTAAAACGCGTTGTCTTTCCTTTGGAAGTGCTACCGATTGTGGTGGCACTGTCTTCTGCAGCCACTCAAGTGGGCGGAATGCTGATTTTAATTGCTTGCGCCATTGTCTATCAGGGCGCAGTTCATCAATCATTGCTATTCATTCCAGTGATTGCCTTGTCACAATTACTCTTCACTACAGGTCTGTGCTGGCTGCTTGCCAGCCTTGGCGTCTATGTACGCGATATGCGTCACCTGATCACGCTAGGGCTGTCGGCTTGGATGTATATGACTCCGATTGTTTATCCCGCCAGCGCGTTGCCTGAGAATCTGAAATTCCTCATCTGGATAAACCCTGTCGCCGGTATTGTCACCGACTACAGGCGCGTGATTCTGGAAGGTAGAGCTCCTGACTTTGCCATGTACACGTTCTACACGGCTATTGCCGTTGCATTCTTCTTCTCTGGGTACTACTTCTTTGTGAAGACCAAAAGGTCCTTCGCTGACGTGATGTGATGTCTATGTATTCAATTCAACTGGCGAACATCTCGAAGAAATACAACATCTACGATCGACCTACCGATCGTTTGAAAGAACTGCTCATGCGCAATCGGCGCTCTTATCACAGAGAGTTCTGGGCGTTGCGCGATATCTCGTTCAACGTGGAGAGAGGCGACTCTGTAGCGCTGCTTGGTCCAAACGGCTCAGGAAAATCGACCTTGCTGCAAATCGTAGCTGGTGTTCTTCAACCATCTAAAGGGCGCGTGGCCGCAAAAGGCAGAATCACCTCTATTCTGGAGCTGGGCTCAGGGTTTCAACCTGACTACACTGGGCGCGAGAACGTGATTTTGAACGGCATAATTCTCGGCATACCGGAGAAAGAAATTCACCGCCGTCTTGATGAGATTGCCGAATTTGCAGAGGTTGGAGATTTCTTCGACCAACCGATTCGTACTTATTCTTCCGGTATGGTCGTTAGATTGGCATTCGCTTCGATGATCAATGTCGATCCGGAAATTCTTGTTGTAGACGAAGCGATGGCTGTCGGAGACAGACGTTTTCAACTCAAGTGTTTAGATAAAATTCGCGAGTTGAGAAGCAAAGGCACCACGCTTATGTTCGTCACTCACGAGCCGAATATGGTCTATAAATATTGCCAGAATGCCGTGCTTTTGAATGGCGGTCAGATGATTATGAAAGGACCGTCTGAAGAGGTTGTACCTGCCTACGAAGAGCTCATGTCCGAGCATGGTGTGGTGGCAAAGAAAGTTTTTGTAGCCGCTCAGTAGTCGAAACAGTTCACTCAGACTTAGTGCACTTGGAAGGTGACGCATGCAGATGGCGCGCCCACTTGCAGACCGTTCTTGTCGAGCGCCACAACTCTGATTTGGAAGAAACCGGCTCCGGCAAAATCGGAACGGTTCAAGGTGCGCTCCAGCTTGGCTCCGGCAATTGGCAGCTTCTTATCCACTGCAACGGCACTCTGGTTGTCTTTGAAATTGTCGAAGAAATAGTTTGCTTTCCCGATCTCAACTACGAGGCTGGCAACGCTTTCCATTGACTGAGCATCCACCTTGATTTGTGGTTTGTCTTGCGCAACCACCCAATAGGTGCCGTTTTCGTTGGCTGTGACGCCGTCGACTGTAATCTGTGGGGAACACTTCCTTTGTTCTACTAAGGCGACAGATTTGACCACGGAATTGCCTGCAGGCATTGTCAAAAAAAGTTCGTCAACAGTAGGTTTTTCAAACCATTTCCAGTTGCTTGAGAGCGGTACATAAACCTTTTGGAATTGCCCCCTTCCGGTTTCAGGCAAAGCTATCGTAGTGAGGTTCTTCGCAGTTTCTCCAGACCCGCCGACGCATGCTTCAATTCGTTTTTCATCGCCAGCACTGTCAACTTTCAATTCGATCACTGCAAAGTCAGCTGCCAGCGGGTTCAAATTCAGTTGCGACATTTGAATGCCTTGAGTTCCGTCATTTTTTTCAAAAACCAAACCCTGGTTAGAAAGCGCTGTAAATCCCGGCTTTCCTCCGGTCTTCAGTCCCAGCATTCCATTGCCAGGATTGATTTGAGTTGCAGGCGCCTTTGCTCCCGCGTATTGAACTTGGTTGAACCGGCGCTTTTCGCTCGACCAGACATAAGTTTCTGCGCCGCCTGAAGCCATTTGTTTTAGCCGCTGAGGATTCATTTTGTATTCAGGCGAATACATCACAGGATCGAAAGTCGCAAACGCTCTCTTTGGCTCAACCTGCGTAAATGGCTTGGACACCGAGGCTTTGAACGTGTCGCCGTTCAAAATCATGTGCGTGCCTTTTGATTCTTTGGGGATACCGAGAAAAATGACCGGATTCTTGCTATCGGAGTTGAGAATCGCTTGTGCGGACTGAGCTGTTGCTTTTACTTCCTTACCGGCGTTAACCCAGATTAGGTCTGTCTTTGTGGCGACATATCCTAAAATTGCCGACAAGAAAACTGCCACCACACACGATACTGCAAAGAGAGAGCGATCCAAGACTTTTCCTTCTTCGTCTTCGTTCTGAAATAGCCCAGCCGCAAGCAGAGTGCTTAGCGGCATTGTGAAGAAGAAGAGAAAACGAGCGCCTTCCAGGTTGTATCCAATCCCCCACAGTTTGTAGATAGGCAGAAGCGTTGTAACGAACCAACCGCTCAGGAAAATGAGGAGCTTTAGCGGCACCTGTCGAGCTAAGAGTCGAACGGCGAAATTACAGAAGAGCAGGCAATAGAGAATTAGAAGGAGACTCGAGAGCCAGTGCGCCGATTGAAAATGCCCCTGAACAAGCGGAAAAGCAATTCTTTCAAGCGTATCCTTGTCCAGCCATCTAGCAATTGCGTTCTGCTCCTGACTGGCTCCAAATCCTGCGACATAGCCGCCAACCAGGGTGCCCAGGCAGAGGAAACGAACGCCGAAGTAGACGACGGTTGCAGCCAGATAGGGCGAGGAAAAAACAAAGCCACGCTTCAATGAATTGAAGAAGCCATCGCGCGTCTCCCCAGGCGTATAGAGCCAGCCGACCAGGAAGGCAATGACCGGTATCCCAATCGCCATTTCCTTTACCAATAGCCCCGATATAAACGCTGCTATTGCAATGCCTGTAAGGATGCGAGATTGCACTTGCCTCGAGTAGAGGATAGCCAGGAAAGAAACTTCGTAGAAGAATGCGCTGACGATATCGACGCGACCGAGAACCCAGGACACGCTTTCACAATGAAGCGGACTCAATGCGAAGAGGGTTGCCGCCGTCAGCGCCGTCAATCTGTTTCTTAGTTGACTTTTGCTGGATGCAAGCTGCAAAACAATCAAGTAAAGCAGTGCGGCATCGAAGAAATAGAAAAGCAGGTTGGTTGTATAAAACCCCGCCGCATTCGCTTTCCAGATAATGAAATCAATGAGCAGAGACATGAGAAGGAACGGACGATACACGCTCATTCCCGGAATTTGCATATAGTTGCCGGTGAAATTTGCCAGCAAAAGATTTGGCTCTGCAGTGCAGATGCGATGCAAGTAGCGAATCTCGCCAAAATCGTCGGCAAGAAAATAGCTGGTGATGGTGCGACCGAAAGCCACAAGCACGCACAGCAAAATCAAAAGCAAGTCAATGTATATGCCGGCAGGCACAGATCTGAGTAAAGCGGCCCGACGTGGTTGGCTTTGACTCGTGCTTTCTGTTTCTAAGGTATTGTTCATTGCCCCATTTCGTAAGCCGAACAATTGTATCGCGATCAGCTCTCACGGCTTGAGAACCCGACCAGCCGACATATACGCAGCTTTGCATGTTAAATTTTTCTATTGCAAGTAGGCTCGCTCTGGTATGGGAGTTGGTTTTCCAAAGGCATATCTTCGAGTTAACGCATTGAAAACGGCGCCATAACACCGTACCAGCTAGAATTGAACTGGGTCTCAATCGACCCACCCGAAACCATGGATTCCCCGATTTTTCGATAACGGTGTGCAAAGTATCGCCGACGATTCTCCAAACAAACCGGATCATGCTTTGCCGGAACCGGATAATGAAAAGCGCTCTTTCCGCCTTTCTTTAGCTTGGGCTCTGGGAATTTCCCTGCTGTTTTCCGGCCTGCTTTTCTATTGGTACATGCTGGACAATCGCCAGCCTTCCATGGATGAAGCCGGTCACATACTTTGTGCGTTCAAATACACCGACCTTTTCAGCCACCCGCACATCCTCAAACTCTGGTGGTACAAGAAGCTCCTTACCGTCAATAATTTCTATCCGCCGGCTGTTTACGCTTTCAACGGATTTCTCAAATTGATCCTGGGACCGGCGCATTTTGTCGATTGTCTTTCTCTTTCGATCTATGACTTTGTCTTGACCATGTCTGTTTTCGCGACAGCGATGATATTGACGGGGCGTCGGCTGGCGGCAATTGTTGCGGCTGTGACGGTCAACCTCTACAGCGAACTCATATTTCTCAGCCACACATATTTGCTCGACTTCCAGGTCGCGGCAATGATTTCGCTAGGCGTTCTCTCACTGGTCTGGTGGAACAAGAAACCCGACTGGAAAAGAACGGCTGTCTGCAGCCTTGCATTGACGCTGGTTCTAGCCACCAAGCAAGTTGCCGGTGCATTTCTTGCCGGTCCTGGAATTTATTACTTTCTGTCAGTGCTAATACGCAAGCCGCCCGGATGGAAGCTGCAAGCTGTCCAACTCGTCAGCATGGCGGCGATCGCGGGCCTCTTGATGGTGCCGTGGGCAGTGGCAAGCTACGGATTCATCTCAGAATTTGCGGAGACCAATAAGAAGGTAATCACTTCCACTGAGGGTGTAATCACCGTTCCTCAAGCGCTTCAACGAGGTATTCGCTACTATTCATTTGCCTTGCCGCAGATGCTTACTCCGCTGCTTCTGTCCTTTGCTGCCGCATCATTTGTTTTTCTTGGAAAAACGCTACACCTGCGTTTGTTGCCTATTCTGCTTACAGCCGGCGGTGTCGTCATGATCAGCCTTTTGCCCTGGCAATACCCGCATCATCGCTACATTGCAGGAGCTTTGATCGTACCGGCGATTTACACGGGTGCTTTTTTCCAGCGCCTCTGGGATATGAAATTCAAGCCGTTTGCTCAACTGCCTAAGATTGTCGTATGCAGCATGTTAGCCCTGGGCGTTCTGCAATATTTCTCACTGTGCTTCTTTCCCTATCCTTTTAGTCAGCCATCGTTCATGGTCGATTTATCAGATGCGCTGCACGCCAAAGCCAGCTCAATGGGCACTGTCGATAAGGGCAAAGCGAATCCTGTGCCTTTTCAAGACTGGGGGCACCAGTGGGCTTTGGAGATCATCGGTAAACGCGATCCGAATCAACCTGTGTGGTTGAACGTCATGGCCAATCATGTCGAGTACAATCCGCACACTTTTACGTTGCAAGGAAAAGCGATGGGAAGTCCGGTCCGGCCGACCAGTTCGCGCACCTGGACTGTGCTTGGTGACACGGTGACATACAGTCCCGAGTCGACTTTGTACTATCAGTGGTATTTGCTCAAGTCCGGATATGCGGGATTGCGTTTGCTTAATCCTGAATCGGAGAAAGCAAATGCCGATATTCTCAAGTTCGTCAAAGAGTCCGGCAAATTCGAACTGATTGCAGTCAAGAAAGTGCCGGACGGCAGCGAGATTATGCTCTACCGGCAGAAATAGTCGAATTTCGACTCTCTTACTTTCTCGTAGGCACTTCGTTCTTGCGGAATTTTTTCAGCCAGTGCGAAACGCGGAATCTGAAAGAGCGAACGAAAAGCAGGTCGTAGAGCCACTGATCTAAACCTGCTGAGATTGATCGGCACTGATCAAGCGTTTTCTGCATGCGTTCGATCTTTTCTTTTCGATGACTAAGTTTGAACCCTTCAATTGATTCTTCGTAAGCTTTGATTACCTTGTCTGCATTCGCTTTACGGCAGTGGTTTGCCAGTATGTATTGGCGGGCTTCAGTTCCGAGTTTCTTATTCAATCCGTCGTCTTTGAGCAACTCAATCAGTTTCGTTGCCACCGCATCGACACTAAAGTCTCCTGGCTGATGCATAAACTCTTTGCTGGAGAGGAAGCCCAAATCGGAACACTCTTCTTCCACTACTATCGGCCTTCCACAAGCCAGTGGCTCCAAGACTGCATAGGGCGCCAGTGATTTCCAATCGAGGATCAATCCGCAGACGCTGTTACGCCACAGTCCAGGCATAAGCAAACGGGCCATCACATGGTTGATGACCATATCGAACTCCAAATCCGTAATCGAGCCCTGGCCTTGAGGGC
>DTSE01000038.1 GCA_012965515.1 Candidatus Melainabacteria bacterium | reverse complement strand
TATTCCTTTTTAGCGGCAGTGACGGTTTCTTCCATCAATTTCTGCGCTGGAGACAACTGCTGTTGTTCACCTGGAGTTTGCGCTTGAGCCTGAGTAAGAACGAAGTCGCCTGACTGCGCCGACGTCTTCTCAAACTTCGCAGGCATCTTCAGCATTTCAGGCTCGAATTCGCCCAATGCTGGTGTGGCTTTCGCGACTGCAAGGCTCTCGCCTACGTCACCTCTGCTCATAGTGGTGAACCTCTGGGGTTATAGGATGTGACCGGGATATTTTCAGATTAGCGGGAAGCCAAGCATGTGTCAGCGGTGAAACTACGTACACTTCCTTAAATTCGATGGATGCACGCCCAGTTCTACTTATATCTACGGTCCGCGAAAAGTGCATTACCTAGTTTCGAACCGGCACCAAGGGTTGCCGCGACATTCCCGACAACCGCGTATCGCCTCGAGAATATTGACGCAAGCGAACCCGCAAGCATCAATCCATCTCCGCCAAGATCAATACCGGCGCTCACTCTCTCTGCGCTGGTTCCATGTTGCATGGCGGACTTCAATGTTTTGTAATCGTCCGGCATCTCGAAAAGCGCATAACCAGCAACAGCTCCGTTATATGCGGTGCGCATCGAGCTGACAAGACCTGGATGCGAATGGGGAAGGCGAGTAGCACGAGCAAGGTAGACATTGCTCGCCGACAAGGAGGTCATGGCGCTTTCGGTGAATACATCACGGTCCCACTGAAGAGTGCTGGGAAAGAAGAAGCTTCTTTGATCGGAAAGCTGTCCTTTTTTAGGATCAGTAATCATCGAGCGAACATCATCAATTCCGACGAACTCCCCGGAAGCGTCCACTGGTTGTCTGAAATTGGTGAGACCAATAGCGCGTCCTTCACTGTCGATCAAGGGTCCGCCACTGTTTCCACCCTGAATTCTGGTGGACGCGTGAATAAACATGGCATTCGGATTCACGTGCGGAAGTTCAAAAATAGTTGGACCAAAACGCTCGCGTGCAACCACTGCACCGGGGCTCATAACGATATCTTCGACTCCATTCGGGTGTCCGATCGCCATAACTTTATCGCCGGGTTTAATATCTGCAGCACTGTCGCGTAGTGGCAAGGGTTTGAACCTTTCTCCTTGCGCCATGTCCGTCAATTCAATTACGGCCGCCTCACCACCGACATTTGTTTCCTTCACGCGCGCGTTGTACACGTGTCCGGCAGCCGTTGTGACTTTGATAGACGTGGCGCCGTCAATAACGTGGTGAGCCGTTGCGATTTGCCCGTTCTCGGTGACGAAAAACCCTGAACCAAAAGCGTTGTAGGTTTTGCCTTCAGGATTTACCTTATCTGTAGTGATTTTGACTATCGAGTCGCGGCTCTTCAAATAGAGCTGCGCTTCGGGGGAATTGATGTCATACGATTTGACTTTGACGGGGTTGGTCGAGCTTAGATCACCATCGCCAAGCGAGAAAGTCGGTATGAAGACCTGATTGCCTTCGCGCACAGCCGGAGGAACTTTGACCGGTGGCTCGTACAGCTCAGTTGGAACGAATTTATTGTCAGGGCGCACCTGCTGGCGATCAAGTTTGGGATCGTTGAGGTCTTGCCATGGAATCCCCATCGGGATTATCTGTTCATCAAGTGGCCTCGTATCTAGCTGCCCAGGCGGCACGCCGACCTGCTCGTAGGGCTTCCTGACAGGTGTATCCGGCTGAGGCCCGCGATTCTGCCGCCCGTCGTCGTAAAACGCATGCTGCTGGCTCTCGGCGCTACCCTGCTGTTCAAAGAAAAAGTCCGGATTCACTACCAGGTCCGCTGTATGGCGCTCCCTGCTAGCGGACGAGGAATTGCGAGTCAATCCGTCCCGGCTATCTGGCTGCCAGGTGGATGTGCCCGCATCCGCCACCCAGTTGGGCGTTTTGGCGGATTCGATTTGCGAAAGAGAACCGATGTGTTCAGGGTTGTCCTGCATTCCCGTACACTATATGGAAAAAGTGACAAAACAAAGGTGGGAAATACGCTATGGCTGAAAGGCTTTTTTATGGCGTGGACTACAGCGGAGCCAGCGCCGTGCCGAATAATACGTGGCTGGCGACTGGCCGAATGGGGACACTCGGTCTGGAAATTATCGACGTCAGAAAGGTCGGTTCGCTGGGTCTGAAGGATGAGCTGATCAAACACAAGGCCGTCGCCGTTGGAATTGACAGCCCGTTTTCTTTGCCTGTGGAATTTCTGCACTACATGGCGCGCAAAGAGCAAAGAACGCCATACCAAACCTTTCAAGAAATGGCGGAAGCACTGTTTCATTTAGGACAAACGGGATTTATCGAGCTGGCGAAAGAATTTAAACGCGAACCGAAGCGAGTAACCGACAAGTGGAAGGGCTCGCTTGCTATTTCGCCACTTCATCGCGGAAATCCTTCCATGGTTCAGATGACTTATCAGTGCATTCAACTTCTGGCCATGTTGCCCGCCGACCGCTTTTACACTTTGCCCTTCCAATTCGAAATCGAAGACGCTTGCGCTGTGATTGAAGTTTATCCGCGCGACACTCTACGATTCTTCCAACTAAAGGAAAGCGGCTACAAATCAAAGGACAAGAAAGACGAACCGCAGGTGACCAGCGTTCGCCATGAAATCATTCATTCGCTTTTGGAGATCAAAGAAAAACGCGGACTCACCTATCGCAATGTGCCAAAGTTGAGTATGAACAAAAACATGATCACTTCAGTGATCAATAGCGATCACGCTCTTGATGCGGTAATTGCTTGCTACACCACGGCGATGTTTGTTGAAGCAAAGGAGTTTTTCACTGATCCATTTTCTCTAGATGATCTCGATGTTCTTTTAGAAGGCTGGATTTATCGACCCATGCAAGCAAGCTGAGCGCTTTCACAAATGTTTCACAGCCGCTTGGTATGAATGATAAAGCGTTGAAATGCGTTGGCGGGAAACATTTGTACGGTTCGCACTATTCTGTGCCGATTGGCGTGGAATGCGAACCTTGGCTGTCTAAATAATACACACATGCGACTTAGTGGGGAGGGCGCGTGGACTGGACTATCATTACTTATTTGGGAATCGTTTTTGCAACACTGACGATTCTTGCAGTTTTGCTCAAATACTTTTCAAACAACGTTTTTAGTTATGTCGTTGCAGAATTAGTGTACGGAGCCGTTGCAAGCTATGCGGCGCTAAAAGTCGCGCACGATTTTTTCATGGTATTCGCCCTTCTAGCGATCGGAGGATTTGTCGGCGGTCCAATTTTTCTGGCGATGTGTATTTATTTTTCGCGCAAGAAATTCAAACTAATGGCAGGCGTGAACGCTGTCGTTCTGGTGTGTACCTTAGTCATCGCAGTTGATGCATTCCTGATTGAACCGCACTTGCTCGAGATCAAAAGGCATTCCATCGTTAGTGACAAACTTGATGAGCCACTGCATGTTGCGATTCTCTCAGATCTTCAAGCAGATAACTTTGGCGATTATGAGCGCTCAGTCTTTCAAACCGTTGCAAACGAGAAGCCTGATCTTCTCCTTCTCCCTGGCGACTACATTCAGACGATGACAGTTCAGGAATGGGAAATTGAACGCGACAAATTCAAAAAAGCATTCAAAGACTTGAACATCACGCCTAAGTACGGAACATTCGCAGTGCAAGGAAATGTCGATGACTTCGCTTGCTGGCAGCAGCTCTTTACAGATGTTCCAGGCCACACATTCGAGCAGTCAGAAACGGTTTCGGCTGGACCTGTCGACATCACAGGCTTGAGTTTTTACGACGGAAGAAACTCAGAACTAAAGTTTCCCAAAAAAGAGAAGAACAACAAGTTTCACATAGTAATGGCACATTATCCTGACTTTTCGATGGGAAAAGTCGAGGGAGACTTGCTTGTTGCCGGGCATTGCCACGGCGGCCAAGTTCAAGTACCGTTCTACGGTCCACTGATGACGGCTTCAAATGTACCGAAGCGCTGGGTTAATGGCGACGTCGTTTTACTGCCGTCGGGAAGTAAACTGATCGTCTCGCGAGGCATCGGGATGGAAAGGCAACACGCACCGAGACTCAGATTTTGCTGCCGTCCACAATTGATTTTCGTCGATCTCTTGCCCGGCAAGATCAAACCCATCGCCAAGACAATGATGTCGCCCGTAGTATCAAGCTGGGACCAACGTTCTGAGAATTAGCTTTCCTTCTGTCGAAAACCAGGCGTGCGCGGTTGAAAAATCGCGCACGTTTGTTGGAATATAGACCGGCATCGGGCCACGCATAGCGTCGCCCCTACAAGTCTAGAGTTCTGAATAACTTGGTTCGATCACTCCTTCGATCACAAGCTGCTTTGCATAGTCCAGATCAAGATGGGCGAGTTTCGCGTAGCGAGCTGCTTCACGAACATCGGCGTCTCGCATGGCAGCAAGACACTTCTTATAGTTGAAATTAACTGAGTCAAGTTTGTTGAGGGCACGCTCCGGTTCGTCAAAATTCTCTTTGACCAGGCGACTCAGAATTACGAGGCGTCGGAAAAACTCTTTGCCTTTGATCGTAAGGTCATCAGCTAATTCGCTCGCCAAAACTTCATACGCCCCTTCATCCGGACCAGTGTTTTTCAATAGCTCATCAGCCATTCGCGCTTCCATCAGGCCCGTCGTCACGACGCGCAAAACTTTATCAGCATCGCCATCAAGATAAGCAGATATGGCTTTCTCAAGGTTTTGCATTGCCGCGTTCAGGTAGCGCTCCACACGCGTATAACCGCGTGTGTGTGTTACCTGAAGAACGGATCGGCAGTGAACGATATTTTCAATGAGCGACTTAATCATGCTCATCTCTTTGGGACTGAGTTTGACAATCGGCTCAATTTGAATAATAGGCTTGTCGTTGTCCAACTCTAACTGCTTGCCGAGGTAATGGAGCCAGAGCAGCGCTCCCTCGGCAATGCGGTGAGCATCCTCCTCGCCGCCCTCCGCGTACAAAGACAATGCTTCTTCCCTTTGACGCACAACCTCCAGAAGGTGTTCTTTCACGTGCTCGCTCACAACGCAATTGCTGTACTCGACAGCCATCTTCAAGCGAGCAATTCCGTTGGACAAACGTTCGATGGCCTCCTCTGCAGAGCCTTCGTCAAACGTCAATTCCAGCTTCATCTGGTCTTCCGAAAGCATGTGAGCGGATGCTATCTGCAAATGCAAAAGACCTCGCTCGCAAAACTTCTCGCAATCCTCCAGCGAATTTTCTTCGAACAATTGGAGCGCTCTGCTTCTAGCCTCTTCCGCCAGCTTTAACCGCTGCGCCGCCAACCCCGTAAAGGACGATTTGCGCGTTTCAACAGCAGCAGACGCTTCCGCAATCATTTCCAACATGCGAGTCAATTTTTCATTGGCGTCTTTTCGTTTGAGCCAATCACCAGCCAGCGATTTGATTTGTTCGAAAATATCCATTACTTTGACTTGCCCAAACGTGAGTTGATTTCAGCGCGCATGAATTTCAGTTCTGACTCGAGAAAGTGGAAGTGCGCACCTGCTGAGGGCAGAAACTCATCTTGAACTTCGGTCAACTCCAGATAATTTCCCTCGCCGAGTTCGTATTCGACCGTTTCCGCGTCAAAAAGCTGACGAGCATAATTCGCGCGCAGCCAGGCGAGTTTGATATTGAGATGAGCCTTCGCAAGTTTTTCCTTGGCTAAGTTTTTGAAGCCGGACGACAATTCGTCCGCGGCATCATCTATGGACTGAGCGACAAGCTGATTACGACGGTATTGCGCGTGTTCGACGTCTTCCGCCAGCCGGTTCAGGAACTGCTCAAGAGCAACCAGCTGAGCCATAACTGAGTTTTTAGTCAACACTTTGGACATAGGAGCCGAAAAGACCCAAACCTGGCTGGGGCACCGCGCGATACTCACGCCGGTTCAGATAGTACCATCAGCTCCTGAGATCCAGCTAATTAATAAGGAATCGTTTTACTTTTCGACTACGCGCCCGTCGGCGCAGATTACGGTGGTGTGCCCGTCTTCGGTGATATAGCAGAGGTTGCCGAGGCGGTCGAAGGCGACATTACTTACGCTGTTGACAGGCTGACTGCCGTCACTGTAACTCATTGACCACCTGCCGGTTTCAGCCGAACGCGTCAGCTTCATAGCTCCGGCAACGCTTACTTCAATAAGTATGCCGCAGCGGTTGTACTGAGCTTCAACCACTTTTCCATTAGGTTGAAATACAGCCTCGATCGTGCCCCGATTGCTGCGCCTGATGCCTTGCGTGGGCACAGTCAAGAACTGCGTTTTCTTTGTGTCCTTTCTATAGTATTGCGGCTCAAAACTCAGCCCTTGCTCGGCGGAGCTTGCCTGGTCAAAAAGCGGTTCTTCGAATAACTCCGCTTGCGCAGCAATCTCGGAAATAGTGTCGGCAATTTCGTCGGCAATACCATCAGCAATTGAATCGGCAATATTTTGATCGACTTCTTCGGCAATGGGAGCAGCTTCAAAACTCATTAAATGCGCATTGCCATCCAAAGCCTGCGGCTCAGGATGCTTCATCTCTTGCGATTGGTCGAATTCATCGGCGGAAATGGAATCAAATTCCAATTCGTATTGCATCTCGTTTATAGCTTGTCGGTTTGAAAAAAGTCGAAGGAAGCCCAGAGATCTTGCAGTTTGCAGTTCACTTTCTTGAATCGGTTCGTAATTGCCTTTGCTGGCTTGTACATCAGCTTCGAGGGTCTGCATCGCTTCCAAGACTTCACTGACTTCGGAGACTGCCGGAATTTTTTCTTGCACTGCAGCTGTTGACTCAACCGTCTGAACTTCAGGCTGAAAAGATTCATTCACGTGCAAACCTGTTGTCACTCGGATTTCAGGCTGTGAAGGTTTCTTCTCTACCATCCCTGTTGTCACTCGGATTTCCGGCTGCGAAAGTTTTCTAGATTTCTTGGGAGTGTTCTTAGGCATCCCGATTTGAGTCTTTCGCTTCTTAGTTTCTACTTTTGGCTCAGAAGCTGGTTTTGCACTCTGCTCAAATCCAAGAGGAGCTGCAAACACCTTAGCGGAAGCAACTTCCTCCTTCTCTTCTCCTTTGGCGACGACTTTTGCTGATGCATTGACTTCAGCTTGAGCCTCCAATTTTTGACGCTTGGCTTGCGGCCCCGCAAAAGCGTAACCAACTGGATTTCTACGACGGCCTTCTTGGGTTGATTGCAATTCTTGTTCGACATTTTCCTCTAAGGTGTCAGGCTCTTCGCCGCTCATCGTGTTTGATGAAATTGGGTTTTTCACGCGCCCTCTATTCTTCGGACGATATGCACTTTCCACATTGTTCAAAACATTGTCCGAATACTGCTTTTTCTTGTCGGCTCTCTGAAAAAAACCTATCTTCGCTGCCATGACATCTCTCCTGCTGGCTCACTGCGTATATCGGCTTTACGCTCTCCCTTCTGGGATTAGGCGGGATTGACGAAAGTTTAGATATGGGGCTGGGGAGAAAAACGAGCGACAGCGCCTGACTTCAGAGGCGAAATCAAGCACTGCTCTTGAACGCCGAAATCCGGGACACCCTCGGAGGTTGGCATCCCGGATTGGCTGGCGAAAAACTCTGCTAATACCTGAAACCGCCACCAGATGGCTGGGTCATCAAGTACAACCGATCCAGAGCTTCGTTTCTGGAGGGGTTCATAATTTGCCCGTAGGCATTGGCTCTAGCGGAGCGCCCCCGTCTGGCCCAACCGCCGCCGCGTCCACCATTGTTGAAACCGCTCTGGTCGTACCAAGCTTGTCTCACACGTCCAACCAAATCATTCAAACGGCGAACCAGCACTTCCGAGTCATCAAAGCCGAGACCGTTTCGTCTTACTACTCGTCGCTTTTGAGAAATCAAGCCATTCAGTTCGTTGATGAACGAATTGGCGTCAGACGGGATGAGATAGCCCTGAGCAGCGCCCAGACCAATCTGTTCCTTAAGAACGGTCATTTGCCAGTCTAGGTTCATCGCCGACTCCACCTGATGTGGTGTGCCGCGATAAGGCCCGGAATATATTCCAGAGTCGAGCGTGACACCGTTGAACACGACCGGTTGCACGCCGCCGAAGTTCTGGAATCCGGGCAGACCGTTCAAGTATCCGCCGGACAGATTGGTCGGGTAATTGCTGCCATATGCCGAAGAAAGCTGCGATTGAGGAAGATAAGAGCCCAAGAGGCTGGAGCCCACACCGCTGTTTTGAACGAGCGGCAGAAGGCTGTCCACTAGCCCGTTTCCGGTAGTGGGAGTGTTGTAGAGATAGTCTTGATTGAGAGGCAGAGAATTGTTTGTCTGGCCCGGCAAAAATTGATTCAAAAGCCCTGAGAGACCCGAGCCGGTGCCGCTCAAATTGCCGGTAAAGTTGCCATTTAGTCCGCCATTCAGGGGGTTGCCATATGCGTCATATCCGTTGTTGTAAGCATAGGGGTTGTTGAAGTTCGAACCCGCTAATTGTCCGCCCAGGGCGTTTTTCAATATGTCAGCTATTTGCGCATTGGCCGGCTGCGCGCAAGAAGTGGAAACGATCGTCCCAGCAAGAAGGGCGATTCCAAGTAAGGTTCCCGTTTTTCGCGCAGTTTTTCTCATGATGAATCTCCGCCTCCCGCAGGTCATGCAGGCGGCAAATCTTGGGTTGTGACAAGGCTAAACGACGCATCCCCGAAAATCTTGTTCCCGGAGGCACCGGTGGGGCTTTCCAGGTCAAGTGTTCCAAAAACGTTAGACCTTTGAATGAATAAACACAAAAGATACAACTGCCCCTCATAATTGGTTTTCTCTGCACCCCTGATGGACCACGAAAGGTCCGAGCCCCCGGGACCGTAAGGTCCAAACCGAAATGAATCAAAAGCATCAAATTGCAGCTTTGCTTTTATCAGCAGGTCTATGCCTCTCAAGTGGTGTCGCGCGAGGGCAGGACTCGCTCTTGCAGTCTTTTATGGACAAAGGCGAAGAACAACAAAATAAAGGTCACTTTTTTGAAGCGAAAAAGCAGTACGAAGCTGCACTTTTCGCGGCAGAGAAGCTGAACGAGGCCGATCCCAATTTGGAAAAAGCTATCGTTGCGCTGGCAAAACTAGACATGCGTCAAGGTGCGTACGATGACGCGGAAAAGCTGTGGAAGCGGCTTCTTGCAATGAAAGAGAAAAGTGCCGGCAAAGACAGCGCGCCAGTCGCATCTGTTTTGATGCAGCTTTCAATGACGAATCGATATCAGAGACGTTACGCAGAGGCGGAGACAATTGCTGAGAGAGCGTTGGCGATCGTCAAAGGAAACAAGGCTCAACCGTGCAAAGAGATGGTGCCTTATCTGATCAATTTGTCCACCATCTATCTAGATCGCAATCGATTTGATGCGGCAGAAAATATGGCGAAGGCTGCTATAACCGCTTGCGACAAAACAGACAGCGCCTCAAACGTTCAACTTGCAGATGGACTCAGCACCCTTGCCAATGTTTACGCTGCGCAAGGAAAAATTGAAGAAGCGGAGAAATTTACTCAGCGTTCGATTTTGATTAGAGAAACAGTAAGTGGCAAAGAGAGCGGAGTCACGGCTGAAGATCGCATTCGACTGGCGAATCTCATGCGAGACCAGGGACGCTACGAAGAAGCGGAAAAACTTCTTGCACCACTACTCAACACGCAAAATCCGAAGAACAAAATTTCCGATGACGTGCGCCTGAAGATTGCACGCGCGCTTTCTGAAATTCTCATCGCACAGGAAAAGACTCTTGAGGCTATTCCACTTTTGGAGCAGGCTCTAAATCTCGCGGCACGCACCGCCGGCAGTTCGTCGACCACCTACGGTGCTGTTTCCACAGAGCTCGGACTGGCATACATGGACGCAGACGACTATGTAAAGGCAGAAGCGAACTTGAAGAAAGCGCTTAACTGCGACGAGCAAATACTTGGAAAAGATAGTGCGGGAATTGCACCTGACCTGAATAACATCGCCTTGCTTTATTTGAAACAGGGCAAGTATGACTTTGCAGAATCGCTCTACAGGCGCGCGCTGGAACTTTGCCAGAAAAATCTTGGTGAAAATCACCTCGATGTAGCCTCATGCTTCAACAATATCGCCTTTGTCGAACGCAATCGCGGCGATTATAAGAACGCCGAGCAATTTGTCAGAAAAGGGCTGACAATCAGGGAAAAGGTATTGGGCCCCAACCATTCATTGGTTGCGCAAAACCTGGTCATCCTTGCTGATGTTCTTAGACCGCAGGGCAAGTTAGATGAGTCGATCGATTTGCTTAATCGAGCGATTGCTATCAAGAAAGCACAAAAGGGAGACAACACTCTCGAGATTACGAGCATCGAAAAAGAAGTGGCCGACGCACTTCTGACAGCCAAGAGATATCCGGAGGCGACCGAGAGATATCGAGAAGTCTTGAAGAATGAACAAGCTCTCGGTGGCACCGATAATGGTGCAATCGCCAGTGACATGGCAAATCTCGCAGAGGCACTGCGCTGCCAGGGCGAACTCACCGAATCTACCGAACTCAAGAAAAAATCAGACAAACTGAAAGCCAGCTTGCCTGGCTACAATTCGACTGACGTAACCGTCACCGAAGATGCCACGCTGAGCCAGCCGCCTCGCCCAATTAAGGATAAATGGGCGCTTGTTGTAGGCATCAGCAATTTCAAAGATCCATCCATCAACCTCTGCTACGCAGCCAAAGATGCCACTGACTTCAAAAACTATCTAGTCAAAGAAGCAGGATTCGCAGCAGACCACGTAAGGCTTCTCACAGATTCCCAAGCGACCAGAGAGAACATTGTTGGCTTCCTGGGGGAAAAATGGCTCGGTAGAGTAGCCGGTCCCGATGATCTGGTTGTGCTCTACTTGTCCAGCCATGGCAGCGCGCCGCAAAAAGAAACAAACGCGAACTTTATCGTCACCTACGAAGGCACGAAAGAAAACCTGGTTTTCAGCGGCATCCCCATGCAATGGCTGACCATCGGGATCAAGGAAGTCCTTCATGCGGACAGAAGCTTATTACTTCTCGATGTATGTCACGGAGGTGCAATTGCCGGTGCAAAAGCTTTGAAGCGCGAATTCGACTTCTCTCCCAGCAATATCAACGTTGGTCCAGGCCAGTTGATCTTAGTTTCGAGTATGGACGACCAGATATCTTGGGAATCGAAGCGGTATCACAACGGGGTTTTCACCCACTATTTGCTTGAAGGTTTGAGAAAAAACAATAACAAAGAAAAGATGGGCGGCGTCTTCACTCACTTGAAAGAGAAAGTCGAAGAGGAAGTCCTGAGAGACCGTGCAGTTCTCCAAACGCCGATGATGTTCAAAAAAATCGTTGGCGGTACGGAAATTGTGCTCAGCGCTCCCGGCACCAATCCGAGAACCGCTGATATCCAGCCAATAATCGTTCCTGCCGGAAATACCGGCGGTGGGGCGGGCGCGCGGACAATACCGGGTCGTCCACTCTCTCCAGCACACAAATCGATTGGAGTAAAAACAAAATCCCCCCTAAAACCAGGCACCCAATCTGTCAAGAAAAAATAGTGGGCCAAGACTAACCGTCGAGGAGGACGTTACATGTCAATTAAGGTTGAGACCACGCAAGATAGGAAAGTAAAAAACAAGCAGTTTGCTGCTCTAGCAATCGCCGGAATCTTGCTCTTTACCAGTGCCGTGTCAGTCCCAAGTGCGGACGCATTCTGGCCTTTCAGCAGCAAAAAGAACAAAGAAGCAAAGGAAAGAAAAAGAAAGAAACGTGAAATCACAGGCGCTTCCGTAGGGCTTGTTGCAGGCAACCCGCCGGCCACAGTATGGAAGCCGGATGGCACACCGCGCGCTGCTGTTCTTTGCTTGCATGAACTAGGATTGCACAAAAATGTATTTGATGACTTCGGTACACGTATGGCGCAAAAAGGCGTGATTGTTTATTCAATCGACCTGCGCGGCTTCGGCGGCTGGACTGAGATGAAAACAAAAGAAGCCGAAATGGATTTGGATAATACCTTTGCGGACGTAAAAGGAGCGCTGGAAGTCATTCACAAGCTCCATGACAAAACACCGGTCTTCATTCTCGGTGAAGCAATGGGTGGCGCACTAGCGCTCGAAGCAGCCGCCAAATATCCGGAATTGACAGCTGGAATCATTACCGCTGCGCCTGGCGGTCAGCACTTCAAAACAATCGACAACTACGTCAATATCGGCTCGAAAGTTCTCACGCTCAAAGCCGGAAAAGATTCGCACATGAGCGAAGACTTGATGAATATTGCCACGCCGAAAGAACATCTGCAAGAAGCTTTCATGAGTGATGAAGATGTCCGACTCGACCTGAAGCCGAAAGAATTGATGGCATGCCAGTTTTACATGTACAAGACAAAGAAATTCGCCAAACAAATAAAAGACGTACCGGTTCTTGTCGTTCACGGCAAGCTCGATGGTGAGTCCAAAGAAGTTGGTTCAACCGATGTGTATAAGAACCTGAAGACCGCGAAGAAAAAGTATGTGTTGCTGGAGAATGGCGACCATTACAGCTTTGAAGACGTAAAGGTCAGCGACGAAGCATTCAACAACGCTTTGAGCTGGATCGACAGCAATGTTTCCGGTTCCGGCGCTCCATAGATAGAAGCAAGCGCTTCAAATGAATTCCTGCAGGTGTATTGTTTCGACAATGCACCTGTAGTTTTTCAACTAGAGCCCGAGTTTGGCTTTTAGCAGCTTGAGTGTGAGCGGAAATGTCGCTCTCATTTCGGTAGTGTGCCGTTCGGTCTGCCCTAGAAGAAGGCCGATCAATTCAGCACAACATTCTTCCTGTCCATCTTCGGACTTTTGCAAATAGTACTTGAGCGTATTGGCTACACTCGGCTCTACGTGCGCCGAATCAAGAAGGTATGCATGTTTGAATTCGTCAGAATGTGAGATTCCATCCAGACAAAAATCCATAGCATGTCCAGTTTCGTGATAAAGCGAATTCACCATCGAGTTAGGTGGGAAAGCGTCTCTGATTGACTCATCACCTTCATCCATTGTGCGCTCGGCAATTACAATTTTTCTGTTGTGATAGAACGCAGGGCAGCTCTTGTACGTTCCGCCCTCATAACCGCGCGCTTCCTGGTATTTGACACCCGGGGAATAGTCTTCCACGGTCGGGGTCACGTAAATACGAACTCCGTGTGTCCAGAGAAAGTTCTTCACAGAGGGAGGAAGTTTGTCGACCGCACCTTTTATGGCTGCAACCGCCTCGGCAGAAACATTCGGTCGATCAGCTCGAGCACGCACCACCTCAACCAACGAATTAAGTGATGCCGGCGCGGTTGTGGCACTCTTTTTCAGTCCCTCAATTGTCGACACCAACTGTTTCATTTGCTTTTGCGTCGTAGCGGCATTGGCCTCGGCAGCTTTTGCATTCAACGTCGCGTGTGCATCGAGATATTGCTTGGAAGATGCGCCTGCAGGAGTATCAGGAAAATACTTGACGACATACTCGTAAAGACGCTTGGCGGCAGGCTCATCGCCAACCATCGCCTGGCAGGTGGCCAAATAATAGTAGGCTTCAGCATTTGTCGGCTCCGATTTCACCACATTAGTGAAATATGCAGACGCCTCATCAAAGCGTTTTGCGTTGAATAGCGACACTCCATTTTGAAAGGCTTGTGACTTCGCAGCAGGAGAGGCAGAGGCTGGTGCCGCTTTAGCATTAGCACCAGCAGAAAGTGCCAGGTCGTTTTGCAAAAGGGCACGCCCGATTGCCGATCCACTGCCGGCAAAGGAAATAGAGACAGTCGCAGCAAGAACGATAAAGACTGGTCGTAATTTCATGACATTCGCCCGGAGAGCTAAAGCTAAATCTTTGTACCTTTGGATAATTATATAGAAAACACATAATCGCAAGCGTAAAATTGACGGCAATGACGCGGAAGAGTCGCGCGAAAAACACTTTTGAGGATGATATGAACGGGAAAACACGCCTTTCAGCGGCTCTGGCTGCACATCCGGATGTTTTGGAATACATCATCAGCCTCAACCCTCACGATTTTTCGAGACTGCGTAATCCATTGATGAATAAGGTCATGCCTCCTCGAATAACCCTTGCAAGAGTAGCAGCAATGGTAGGAATGCCCGAACAAGAGTTAGTAGAGAAGGTGATGAAAATCGCCGGTATCACCGATGATTCGCTTTCAGAACATGAAGAACACGAGCCGCTTCCTCAATCTCCAAAGGAAAAGCCGCAATGGCTGAAAACCTGCGATCCAGAAGCGATCAAATGGGTTGACGTTACACCGTTGGATGCTCATCTGGGAGATCCGATGCCTCCTATCAATATTGCCGTCAACACGAGCAAACCCGGCGAAATCATTGGCGTAAAGCACATGTGGGAGCCTCAGCCGCTTTTTGATATCTGGCACGCAAAGAACTTTGAGTTTTGGTCGGAACAGATAAACCATGACCTCTGGCATATTTACGTCTACCATCCAGCCAGTTAGGAACTGCTTCCCTTAGCCGGAGAAGCCCGCCGAACAACAACCCCTTGACATCATTAAATTCAGCTAACCATGCCTAGTTTCGCGAATGAGGCTGTCTATTTTTGGGTACAAGGTAAGAGCGTTGGTCTATGTGTGCCTCCATACGACTATGATAAATTTCGTTGACTCACTCAGTCGATGGACTGATGAAGCCCTTATACAAAAGGCAGATCTCCTGAGAGACGTGCAAAGTCTTGTCCTGTACGGACGTGCAGTGTCAGACTATGGTCTCAAGGTGCTCGAGAGATGTGCAAAACTGAGAGAATTACACCTTGTAGAAACGAGCGTAACCGACAAAGGTCTCGGTTATCTTAAGGAGCTACGCTCACTCAGGTGGCTAAGCATCGACGACGCTAGTGTCACCGACAGCGGTATCATCCAGCTGCGCAATTTGCATCAACTTGAAGGCTTGCAATTGGTCAAAACCCGAGTCAGCGACGACGGTTTGGAAATTCTGCTTCACTTTCCGAAACTTGAATATTTAGAAATTTCCGGATGCACGATTGCAGAAAAGGGAGTGCTGTTCATTTCGCGTGTCAGTTCTCTTAACTCTCTTAGACTTGCGGCGCCGACAATATTTGATGATTCGTTCCTCTCGCTATCCTATTGCACGCAACTATCGAAGTTCGCTTTCGACATGCCGCTCGTAACTACCGAAGCAATAGATCAATTGCAGCTGCGCTTGCCGGGCTGCGCAATGAATGAATACTATTTCTTCCGACCTGAAGAGAAGGTCATCTATCTCGTCAGCAATTTTATGGGAGAAGGAAAAACAATACTCAATCTCGAAAAAGCCCTTGTCACAGCAGACGAGCTTCTTTCCTATAGCCCGTATCATCCCGCTCTTCATGGGGCAAGAGCCTTCATTCACTATCGATTGGGAAATATTACTCAGTTCCGAAATGATCTTCAAAATGTCAGAGACAATGCCAATATCTACGGACAATCAGATCTACGCTTTCTCGCTATGCAGTACCTTTCCTTCGACAGTCATTTAAGCCTGCAAGCGGCAATGAAGAGTCAGCATCCTGATCGCTATATCGCAAATCATTTGCTTACCACAGGGGTGAGGCAACCTTTACGGAAAGAACCGGTTGCTGGACTACTTCACCGAATGAATGAAGCAGCACAAGTAAAAATCAATGCGTACGAGACAAAGAAGGCACCAGGACCTGATCCATTCAGCACTCCACTTTACCGACATCCGCAAGTGATAGTGAATCTGAGTGGAAGACCAGACGTGATACCTTCAAAAGAGTGGAAGGATGAGCTGAAAAAAGTTCCGTGGAATTGGTGATCGCTAGATGCTAGAGTTTCGCACGACTTCGCGCAGGTAGTCTTGCACGTCGCTCAATGGAACCCAAGTTGGCTTACCATCAGCATCGCGACCAATGATATTGGCTCCGCGTCTTTTCGAAAAATCAATTCCGTTCATGTTGTCCGGACCGGGGAAGTGCACATTTTTCACACTACCGTAGCCACAGCGGGAGTTACTGCCGACGTGCAGATCAACATTGAAGTTCATATCATTCATGACTTTATTGACTATCTCACCGGTCGGTCCGCTTTTAACCATTCCAATTTGATAATCCATGTATGCGTCCATAATACGATCAACCGCTTGCAGAGCCTCTTTAGCTTGTGCGGGTGTCATCTTGCTTTCGTCGATAACAGGTTCATTGAATGTAGGTTCGTATGTTTCTGGCAGTTCAGGCAGTCTCTTTTTTCCGGATTGCGGAACACCCAAAGATTCTTCAATACTGCAAACAGGCAAAAAACTCGCTGCCGTATCAGTCGGCTTCCAAGCTAAGTTCTGAAAGTCGGCCATGTCGACCGACTTATGCAGTGCCGCAGAACTATCAACATCTGGGGTATGGCTTACTGCACCATCAAGAGCTTCTGACCGCGCCAATAGCTGAACCATAACAATTACCTCGCAGGGCTGTGAAGGGGGTAATTGCATTCTCTGGCGGAGTTTGTGATTTGTGCGTGACCGACGCAAAACCTAGAACAGGATCACGTCTTTACCAAGTGGTCCATCTACTTCATCTACTTCAAATTGAGTCTGAATCTCGAATCTCTTTCACCGTGCAACTTCAAGTTTGAAAGTCCGCTGGCACTTCGGTCGATGGTCATTCCATTTAGTGTCCGATTGGTTCGGTCATAGCGAAGATTTACTACGGCGTCCGTCTTACCGTCATTGTTCGAATCAACATCGAGTGATTCAATTTTTCCCAACCAACTGCGATTCACCTTCATAGAGAAATCGACTTTGCCGTCGCCATCTTTGTCGACAGTCATTCGTTGAATTCCCCACAAGAATTGTCGCTCTACATTGATTGTGTAATCCGGCTTTCCATCGTTGTTGCTGTCAACTTCAAGTTCATCGAGAGCTAAGTGGTGACTCTTCGCCTTCGGAGTTACGGAAGCATCGGCAGTTCCATCGAAATCGCGATCGATCTCGATTCGAGATGGAGCGTTTGACAACATTGGAGTCTGAGCGACTTTGAAATTCGGAGGCAGGTAAGCATCATCGCGAGCCTGCATCAAAGTTTCGGTTGCCACGACAGCACTGAGTGCAGCGGGCTCGAATTCAATGAAAGCAGTATTCCAGGCCTTCATAAGCACCTCTTGTTTTATATATTTCGGAGAAGTACTTGCATGTATACGGACGTCCGGAACTTCTCGACAGCAGAATCCAAAAATTCTGCCGGATTGCATCGTCACAAAACGGCAACCACTCGAAAGTGGCTGCACATGCGCATTGTGCTTAAAGCAAAAAAGGAGGCATTACGCTTAAAGCAAAAAAGGAGGCATTACGCCTCCTTAGATGATTTCGTTGTCGAACCAATTTTGCGGTTCGAGCCCTGATTACTGAATAGCCAATCCTGATGCCTGTCTGCCTCTCTCTATCTGGTTTTGAGCAAGGTTTTTTATACCAGATAGCCGTCTATGGCCTCGACCTAGGAGAAACACATGCAACTGTGGCATTGCTGCTATCAGTGACGCTACGTGATTGTGCGTCTTAAGCATGTTTCGTGTCGGAACTCAGTTCTTTACCGAAAGAACCTATCCGATTACTCCCTAGAAAGGAGGTGATCCAGCCGCACCTTCCGGTACGGCTACCTTGTTACGACTTCGTCCCAGTCATCGGCCCTGCCTTAGGCGGCTGCTTCCTTACGGTTAGCACACCGACTTCGGGCGTGACCAACTCCCATGACGTGACGGGCGGTGTGTACAAGGCCCGGGAACGTATTCAACGCCGCGTGCTGATCGGCGTTTACTAGCGATTCCGACTTCACGCAGGCGAGTTGCAGCCTGCGATCCGAACTGAGACCGGGTTTGGTGATTCGCTCACTCTCGCGAGTTTGCATCACATTGTCCCGGCCATTGTAACACGTGTGTAGCCCAGGGCATAAAGGGCATGATGACTTGACGTCGTCCCCACCTTCCTCCGGTTTGTCACCGGCAGTCTCGCTAGAGTGCCCAGCTTTACCTGATGGCAACTAACAACGGGGGTTGCGCTCGTTGCGGGACTTAACCCAACATCTCACGACACGAGCTGACGACAGCCATGCACCACCTGTCTTGTGGCTCTCTTGCGAGCACTCTCTCGTTTCCGAAAGATTCCACAGATGTCAAGCCCTGGTAAGGTTCTTCGCGTTGCTTCGAATTAAACCACATGTTCCACCGCTTGTGCGGGCCCCCGTCAATTCCTTTGAGTTTCAACCTTGCGGCCGTACTCCTCAGGCGGGATACT
>DTSE01000037.1:17711-18304 GCA_012965515.1 Candidatus Melainabacteria bacterium | reverse complement strand
AGGTCCTGAGAAGCAGGCGGCCCATTTCCGGCCGTAGTCATTTGAACACAAAGTCCAAGCAAGCCAGTCCCAACCAGGAATGTAGACAGAAAACCATTGCGCCACAAGGTTTTCACCCGATTTTTGCGCTTGAGATTGCTTAAAGACTTTCTCAGAGCTGTCATCTTTGTGATTATAGTCAAAAACAGGTTTTAGACATGGAGAAAATCCCGCGTGACGTGGGCATGATAAATTCAGCAATTACACCCTACCGCGGTATCGTCGGTCGGAAGGACTCTCAGGCAACCCGATCTACATGCAAGCTTCTGGTCGTCCAGAAAATTTGTGGGCTAACGTTGACCAATGTCACACGGGCATGAAGACATACGGTTAGGCACGTTGTTAACTCAGGCGGGCATCGTCACAGAGAACGACGTCACTAAAGGTAAAGCTGTCTCCGACAATTGCCGGATTCCGCTCGGCAAAGCACAACGAGGGCTGGTCAAGACCTGGACACAACTGGACGATTGCAAGACACATCTATGCTCAGCGGAGCGTTGAGATAGACCGCCCGCACATGGCACTCTATTAAAGCCAGTTATATCTTTCCTCGT
>DTSE01000037.1:16868-17701 GCA_012965515.1 Candidatus Melainabacteria bacterium | reverse complement strand
AAGCATTAGTCATCCAAGAAAAGATGTCCGATTCATTGGTTTTAGCAGCTGTGCATGCGCAGTGGATGCTGCGCGATGGCTTCATTTCCAAAGACGATGCGCTCGAAGCGCTAAGAACATGCCGCCGCAACCGCTGGAATCTTCCGGATGCACTGATTCTAATGGAAATCGATGCGTTCGCCAGCAAAGGCTTTCGGCTGGGCGAACTGCTCACCAAAACAAACATCCTTGGCGAGGATGAATTGCGCGGATTGCTAAGTGCGGCTCAAGCGTCGGGCTTACCCCTCGGGCGTGTTTTAACCACACTGGACCTTATTTCAGAACAGCTGCTCACTGAGTTTCTTCAGACGCAGGAACGCATCCGCAAAGGCGAAATCAGCCTTGAGAAGGGGCTTGAACACCTCAGCGAAGCAGCTGACAAAATTGCCGCAAAAGAGAACCAGGGGCTATTATTGGGCGAGCTTCTGACAAAGTCCGGTCTGATTTCCGAAAGCGAATTGGAAGAAGCACTAAGCGAAGCTCGACAGCGTAAACGTTTGCTGGGCGTTGTTCTTGCAGAAAAAGGTCCGGTTAGACCGGAACACCTCTCGCTTTCGCTGCGAATGCAACGTGATGTTCGCCATGGAATGATGCGCCCGGAAGCAGCAATTGAGCTGCTCAAAGCCATTTCGATGACGCCATCGAAAACAGAAGAATTGCTTGAAGCCGCAGGGTTGGTGCCGACCGTGCTCGAGAAGAATATGAGCCTTTATCAGTTTTTCAAAGTCGCAGGATTTTTCCGCCTGGTGCAATTGAAGGATCTCTGCACAAAACTGGCTCAGGAACCACAGTTC
>DTSE01000037.1:0-16840 GCA_012965515.1 Candidatus Melainabacteria bacterium | reverse complement strand
ACTTGTGGATTACGATGACTTCGAACACCTGTCCAGCGAAAATTTCAGAGAAGCCATTGAGTTTGCCGTTGAGAGTTCAAAACCGCTTGAACTCGCGCTCATACGCTACTACCCCGACCAACGCGATCTCGTTCAATTCGCAGTTTCGCTTAGACAAAGTATCCGCACCGGGGCACTCGACTTAAGCCAAGCAATCATCCAATTCGCCATCCGCAGCTCGCAGGGTTAGCGGAAGACACAAAAATCCGGCCGAGCTTAAAGGTCGGAGAGCAGGGTCAGGGGCTGGAACGCATTTGATTTTTGCCGGGGCGGCATACATAACGCCCGCGCGAAAGGCGCATGTAGTGCGCCGCTACGCGAATCAGCGACCTTCACGCTGCAGTGCCTAGTCGTTCAACGACAACACAAGTTGTGGCGTCGGAATGTGGTGGTCGGCACGGATTGGCACAATAGCTGTTCCGACGACGAAGAATTCGATTACATGCGTGCTCCAGCCATAGTTGCCTTCGTGGATATCGACGCCAACTATGCCTTCTGCTTGCAGTCCTTCGGCTTCCGCTTGCATGCGCTCCATCGCCAGTTCGCGCGCGTCGTACAGACCTTGCGTGAAGTTGGTCATCTCAACGTTCTGTCCAACAGATTTGAACCACTGGCCAAACGTCTGGTGCGCAATGTGATAAACGCAGTTGCCCATGACCATTCCGACCGGGCGATATCCGGCGTGCAGCAAAGTCCAGAAGTCTTGACCGGACAGGTCGCTTGTGAAAGGTCTTCCATTCAAAGCCTTGTATTTTCCATCGTTATCGACATGGCGAACGGCAGTTCCAATCGCCACAAACTCAGCTATGTCTGAATTCCACGACATGTGTTTCACTGTCAAGCGAACAGCCACTACGCCGTCAGCTCCTAGCTCATGCGCCTCTTCTTCCATCCGCGTCATCGCCAGTTCGCGCGCATGATACATGGCTTGCGTGAGCACTTCCATTTCCATGTTTTGCGTCCACTTCGCTTGCTGGAAGCCGATGTGATAGATAGAGGTGCCGACGACCATCCCGAGCGGCTCAAAGCCACATTCTTTGACAAGCAGAAATTCGTTGACGGTCAAATCACTAGTGAACAACTTGCGGTGTCCACCTTCACCCATCATTTGATGAAGGCGCTCTTTAGCGTGTTGAGGAAGGTCTCCGGATCCTGATGAGCTGGTCATTTTTCTATCCCTTTGAGTCTCTGCTTAGCTTTTTGCCGAGCCTGTTTCTAACCTGTTGTAAAACTCTTTTGCGTATCAATCGTAGTCATTCATGAAGTCTTCGTCGTCAATCGTGCCTCGCAATTCGTCTGTCCTTGATCCTCCAATTGTCACAAAACTCTTGCTAGATAAATTCAGCATCGTAAGCGGCTTTCGCTCAATGACTTTGTGCGGTCGTTTCATCTTCTTGACGGATGAACCCAGCGCGGTCATCGTTATCAACAAGTCTAAATAAGACGTATTACTGATTTCGTACTCAATGTCATCGATGTCACAGTCCACGGACATGCCTACGCATCCATCAGCGCCGTGATCTTCAATATCTTTCTGCATGCCGATCATGGCACGTTCGCGAGCTTCATAAAATCCTTGAGTCCATTGCCGAACTTCCTGGTTGCCCTGGTTAAACCACACACTGCGCGAGGTCAAATTGCGGGTTGAATAATCAGTGTTCACATAGTAAGCGCAAATCCCGAAGACAATGCTGACTGGTCTGTAACCAGAATGAATTAATTGCCAAAACTCTTGCCCACTCAATTCACTGGTGAATGGCTCATCATCAAGATCTTCCTTTTCCCAGTTGTGCACTTTTACGGCCGTGCCAATCGCTGTAAACTCAACGAGATCAGAGCTGTAATCCGGGCGGCTAGATTTGATGCGAACGCTGACGATTCCGTCAGCGCCATACAATGCCGCTTCCTTTTTCATGCGATCTACCGCTTTCTGACGCGCATCCCGATGCGCTTCAGCAATTGCATAAATTTCGCCTGTGTAGCGATTGCTAACATTGGTATTCCAAAATCCAATGCGATAGAAGCACGAACCCATAACCTGCCCAAGCGGCTGAATTCCGCATTCTTCGATAAGAATGTGCTCTTTGACGGTCATGTCTGTAGAAAAAAGCTTTGCACCGCTGGCCATGTGATGCTCAATTCTGTGCTTGGCGCGCGGCATGACCTCGCCGTTTTGGAGAGCGGCAATAGCAGCTTCTGCCCTGCGTTTCCGCTCGATTTCTTCGGGAGAATCAGATTTGAATTTAAACCACATATGGTGCTAGTTCGTCACTTAACCCAGTACAAACTTGTTCAATGCCATCCGTGCCGCTGCGTTGTTTTCCGCCATTTTTGCGAGGTTTTCCACAATCTCGTTGAAACACTTATCAAAAGGCATTTCAGTAGTTTTCAAAGCGACGCCGCGCACCATTTTCAGGTGCTTTGCCGAATAACGACCATTGCTCACTTTGACAATCTGATAATGGGAGTCATCGAACTTAATCGTCATCTGCTCGACCGGTTTCTCTTTGGAAAAAATGTTGCCGCCGCGCTTGATTTCTACGCTATCCGGCAGGCAACTGTTGAGCATGCGCGCCAACTGCTCTACCATGTCGGCTGCCGCCTTCTGGTCCATTTTTAGCGACGCTGCCAGCGTCTCAAACGCCAAAGCCTGTTCAAAATCGTCCGTCACGGCGTTTCCCTCCCGGGCATAGAAGTCTAGACCAAATGACAGCTTCCTAGGTTCGGGAAAAACCTGTGGCGATTAAGGATTTATGAATTGACACTAACTTTATGCGGGGATCAGAAATCTACGCCCCTTCTGGACGCTCCCAGAAGTCCAATTACTCACAGGTTGAGCAAATCCCGGAGAGCGACGGCGGAGCATAAAAGGGGCGATGCCATGCATCGCCTGCGGGGCAGGATTTCTACCGCACACGCGTTCTGGACAAAGTGACTTCTACTTCGTAGTGCGCTGGTAGTCGAACTCTTCGTCGAACCACTCCGTGAGATCCGACTCCAACTGCTGAACTTCATCAGGGTCCACAAGCCCGCGGCGCAGCGCTTCAAAGACCACGCGCGTGCGCGGGTTGAAAATCTCCATTCCGGCACTTTCGCGCAGGTGCGCATCCTCGCCTTTGACGAGCTTATCCAAGAGCATTGACAAACGGTTTTGCACACCTCTGACACTGATATGACGACGCGCCGCAATCGCCTTATCGGTCAGTCCTGTGGCTATGTCTACGAGCGTTTCGAACTCCACATCAGTGAGCGAATTGTCTTTGCACTTCAACCGCGCCTGCACACCTCGCACGATAGGGTCGATGTAAGGGTTGTCCTCATTGCAAACCGCATTGATCGCCTCTTCGAGCTTGTCGTCGCCCTCGGACTTCAACAAATAGCCATGAATCGCCTCGTCCGGCACTATTTTGCCGAGTTCTCGAACATACGCCTCTCGGTGATACTGCGACCAGAAGAGAATTTTGCGCTGGGGAGAAACTTGCCAAATCTTTTGGGCTGCCTTGATGCCACTCATTTCCGGCATCGAGACATCCATGATAATGAAGTCCGGCGACGTACTTTGCGCGCACTCCAGTCCTTCTGCACCGTTCGTTGCCTCAGCTACATCTGCTTTGGGGAAAAGTCTTTTGACGACCTCAACAGCGTGAGCTCTCAGAGCCGGAACATCCTCAACCACCAATACTTTCAACTGCGGTTCTCCCTGCCAGGTCTACCCGAATTTCCACAACAGTTCCAAGGTTTCCGGAATTGCCTACGTTTTCCCCCGCGCGAAACGAGATCGTCGCCCCAATCAGATCTGCCCTCTGTCGCATGTAGCGTAAACCTCTAGATTCTTCATTCACCTTGCCTTCGGGGATGCCTTTACCGTCGTCCGAAACAGTTACCACCAGGAATTCTCCGTCCTTTTCGGTATTGATGCGAACCGTTTTCGCCTCAGCGTGTTTAATCACATTCGTGAGCGCTTCCTGCACAAGACGATACAGCAGAGATTGCTCCACAAGAGAAAGTTTTTCCACATCCACTTCGTCGATTTTGCTTTTACAACGCGTTTTGAAACCTCCCTTCTCTGCGGCCTTTCGCGCGCAATCCTCCAGAGCAGCGGTCAAACCGAGATGCTCGAGAGCGGACGGACAGAGGCTGTCCATCACTTCACGAATCTCCACCATCGTCGCCGCTAACAGTTGATCGATCTCTGCTTTTTGCTCATCAGTTCTTTCTTTCGCGTACGCTTCCAACTTTTTGCGCAGCCGTTTCATATCATTCAGGACTTGGTCGTGCAAGTCGGCAGCCAGCATTCTGCGCTCAACTTCGTCTTGTCTAACCATTTGCAATCGCAGATCGCGCAACTCATTGTTGCGCACCTTGAGTTGGTAGAACTGAGACTGCATGCGCACATCATCATCCTCCCAGCGGCGAATGGCAAATCCTCCAGCCAGCCCAAGCAAAATAGAAACAACGAAAGTCACGGGCGTGAGGCTGATTTGCATGTATTTCCATGCGGACCAATCAATGACGAGTGCAACACAGAACAACTGAATAAAAACCGCAAGGAATGCGAACATGCGCTGATTGTCTGCCACTTTTAGCTTCCAGCCAGCCATCGTTGCCGCATACGAAAGCAACATTGCCACTGCGACACTACAAAACGTGCACGAACGACCATTAACTGCGACAGCTTTCAACGCGCTCTCAGTCTCACCAAAAGCAATCATCAACCGCTCGAATACTTCAGTTTCAAACGAGACGAAATTGCGCATCCCGATTACCGCGATCGCTGCGGCAATTGCTGCGAGCAATGCAGAGAGCAGCATTCGCTTTTCGTTAGCGTTAGTCATCCAGTTCGAACATCAATCAAAGACACAGAAAAGCGGACTGTCCTTCGGCTTCTTCGCTTCAGTGGCCCACACGATGTTTGAATCCATAGTTGCCGGCGTGTCCACAACACCCGCCATTCCAGACATCGTCCAGCCTTTTTCATGGAAGTCTTCGAGGTCTTCTTTCAATCCACGTATTGCGGCCTGATAGCCGAACTCCTCGTTGTCTACTTCAAACCCGACGAATGCGTGAAACAGCCGGAGGAACGCCGCAATAACCTCATCAATTTCTTTCGGGTCAAGATCCAGCTCAGGTGCAAAGTTCTCCAACTCCTGAACCATTTCGTCGGTGAACGGCAGCTCGACGCGATAGCACCCCTCTTCGCCCTCCGCCTCATACTTCTGCTGCTTCAGAGGATTGTCAACCAGAAAGTCCGACACCTGCTTGTACGGCTTGGTAGATGTATCAAGCGCGACCAGCGACAGTCCCGCCTGTTTCAGCGCAATTAGCAGCCGCCCCTGCAGAATCGAACGCTCAACAAGCCCCAACAGTTCTTCAAAAAAAACTTCCGGGTCCATCTCAGTGGAGTCGCCAACCAGCTCCAAGACGACGTTGTCCGGCATTGCGATGTCCCTGCCCATGTTGCCTTGTTTACCTCTTTGAGCGAATTTCTGTACGAACTGAAGACGATTTAGAACGAATAATTTGAAACGAGCGATATATACAGCGTGAAATTAAGAACGGAAATACAGCTGTTCTGAAATGCTAGTACATGAGCGTTAAATTTACTTCGTTCGCGGAGACATTTGCACGAATAAGCCATTAAATGGCGAAATTCATTTAGTTTGCAAGATATAAATAACTTCCAACTATCGGCATGGGTGGCGGATGCGGACGCACGCGGAGCCCTCTGTTAGAATCTGCCCATGCCTAAAGTACAAGTTCTCCCTGACTACATAGCCAGCCAAATCGCCGCCGGAGAAGTGGTGGAACGCCCGTCCTCGGTCGTTAAAGAGCTGGTTGAAAACTCCATCGACGCCGGCGCAACCGATATATCGATCAGCGTATCGGAAGGTTGCCGAACCATCTCAATTGCCGACAACGGACACGGGATGTTGCCGGAAGACGCCATACTCGCTTTCCAGCGCCACGCAACGTCCAAGCTCGCCAGCGCCGACGATCTCTGGCGCCTGACGTCGCTCGGCTTCCGCGGCGAAGCGCTGCCATCCATCGCTTCGGTCGCCAAAGTTACTTGCTATACACGCCTGCATGACGCGCCCAGCGGCTTCCGCATCGACGCACAGGAAGGCAAAATCACCAGCACGGAGACCGGCTGCGCGCCCGGTACGACAATGGAAGTTGTGGACCTGTTCTACAACGTACCGGCACGGCTCAAGTTCCTCAAAAAAGCATCAACAGAATTCGCGCACATCCAAGAAATTGTGCAGAGTCTCGCTATCGCGTATCCACATGTGGCAATCAGCGTTGAGCATGAAGGCACAGTGCACATGCGCACCAGCGGCTCCAACGACTTGAAGCAGGTGGTCAAAGAAGCGAAGCTTTTCACCGGAAACGAAGCACTAATCGAAGTAGACAATCAGGATGTAACCCATGGCGTAAAAGTCCGCGGACTAGTCGCCAAACCCGTCCACTTTAGAGGCGACCGCAAGGCAATTTTGACGATGGTCAACAATCGCCCCGTTCGCTGCCCGCTCACCTACAAAGCTTTGGAATACGCCTACAGTGACCTAATTCCCAGAGGAAGGCATCCTTTCGCCGTCATCTCCATTGAGATCGATCCATCTCATGTAGACGTCAACATCCACCCGACGAAAAAGGAAATCAAATACAGTCAGGGCAATGAAGTCTATTTGACCGTTCAACGCGCGATTGTAACGGCAATGCGTTCGGTTCCTCGCCAGGAGATAGATCAGGCGCTGGCACAATCCAAACCGAAGCCGGAACTAGCCGCAGTAAGTTTGATCGTCGAATCTCGCAGCGCTGAGCCCGAAGTCTATACTAGCCCCGATGCTCAAATTGCTTACGCGCGCTTCGAAAACGCCGTTGAAGAATCGCACCATGAGCCCGCTTCGATAGTTGCCGAAGCGCCCGCCCGCAGTCGCCAGCTCGGCTTCCGCGACCGCCTGACTTTCAACTTACCGACTGCTCAACCCGATGCAGAGCGTGGCACGATGCAATTTGCAGCGGAGACAAGTCTTCCGGAAGAAACTTACTTGGGGCGTTCGGTGCAAGATGCCGAGGAAGGTTCATATATCCCGGTCACACAAGAGAAAACTCAAGCCCGCCGCCAATTGCCTGATGGCTGGCGCCTTCTCGCTTACTTGAAGAACACGTATTTCTTGGTCGAATCTGAACAAGGTTTGGAGATCATCGAGCAACATATTGCTCACGAACGCACCATTTACGAGCGCCTTTTAGCAGCGCAAAGCGAACCGGGACGCTTAACAGAACTCACTCAAACCCTTCTGATTTCCGCGCCCTTGCGCCTTAGCGCCGAACAATCCGCCTGCCTGAAAGAGAACCAAGAAACCCTTTCGAAGCTTGGATTCGAATTCGAGCACACCGCAGATGGTGACAGCTGCTGTACACAAGTTCCATTGGAACTCGCGCACAAAAACTATGAAGCAGCGATCCAAGAATTGCTGGACCAGCTAATCACCTGCGATCATGCCAATGTGATTTTGGAAGCAACAAAGTCAGTTGCCTGCCAATCAGCAGTAAAAAATGGAATGACTCTATCAGAAGATTCGATCATCTCTCTTCTGTGTGATTGGATCGCAACACCTCGCAATGATACGTGCCCCCACGGACGCCCGGTCAGAATGAGCTTCTCGATGGACAAACTCTTCCAGATGTTCCACCCGGCTTAGTGCCGTGTTGCGTTCAGTTGGCGCTGAACTTCACCCCAAGTTAACGTGCTGCCGTTGCGCTGCATATGTCTTGCTTCTACCGCGATGATTGTTGGACTGTAGTGTTTGAGTGCTTCTACAGCTTCTCTGCTCCACTTCGGATTGTTGCCTGCCATTACTTCAAGCAAAAGCGGAATGGCGCGATTGTCGTCAAGCCAAGCAAGTTCTTGAATGGCTTGCCACTTGTGGTCATCATTACCACCTTTGATCCACTTGCTATAGTTCTCTAACTTTCTAGCCAGACCAAGCTCTGCAGCTGCCTGCTTTGCCCGCTGTGCAACCGCTCGATCGCGCGATTGGCTTAGATTCATAATCTCAATCTCGATGGGCAGCGAAGGATGTTTCACCGCCTCGTTAATAACAGCGAGCCTTATATCAGGCTGAGTTTGCAACAATTTCACGATATAGGATTGCAGAAACTCGCTTCCATACTGAGCCTTAGAAGCAAAGCCAACTATGGCTTCAAATGCCATTTGTTTCGGTCCGGTATGTGGTGTTTTGTCAATGAGATTCATTAGCTCGACTTGATTATTCGGGCTGCCGGATAGTCGCAGCACATCGTAATAAGCCTTCGCCTCGGGATGTTGGAAGCCGCTCAAGCTAGCTAAAGACTCTTCTCTGTAGGGTTTGCCAGGCTTCGCATTCTCGATCAAGAAATTCAAACGCGCATTGAGATTGCGATCAGCGATATTGGAAACTGAGTTGAAGAGCGCCTTACGCAATTGCGGATCGGTGGATGTGTCGAGCACTGTTTGCACACGCGCAACATCGTTCGGATTTCCGAAACGTCCGAGTAAAAGCGATGCGCGAATTCTTTCGGTCAGGTTGCCCGAGTGAATATTGTCAATTAGCTTGTCTCTTGCAATTGGTGCAATTTCTTCGGCAATATACTTGAGCCGAGCAACATGTGCATCGCGGTGAGGAATGTTTGCAGGAATTTGATCGATGCGCTCGAGGAAATCGGCGGGATGCACAACGGTTTCCTTAGTTCGAGGAATCATCGCTTCCAGCAACGCCTTCGCAAGCATTGTCGTACGAATCGGTGCATTATGGGCCGTGATGAAGAATCGATCGGCGTCAGCAGCCATCAATTCATCGCCTAAATGCACCGCAAAATTTTCGTGGTGCTGCAACTCGGGATGGTCAGGATATTGCCGTCTCGCGTACTCGCGAACATACCAATCTTTCTCGATCTCAGCTGTTTCATTGAACAGCGCACTATGCTCTTTGAGTTTGAACTTGACCAAGTGCGACCATTCGTGTGCGAGATAGCCGTTGATGGTTCCTCCAGTCGTATCTCCTTTCTTGCGGGAATTGTAGGCCTCATAGAATGTGATAATGCCGTTGCGATCGGCATCTGCACCGGCACTGTAGGACGTATTTCCCAGCTCGTCAGCCTTGGCTCGCTTGTAGACATCTCTGTGCGATGGCTCGTCAAGCAAGATAATTTCCTTGATCAAACTCGGATCAGGCAGTTCCTTCACTGCACCGACAAAGTCTTCAGGCAAAGCTCTCTGGTTCGCAAGGACCGGGTCCCTCGTTTCTTTTTGGGCACGTTGCACTTCATTTCGAGCCTTGATGATGCGCGCAATGTTGTCCGCTTTTTCTCCAAAAGCAGCTCTGACAAGTTCCATATCGCCGTCTAAAATTGCTGTTTTCAGGACTTTTTGCTCAGCCGCCGACTTACCGTCGAAGGAAGGGGCATCAGCTTCTGCCCACGCTCTGAGTTCGCGTATCCGATCGAGTTTTTTCGCGTACGTCTCGGGAACAACTATTTTGACCTCAGTGCCTTCGATTCGGTAAATTCTTGCTTGTTCAACATGGGCTTCCGTCCATTGCTTGAAATCCGCGTCATCCTTGAACGCCTTCGGAAGATCCGGATCGTTCTTGACTCTGGTGATCGTTACTACGCCCGCCTTATCGAGGACCAGTTGGCGGTTCAGCGCAGCTACGCCTTCTTTCGGAGCAGACGTGAAAGACGCTGCATCATGAGTATCGAACATTTTCTGACGCTGCTGAGGCGTGAGACTCTCCAGCTTATCAGTCAGCTTGACGCGACTCGCTTCTGAGAAGGACGGTGCCTCGCCGTCAACGACGAGTGGTTCCTGTCCGTCTTGTACCGGACGGTTCACGCGTTCCTGGATTTGATGCTCCTGCACAGGCTCATGCGACTTCGGCTGCAGCTTTTCCTGAATCTGACTCTCAAGCGGTGCCTTTTTGCCTGGACCGAATGCATGCCAGCCAGTCATCACGCCGCCCGTCCCAGCGCCGATGAGCATACCGTCGAAGGTACTTTTGCCGATCTCGCTGAGACTCTTGCCGTGGACAATTGCGTCCAAGCCGCCAAAAACAGCGCCGGAGCTACCGCCAGAAAGCACGCCACCCGTGACCGTTCCCAGAGATTCAGATCCGGTGCGGTTGGCTACGGACAGCGTCGAAGATTTCGCAATACGCATGCCGAGCATGCCCGCCGGGACGTTGATCACGGCGCCGGAGAGGGTGGCGGTCGACATTTTTTTCCAATCGGTAAGGTTGTTCAATCCGCTCTCGAACGAGAAATGCCCTGATTGGTCACGCCATGCCAGCGGATCGGACCCTGCCTTCAAAGCGCCGAAAAGTGCGCCACTTCCTGCATGCAGGGCGATTTCCTGTTTCAAACCAGTGCCGAATCGTGCGCCGGCATACTCAAATGCCCGCGAACCCGGCTGTGCCATCTTGCCGATGTAGTTAAGCCCGACACCTTCCAAACCGTCTTTCATAAAGCCCAGGGCGAAATCGCGAGCATCACCTTTCGTGTCAGCCATCATCGTGGCGCGAACAAGCCCGCCCATTGCCACTTTCTTACTCATCATGGCAGCAGTGTCGGCAGCTATCGTGGCGACGAAGTCGTTGCCTTCTGCTCGTTTAACCTTCTCTTCTTCGGTCAGTTTGCCAGAAAAGACGTCTCTAACCGCCCCAATGGCACATCCAGCCAAGGTGCGCTCTTTGCGGTCACCAAAAAGCTCGCTCAAGAATCCGTCGCTTTTGGAGGCATCGCCCTGTTTAGACGGCTCGGACTTTTGCTCATTGCCGCCCATATCAGTGGCCTGGGCGACCATGTAATTAGATAAATTGCCAGTGGGAAATGATTCGAATGCCAAAGAGATACTTTCTCAGGAGCTGGTTCTGAAATCCATGCGCGAACTTCGGGAGTTCAACGCGGCTGGATAGCCGAAACCGTTTTGGTTGTCGCAAGGTGCTTGACAATGTACCAAAAGGCAGGCCTGTTGACGAGTCGTCTTATCGTGGAAGTACGTAGAAAAATTCCCAGATTTAATCTGGAAGTGAAACTAAAAGGGGGCATAACATTGGTCGAAAGGCACGATGTGACCCGTCAGATAAACACGGGAAGCGCTCTACGCCACCATATTCAGTGGCACGACGCACACAAGGTTTTCATAATCCAAGCATCCTACCCACTCAGGAGTTCTCGATGAAACGATTGTTACTGCATTCGCTGCTTGCTGCAATTTGCTTCAATACCGCGACAACAGTGACTTTGGCACAAAGTTTTGCCCCGCAAAGACCATCGATTTTCTACGAAGAAAGGGAACTTCAGCTCGACAAGCAAGCGGTTGACATGCTGAAGAAACATCTTGCGCATTTGGAAGAAACACATGCGGCAGAGCGTGACATGTTACCAGTGATAAGTGCACTGGCGCTGCTTTTACGCAACACACCAGAGCGCCAACAGTCAATTGAATACTTCAAAAAAGTAATGGCAATACGTGAAACGCTCGGCGACCATTCCAGCGAAGAATACAAAAACGAACTCGCCGGATATGCAGAAGCGGCATACCAAGCGGGAAACTATTCGACAACGGAAGAGTTGCTGACAAAATTGATTCCTCTAGCCACCGAATACGATGTCAAACACAAATTGAAATTCGACCTCATCGAATGCTACACGAAGCAGAACAACATCTCTCGCGCAGAGCATTTGCTGAAGGAAACGCTTAAGCAAAATGAATCCGTCGGACAGTGCTTCTCCTCTGAACTACTAGGCGCAGGTGAATGGTTTGCGATGCAGCAGCGCTATGATGAAGCAAAGCCCTGGTACCTAAAAGCCATTGCCAGAGCGAAGTCCGAAGGCTCCACCAGCGAGATGAAGAAAGCCGAGCGAGCACTATCGAAGTTTTTCGTCAAAGAGCAAGTAGCTACAGATCTGAATTCCCTCTGGAAAAAATCGCCACCTCAAATTAGCGTGACCGACGGCGGGGCCAAGCTAGAAGTGGGCGGCCCAGGCGGAATTGCATGCGGCTGCGGTTGGAATGATAAGGACGGAAATAATCCCGACCAATGGGTGAAAGACTATCGTGAAGCTTGCAAGCAATTGCGTGCAAAACATTACCTGCAAGCCGAATTTCAATTTAGAAGCGGCACTCAAAAGTACACCGGGGCGACCGAGAACACTGCTTTCAGCATAGGACTGGCAAAGACTTACCAGGAAATGAAAAACGACAGCAAGCTTCGCGAGGTTGTCGCCACATTGGTCAAAAGTCAGGACAGTACCGCGTTACCATCCCTGCGCCCGATCAAAGAAGCATCCGCATCGAAAGCCGCTCCAAAAACCGCGAAGACAAAGTAACGCAGGGGCGACCCCATACGTCGCCCGGCCGGTTTCTGAACCAATCTCAACAGACAAGGAGCGGCATACTTGCCGCCTGCCGGGCTATGCATGGCATCACAGCTACAAAATAGAAGTGCAACGTGCCCAAAAAGAAACGAGGGACCTTTCGATCCCTCGTACTTGTTTCCCCTAACCCAACAGACTTCAGTAATCTGAAGCCACGTTCCTAACGATAGTTCGCGGGTCCGCCGGCTACGCTTTGTGTAAGCGACATCGGCTGATCGAGAGCGAATTGAATTCTTGTGCCGCTGGGGATTTTTACATCCTTGCCCTTGCGCCACAAGTTGCTGCCGAGACCGACGGCGCCACCAGTAGCGACACCAGCAATAGCTCCGGCTCCAACTGCTCCACCAACGATAGGTGCGAAGCAAATACCCAACAAAGTGCCACCTGCAGTCCAAAGTCCGGTTCTTACAATACCGCTCTTGACGGTGCTGGAAGTGGTTCTACCCTTGAGACTTTGTCCATCTTTTGTTTCATGAACAACCGACGCTGTTTGGTTAGCAGTGATAACCGCAGACAACGGATATCTCACTCCATCAGGAGTGACTGCAGCCGTCAATCTCAAGGTCATCTTGCCGTTGGTACCGGCCATTCCGCTCTTATCTACGGATACCATCTGGCCTTCGAGAGCCGTGTTGCCGGGAAGCACCAGGTCGGTTCCGAGATACATCGGGGTATACAACTTAGCACTGAAGAGATCGCCCGCTTTGGCGACTCCACTGTCGATTGGACTCGTAAGTACTGCGTCAACGGACGTTCCTGCTGGAACATATGTAACGCGTCCTTGTAATTGTTGACCGTTGTAGCTTTGTGCTACCGCGGGTAGAACCAGTCCAATGGACAGAATACCCGCGACGATTGCGTTAAGACCTGTCCTCTTCATCGATCGCTCCTTCTAGTGGCGCTGAAACAGAATTTCTTCAAGATTCTAAAACATTATCATAATGATGTCGTATAAAAAATCAACTGTCTATCCTTTTTATTTTCGCGATAGCACCGGCGGTACCACAACAAATATAAGCGGGGCTGAAAGCGTCGACATAGTCGGAGTTTGCAAAGTTCCCACAATTTTCATACTGACATCTGCAATGTTTTGAAATTCACCACTGGTAGTGCGTTAGTGCCACCATTTCAAAAGATTATCAGCACCATTTGTGATGGCATGTCACTCAGAGTGGACAAAACAAAAAAAATAGAACTGGTCAGATTTGGGAAATTATTCTTTCGGTCGCCAGCGAAGAACGCACTCTCAGGAGCTTGAACCGTGTTGGTGGCAACCTACGAAAGCCCCGGCTTGTCATGAATTACAGGGCTTGCGCTACCACTTGACATTCAAACAAGCCGATCAACACAGCAACCAAAGGACATATTGAAAACCAAATCAAGCTTCAACCAATCTCCTTACAACACCCATTTCAGCCACCATATACAAGCCGCGCTAATTCTCAACCGGTTGCGATCAGTTGCGCCACATCTTCACCAAAACGGGAAATCCAAGCCAGTTCAACGTTTCACAAACAAGCAAAATTCGAATTTAAAACAGCTTGTCTAGGCTTCAATCATGAGTTCTTGTAAGTAGCTGCTTATTAGTTCTAATCTCCGAGTTACTTCTAGCTACCCCCTTCAGCTCCCAAACCCTCAGCTTCCCCAACCAAAGTCTTCTCCTCCAAGCACTCGTTTCCAGGCCGCAGATGCGACCGGGATGTAACTTGCTCTAGGAAAGACATGTTTTTGGTCGGTCAGCGGATTTGTGATCACGACCTGCAGTTTTGGCGTAGCTAGTCGAAAACCATCAGCCGCAGTTCGAACCGGCTGATAGGACGCATCCCTTTGCGTTCCACTAGAGATAAGGAGCACCGTTATGAATCGCTTCTGGCAATCGTTTTTCTACGGTCTAATCGTCACAATCTCCATCATGGGTCCTGCTTTCGGTCTCGGTGTCCTTTGGACAATCGGCACCGGCGGCGACGCAACGGCATACGCTGTCGATTGCATCAAGCTGGCATTCGTGGTCATGATCTTCAGCACCTGGGGGCTTTATGAGCTTGCCGGTCTGATGGAACGTGCCAACCGCCCGCGCAATCGTGATGGTGAAAACGGTGACGGCACCAACCGTGATGACAGAAACACCGGTCAGCCAGACGACAAAACCGACGACAAGAACCGCAAGTAATTCGGCTCTGGTCTGACGTTTGTCGTTCGGACTCTGACTTCATGTCCAAGGCAAGTCGCGAATGGATCATCGAGAAATCGCTGATTCTTCGCGGCTTGTTCTTGGTGTCCACAACTCGGCATAAGAATCCCTGCGCAAACACGAGGGAAGGTGGCAAAGAACATTTCTCACCGAAAAGCATCTTTCAATGCTTGCCAAATCCCTCTCAATGCAACGCTTTCCCTTAATCACATTTTTTGGCAAATTTATACTACCTTGTATAGTTTACGCCTGATTCGCAATGCGACATTCGTGCAATGGTTCGAGATCTTTTCCTCAGAACTGCCGAAAAAAATGTAGACTTGAGAGTACGCACAGTGCCCTGTTCTAAAGTAACCAATGACAAAATTCGATCAACCAGAATTACACCCGCGCGGCTTCCCGCTATGGGTCGAAATCTTACTAGTTTCCGCTCTTATCCTGACACCACTGGTGATGGTATCAGTTTGGCAGTATTGGCAAGACCATCAGGAAAAACATTCCGACACCACCACTCCGATGACGACGACAGAAACTGAAGCGAAGCCAGAGACGAAAACCCAGACTGATACCAAAGACTCGCCGGTGACTGATTCGACAACTACGCCATCGACAGACTCGAAGCCCGCCCCAACAGAGTCAAAGCCAGAAACAAAAGACTCTAAGTCGGACGCTACTGATTCAATAACAGAACCTGCTGCGACCACCACGACAGACGCAAAATAGCTAGTTTGCGTTCTGCTCTTTTCTGATGTCCTTCAATTGCTGCTTGCCGTTCAAAATGGCTTTTCTCTGGTTTGCAAGTTCCGGAATCATCTGATGCTCGTAGTCTAGTTGCTGCTGTTCCAGCTTCTGTTCGATCGCCTGGCGCTCCTGGCGCATCTCACGGCGATTCTCAATCTTCATTTCTTTGAGCAAAGAGGCAGAGTTTTGCGCTCCATCCTTTCCTGGTGTCCAGGCCGGTCCCACAGCTGCGGCGCCATCTGGTTTATGCTCACCAGCTCCTATTGTTGAATGAATCAAGTTGCTGTTCTGGTTGAACAGATTTTCCAAAAGAGTTAGATCTTCTTTCTTCAGAGTGCCGTCCGCTTGGCGCTTTGCCGCCACCTGCCCTTGCAGACTGAGAACGGAAGCCTTCAGTCGGTTTGCCTGATCGGCGTTAATAGCGCCAATTTTCACGCCTCGTTCGATGCGCTGCAGCTGCCTGTGGATACGCGTATTGAGGTCATCGGTGGCGCCATTTGCAGGCGCATCTTGCGCCCAAGCCGCTCCCGATACACACAAAGATACGACCATTGCCAATACGCCGCCCGACAAAGAACGTTTATCCATAACCGAGATTTCCCCCGCTCAAAAGCGAATAGCCCCCGTTATTCCTATACCACCGCAGCCCTCTAATATTCACATTATCAAGATCCTCGTATCCTTTGCCATTTTGCGTTGTATGATCGGCGGGTTTTGTCCCTGAGGAACGCTCAAAACGCGTTCGATAGGAAGAGAATTTCTGCCATGTCAAGCAAACTTGAGCCAGCGCCCGTTCTCACGCAAGTCGAAAAGTTCAAATCCGAAATTGTCGAGCTGCGGCGGCACATTCACAAGAACCCTGAATTGAGCTTTGATGAAGCCAATACTGGCAAACTGGTTGCCGATAAGATGCGCAAACTCGGCTACGATGTGCGACCCGGAGTAGGCGGCACTGGAGTAATTGCCGAGATAGGAGACGCCAATGCGGGCAGAACCGTCGCTCTGAGAGCCGACATGGACGCGCTTCCTATCACGGAGGAAAACCCAAACGCGTACTGCTCTTCCAATGTTGGAGTCATGCACGCTTGTGGCCACGACGCGCACACCGCCTGTGCTCTAGGTGCAGCAATGCTTCTGGCACAAGACCCTCCCAAGAATGGTCGCGTCCGTTTCCTCTTCCAACCTGCCGAAGAGATGGTTAACGATGACGGCAAATCGGGCGCCACCCTGATGATCGAGCAAGGCTGCATGCATGACGTGGATGCGGTTTTTGCCCTCCACTGCGATCCAAAAACTTCAGTCGGCCAGATTAAAGTCAAAGATGGAGCCATGCTTGCCGCATGTGACACTTTCGAAATCAGTATCCGCGGCATTCCTACCCACGGCGCTTATCCGCAATACGGTATTGATGCCGTCATTCTGGCAGCGCAGGCAGTGCAAGCAATTCAG
>DTSE01000036.1 GCA_012965515.1 Candidatus Melainabacteria bacterium | reverse complement strand
CCACTGGGTAGTTTTGACTACAGCGAGGGTTGGGGGCTTTTATCGCTTAAGCTCACCGAACGCCAGCCGTATCCCGATGTCGTTTCAACAAAGGTGGTTCGCTCAATGAAGACACTGATCAAGAACGGTCGAATAGTGACTGCGGTAGACGATTACGTTGCCGACATTTTGATAGACGGCGAAACCATATCGGTGATTGGCAAAACCTTGGACATGGAAGCGGACAAGGTCATAGACGCCAAAGATCGATTGGTCATTCCCGGCGGCATCGATGCGCACACGCACATGGACATGCCATTCGGCGGCACGACCTCGGCGGACGATTTCAAGACAGGCACGCTGGCAGCCGCACATGGCGGAACAACCACGATTATCGACTTTGCCATCCAAAACAAAGGTCAAGCGATCATGGAAGCGCTCGACATTTGGCACGAGAAGGCAGCGGGCAAGACCGCCATCGACTACTCATTCCACATGATTGTCACCGACCTTCCTCATGAGCGAACCAAAGACTTGAAGCGTTTGATTCATGACGAAGGCGTCACCAGTTTCAAGCTGTTTATGGCTTATCCAGGCGTTCTTCTCGTCGACGATGCCACCATTTTTAGAGCCATGGACTTCTGCGGCAATGAAGGCGGCTTAGTTTGCATGCACGCGGAAAACGGCATTGTCATTAACGAAATCGTTCAGCGCGCCCTGGCAAAAGGTCACACTGCACCAAAATATCATGCACTGACGCGTCCGACCCAGGCAGAAGCTGAAGGCGTCAACCGCGCCATCGCGCTTGCCGAGATGGCGAACTCGCCGGTTTATATCGTCCACCTGAGCTGTTACGACGCACTGAAGAAAGTGGTCGAAGCCAGAGATGAAGGCATTCCTGCGTTCGCCGAGACGTGCCCGCAGTATCTTTTCCTCGACTACAGCTATTACGAGAAGGAAGGATTCGAAGGCGCAAAATACGTGATGACGCCTGCCTTGCGTGAAAAGTGGAATCAAGAAAAGCTTTGGACAGGCTTGAGAATGAACGACCTGCAAGTGATTTCGACCGACCACTGCCCATTTTGCTTCAAGGACCAGAAAGAACTAGGAAAGGACGACTTCAGTAAAATCCCCAATGGCGGACCCGGCGTCGAAACCCGCATGAGCCTTATTTACAACGGCGGAGTTGTGCCGGGACGCATCTCCGTCAACAGATTTGTCGAACTGACATCGACCAGCCCCGCTAAAATCTTCGGACTTTTCCCCAAGAAAGGCACGATTGCCGTCGGCTCCGATGCCGACATTGTCATCTTCAATCCAAGCAAGAAGATGACCCTTTCCGCGAAAACACATCACATGAACGTCGACTACAACTGCTACGAAGGCATGGAAGTGCAAGGCGTCACGGAAACAGTGCTGTCGCGCGGCAAGGTCGTAATTGAAAACGAGAAGTATGTCGGCAAAGCGGGGGACGGCAAGTACATCAAGCGCAGCCGTGTTTCACTGAAACATTCTGAGCCCGAAACCGCCGCGGCCGCAAGATAGCCGGAAGTTCTGCTCGAAAACCAAACCTTGCCCGGCTTGCCGAGTTTATCGGATGTTTCGACCTTGCAACATCCTGATGCCATTCGTCCACCAGGCGACTTTTCTGAAAAGCCCACAGGGGTACACTTTTGCACCCCATGACAATTCATGAAATTGATTAAAAGCGGCATTCATAGAAAGCTTGCATCGCGTGACCCTCTGAAACGCATTAAGTACGCTACACTCATTTAAATGGGGTGCCTGGGAACATTTGGAGATCAGACATGGGTTTCACGCAAGAGTTCAACAAGATGATCACGGAAGAGCGCAACGCTCACACAATGGACCTGGATCTTCTTGATACGACAGAATTGGTCTCTCGAGTACAGAACGAAGATTTTTCCGTAGCAGAAGCAGTCAAAGCGGCAGTGCCGGACATTGCCAAAGCGGTTGACTTAATCACTGAAAAACTGCACAACGGTGGCAGACTTATTTATTTCGGAGCAGGCACCAGCGGTCGCCTCGGCGTTTTGGACGCCACCGAGTGCTCACCAACATTCGGCATCGACAGCGAGATTGTTTCTGCCTGCATCGCCGGCGGAAAAGAAGCAATGTTCCGCTCTTTCGAAAACGCCGAAGACTCCAAAGAGATGGGCGAGCAAGATGCTATCTCAGTCAAAATCACGGACAAAGACGTGGTCGTTGGCATCACCGCTTCGGGCAGAACCCCTTACGTGATTGGCGCCCTAGAACAAGCGCGCGACGCAGGAGCGGCAAGAATCGGTATCGTCAATAACTTTGGCGGACTGGACGGATTGTGCGACGTGACCATAACGGCCGTAGTCGGCGCCGAAGCCTTAACCGGCTCCACCCGCATGAAAGCCGGCACAGCACAAAAAATGATTCTCAATTTGCTGACGACCTGTACGATGGTCCGCCTCGGCAAAGTCTATGAAAACCTCATGGTTGACCTGAAACCGACCAATGAGAAGTTGAGAGAGCGCGCTGTTTCGATTATCTCGATCTGCGGCGAAGTACCCAGACATATCGCCGAAGGCGCGCTGGTCGCATCGCAAAACAAAGCGAAGACAGCCATTTTGATGACCAAAAGAAAGTTGGGTCGCGCGCAGGCAGAAGAGCTGCTCACTAAATATGGTGGCTCCCTGCGTAAAGCGCTCGACAATTCTCCGGCGCCGGAAGGCTCGGCCAAACCGCAAGCAGAGAAGTGCTGCTAAGCAATAAACAGGCCAAATCGCCAATAGCTATACAGACCCCCTGCTTGGAGAAATCCGGACAGGGGGTCGATTTTTACACAATGCTCGCAGACGAAAACGAGACGCGAAACTAGGCGGACGGCTCTTCCATGCAATATCCGAGACCCTTCACAGTCTTGACGAGGGAAGGCTTTCCATCCACATCAATCTTTTTTCTCAAACGCAAAATGCGCTGGCGAACAGCCTCGCCGGTTGCCTCCTGGTCCAGTTTGAAAACACGATCGAGCAAATCGTCGGCGCTGAAAATGCGTCCCTGGTGTTTCATCAGCAGTTCCAACAGTGCAAATTCACTGGGCGCCAAGTCAACATCTTTCCCTTCGACTTTGGCACGGCACCGCTGAATGTCCAGCTCGAGATGACCGAGGCTTATGACTTGGTTTTCCATTTTTGGAAAACGCCTGAGCAAGGCGCGCACGCGTGACATCAGTTCAGCGTATGCAAAAGGTTTGCAAAGATAGTCATCCGCACCGGTATCGAGAGCCTGTACACGGTGCATCACATCCGATTGCCCCGTCAGAAAAAGAATTGGCGTCTGTCCGCCGTTGCGCCTATATTCCTGACAAACTTCGTATCCACTCATTTGTGGCAACATCCAATCGACGATGGCCACGTCGTAGTGTTCAAACGTCAGCCTATCCAAGGCGGACTTGCCGTCATGCACGACTTCGACGACAAAGTTTTGCGCCTCCAGCGCCATTTCCACCGCTGTGGCGAGATCCTTATCGTCTTCAACAAAGAGAACTCGTGCCATAAATCAGCTTTGAATTATCCTCGTCGCTCTGTACTGACATCCTTCGTAAAGTCCCGCCGGTTGGGTTTACCCACCAGCCTTGCACATTATGCCACGCTGAGATCCAATCAGGCGATCAGCATTCTATGGTTGTTCCGGCAGAAGCAGCCGTAGGGGCGACTTCATGCGTCGCCCGGGCGATGCATGGCATCGCCCCTACACAAAACGCCACCTATCAGCCTGGATACGAGCCTATCCGTTTCGAGAATTCATATTACTCAACGGTCGCAGCGGCGCGCCAAACATCCCAAATTTCAGGACGTCGAGCACTGAGCAAAAAATTCTCCCGAAGCTTGTGTTGTGCCTGATTAGCGACAGTCAACCGCAATTCAGGACTTTCAACAAGCCTGGACAAATGTTTCACCCAATCCTCCAGCCCACCGGCGAGAAAACCGTTCTCTCCCGGCTCGACGACATCCAGGTATGGCTCCAAATTCGAGTACACGCCGACAGCGCCCATTGCCGAATACTCCAGATACTTCATGCAGCTTTTGCAGCGATTGAAGTCATTATCAATCAACGGTGCAATTCCAATGTCAAAGGCCTTTGTATTCATAACGCGGACGTAGTCTGCATAATCTATGTCATTCATCTGATGCCAAACCACGTTGGCGCGCCCTTGCAATACCGCAGGTGGTGCTACGCCGACAAACTCGATATTGATTCGGCTGCCCCAGCGATCAGCAAAATCAGCCAGTGCAGGCGCAATGAACTCCGCATCGGCACGATGAGTCTTGGTTGCGGCATACCCGATTTTGACTACTTCAGGATTGTTGCGCGGCGGGCGAATAGTCCACAAATCATCGTCCAAACAGTTCGGGACTACAAAAATGTTTCTGTTATGCACCGATAATTCGGACTTCAGTTTTTCAGTGGAAACGAGCACTGCATCAGCATCTGAAACAGCCGAGGCAATAGAGGGCGCGATACCGCTAAGAAACTCAAACGATGCATGCCCTTGGGGAATTCTGCTGAGCAGATCGTCCAATTCGTAGACGACCGGCTTCTGCTCCATGCGGCACTTCCACAAAATCTTGCCGTAATTACTGCATAAACCAGGAAATTCTCGGTGAAAAACAACCAGATCTGCGCCGGAGACATCACTGGCATCAGAATCTTCACTGTTTCCTTTCACCAATTCCCAAGCACCCGACCGCCAGGGTCCAGTGAGCCGAATCGCCACACAGGCGTGCCCCCAGCTCATTGATGTGTAGACGACAATGGTTTTCCTTATGTTTGAATTGTGCTGATTAGCGGATTTCAATTGTTTCCCTGGAAGGTCACTGCGGCGCGATCGAGGCGGCATGAGGAAAGTCTAACTGTAACAGCTCGGATTCACTAATCAGATGCCATGCAATAATTATTCGATTAAATACCATGGATCGGGCAGCCTGGTGGAATCCCTCGTATCAATTTGTTTGCCGACGTTTAACGGCGCTGACTTTTTGCCGAAGGCAATCGAAAGCGCGCTCGCGCAGACACACAAGAATTTTGAGCTCTTAATTTCGGACGACTGCTCGACAGACAAGACATCCGAGATAATCGAAGACTATGCCAAGCAAGACCCGCGTATCCACCATTGGAAGAACGATCGGCGCTTAGGGCTTTTTGCCAACTACAATTCTTGCTTTGCCCGGGCTAAAGGCGATTACATAAAGCCTCATGCCCAAGACGACTTGTGGGAGCCGACTCTCATTGAACGCTCTCTTTCAATTTTGCAGAAGCACGAAAACGTCGCACTGGTAAGCTCTCGCAGAAAAGTCATCGACGAAAAGGGTCGGGCGATTCCACACGAAGGCATCATTACAGCCGTGGACTTGTTCGGCATAGCGCCTTTCTACCCGGCAGAAGACATGATCAGCCATAGCCTCGACCCATTGCGCAACATTATTGGTGAACCCTGCACCGTGATGTTTCGACAGAAGTCCATAGGCAGTGGATTTGGAACGCAATTTCGCCACGTTGGAGACATTGAATATTGGCTGCGCATATTGCAGCAAGGCGATTACTCGTTCATTAATGAAGATTTGGCCAGCTTTCGCAAACACGCGCGTGGCGCTACAGCAGCCAATAATGCCCT
>DTSE01000035.1:1607-18310 GCA_012965515.1 Candidatus Melainabacteria bacterium | reverse complement strand
GTTTTTTTCGCCTGGTGGCTGTCCAAATCGTCCATCTCCGAAATGGTTGTCTTTAGTATCTGATACTGCTCTTCGCAGTCCACGCAGATCTTTATGTGATCATCAATGAGGATTAATGCTTCAGGCACGGACGCCCCGGACAGCTGGCTTTCAGCGAACTCTGCCATAGCGTCAAAGCAAGCATCGCAGTCCAGTTCGGTCTCATTAGTAAGCACCAAAGCTCTTAAAAGTATCTTGATTTTACTCTGATCTAGTAGCATTACTCTTGCTCCATCGCCGTAGTCAGGTCGTCTAAGCTGTAGCCTTTGGCAGTTAGACACTGAAGTAATTTCTGTCGCGCATCGAAAGTGAGCTTGTAGATAGCACCGCGAGACACTCCCATTCTTGATGCAATTTCCTGCAGAGGCATGCCATTCAGCTCGGCTATCAGTGCGGTTCTTTGCTTGAGTGTTAGCTCGCCATGAATTAGCGAATCTACTAATTCGATTGTTGATTGCCTTTGTGCTTCAAGTTCTGGGTTTCCTCGGCTAGAAGAGTTTTCTATAGGTTCTTGCATTTGAGTTAAGTCCTCTAACGACACGTTGCTCCAATGTCTCTTTCTTAGTTCGCTCAAAGCCGTATTAATCGCTATCGATATAGCCCATGTTGAAAATTTACTTCGACCTTGGTAGCTAGATATTTTCGTCAAGACTGCTATGGTTGCTGATTGTACAAAATCTTCTTTGTCTTCAGCACTCACATCAAACTTGAACATCGCGCGGTTGAGAAGATGTTGCAACTCCTTTGTAGCTGCTTCTCTTTCTTGTCCAGTCAGTCGCTCAACCCACTCAGCGTCGGAAGCTGATAACATAAATCACTCAGACCTCTTTTTATCCATAACGCTTGGTTGAAGCGCTCGACGTTCTCTCTCGAACACTCCTATGATACATCGACTTGGTAAACTCTTACCTCGAAAACCACATTATCAAAGCCGTGCGTTAAATTCTGAAATCTCCTTGCTTTTAAGAGCGCAGTAGTTGACTCGGTCTTGGTGAAATTTAGAACTAGACTGAACCTTGCGACGAAATTATTTTCGAAGAACGATGGCATTGGACAAGTTGTCTGCATTTGTTTGAAATGACGGGCGTTCAGAATTGTCCTGTTTGATATCGGCTAGCCAATTGTCGATTGCCGATAGAACCTCAGCCCTTGGATGCTTTACTTCAAGAAGTAAGTGGCCGGCTCCGCAAAAGACTTCCAGTTTTTTATTGGAACTGGTTGCGTGATTGACTAAGAACTCTGAACCGCGAAGGCTTATAATTTTGTCTGCCGATCCGTGGAGAACTAGTATTGGAAGGTCTGGAGATAGATTTGATACTTCCGATTTGGCACGAGAGAGAAAGCTGCGTATTCGCAGAAGTTCTCTAAGCGAGGTAGTTTTTCTCGAAGATTTATCTTGTAAGACAACCTGACCATCAGCGAAATTGTCGCTACTATTTTTTTCGATGAAGGCTTTCAATTGAAGCTTTGTAGCTGGATCTAGAACGGATAGGAGCAACTTAGGCGCTAATTTCAACCCGGCGAGTGCTCTGAAACTAAGCGCTGGTGCTGAAAGTATTAGTCCGTTTATTTCGCTGGCATTTCTGGATGCATAATCGATTGCCAGAGCGCCGCCTAAACTCTCACCCAAAAGGATGAGCGGCACATCAGGGAGCTTATCTTTTATTGACTTAATCTGTGCTTCCACAAGCTCAAGGCTCGCTTCGCTGCGAAAGGTACACTTAGCTGATTTCGCCAGGCACTGCATCCCATATCCAGGTAGATCCGGAGCTACGACTAAAATATTTTCGACTGCAAGAGTTTCTTTGAGCGCATCAAAAGTAGAGCCGTGCATCGCCATTCCATGAAGGGCAAGGACGATTAATTTCGGACGAACATTGATCTTGTCGGCCATGTCTACTTCAGATGAGTTCTTCACCTGACCGGTGAGTAGACTGACTGGATTACTCAAGGCTGGCTGTACACTTTGAAGTGACACATTCAAGGTGCTCGCAATCGATAACAATAGTTTTTTGCTGAACATGATAGTGACCCCGAAGAACACAGGAGCTATTTTGCTCCCGGACAATGGTTGATGTGTTCGAATAAATGAAGCTCAACTCTGCTACCAAACAGTGAGCCGAAGATCGTTAAAGCAGCCATAATTGATAGCTCTGCGACTTTTTGCCTTGGCAAATAATTAAGTAGTTTCACGGGTTTTCCTTTTGAAGACGAGAGGCTGTCAAGCAAACAAGCGTCTTTGGGTATTCTGTTATTTATTCAGCTCTCAAGCCGATTGTGCGTATAGCGACACCCAGCAGCACAATGTCTTTAAGGAGAAATTGACCAGGAACTGTTAGTGCGGGAATTAAACCGGCGACAGTACCGTCAACAACACCAGGAGTCGTGAACAGAAAGCTGAGCGTGGTCAAAAACATACCAGCAGCAAGCACACCGCCTAATCTCCGAGCAGACCGATTTACAAAGCCGAACAATAACAAACCGACGATAAGCAGCTCTGTTAGCCCAACAACGTTCGAAAATTGCTGCACTGTCAAATAGTTAAATGCCCATCCCGATAAAGGGCTGTGTCTTGCAAATGGTTCTATTGCGCTAGCCTCAGCCGGAGTGAATTTCAAGAGTCCTATCCAACCTATAACTACGGCTAGACCTCCCGAAGCAAGTAAGTCTCCGACTTTCTCGCTGACCACGCTGATGCGTTCAACTAAATTTTCTTTGTCAGAGACTTCTGAAGACGATTTTGAATCTAAATATCTCATTATGCCAACCTCTCTTGGTGTTTTGGAGCTTTCGAGAGGTTAGAGGTTTTAGGAAGCGATATATTACCCCTCAAATATTTCGGACTGTGGCGAGCACTTCGAAGCCAGTCTCTGAGCAGAAAAGCCAACAAAGCAGCCTCTAGTGCTCAATAGGTTGCCCTTCCTCTTATGTGTCGGCAATTAAAGTCCTTACGCGTTCTTGAATGGAAGGAATTATTTCCTGCTCGAACCACGGATTTTTACGAAGCCAGATATTGTTTCGTGGGCTCGGATGAGGCATAGGAACATGACTAGGCCAATATTCGCGCCAAGCTTTGACTGTTTCGGTTAGATTTTCCTTTTGCTTTTCAGCCAGGTGATAGTCCAGAGCATACTTGCCGATAACAAGCACCAGCCCAACTGTGCTCAGCTGATTTAATACCTTCTCGCGCCATTCCTTGGCGCATTCCGGCCTCGGTGGCGCATCACCAGAGACTCCAGCTCCTGGATAGCAAAAACCCATCGGCAAAATCGCGACCTTTTTAGAATCATAAAATTGGTCATTTGTTAATCCGAGCCAATTACGCAGCCGATCCCCGCTTTGATCGTCAAACGGTATTCCGCTCTCATGCACTTTTTTGCCCGGCGCCTGCCCTGCTATCAATATTTTTGCAGAACTAGCCACTTGCAAAATAGGACGTGGACCAAGTGGCAAATGGTCTCGGCAAATGTCGCAGGTTCGAATATCTGAAATTAGGCTATCAAATTTGTTTTTTGACATGTTGTCTTTTGTCCATCTCTTTTTTGACTTCTCAGGGTTTGGATGATGCGATGATTCAACTGTACTCAGGACACGCATCCAGACAGTCTTTGAAGTCTACTCTCGTATGAGCTTGGCTGCAGCGCAAGAATACGATCAAGCAATCAAGAAGTTCCCAGTTTGACTGAGTTCTACTGTCTTCGCAAAGCAGCGCAAAAATTTCCAGATTTTGAAACATTTGCCCGGTAAGGCTTTGCAGCTTCGTGTTGCCCCTGGTGACAGCTTCGCTATCCCCGTGCCATGAAGCCAAAAGCAAATGAGCTTTTCTTGTCAGTCCTCAGGAGGATTCGTTTCAAGCCGTACCGCATTAGAGTAAGGTCAGAGAGAGGTCAGGTTAGTGACTGAAGAGCATTCATCGTGCAGTAGGACGGCTGCGGATCACAGCAAGTCCTCATCGGCAGACAAGGGATTGCAATATTATCTCTTGAGTTTTCTAGCTGCGTTCATTGCTTGCCTTTGCTGCTCGCTTCCTTTATTGGCACTTGCTCTTGGGCTAGCAGGTGCATCCGGAATCAAAGGATACATGGGGAAATATCATGACCTATATCAATTTGCAGCCGTGAGCATCTTGCTTGGGGCTTGTGTTTTTATGTGGCTTCAAAAGAAGAAAGGCCGAATGTCTCTAAAAGGCTGTCTGTTTCAAGTTGCACTTGTATTCTCAATGTACGGGGTGATGACTGTTGTTATGGAAAGAGTCTTGACTCCATGGTTCACCGAAAAGGTCATTGGCTCCGAATTGCACGGCAACCACTGAGCAAACTTATTTGCGCTACGAGATGAAATCAATGAGCGAACAAACCAAACCGGACAAAACGTACTGCGACTGGAACATGCAAATGTGGCTCGGACAGCAATCGTATGAACGCGGTCTGTACTCGGTCGCCCAGCAAAAATTTCACAAGGCCCTGCGCGACCTTGAATCGCTGCACATCAACGATGAGCGCCTGGCTATGACATTGAATAATCTGGCACTTTGTTATTGTGCTCAAGGAAAGCACAAAGACTCTGATCCGCTGTATCAAAGGGCTCTTTCTATCGATCAGAGTTCCGGTAAATCCGGAAGACTAAATTTAGCTGAGGATTTCAGCAATATCGCAACACACTATAGAAAGCAGGGGCTGAGCAGCCAAGCTGAACCTCTCTATCAAAAGGCTCTTCAGATTTGGCAGGAGGAACTCGGCGACTCATCGGCAGAAGTGGCTGGCTGTCTCAATAATTTAGGTGTTCTCTATTGCGAGCAGCACAAGTGTCACGAAGCAATCGATCTGTACAAGAGAGCTTTGAGCATTAAAGGCTCTATTTACGGCTCGAAAAGCAAAGAGTATGCCGCTTCCCTGGTAAATTTGGCCGCAGCTTATTGTTCTCTCAACAGGTGCGACGAAGCTGATCCGCTCTTTGAGGAGGGTATTCGCACACTTGAATATACCGTAGATCCGGTACATGAAGAATTGCTGGACGCACTAGAATCGTACGTCGTCCATTTGGAGAAGGTAGGCAAGAGTGAGCAAGCAATGGCTATACAACATAATGTCGAAAAATTCAGGGCGCGGCGAAAGTAACTTCAGAACTACTCCGGTCATCCGCACTCAGTTGCTTGGGGCAGCCATCAAAATCAAGCCCAGAACAGCAAGAAAACCTGGCAAGATGACATTGCATGTTTCATAGTTGAAATCACCGAGCGCACTTGTGAGACCGGCACCAAGGACGGTGCGATTTAACCAATTCTCGGACTTGTCGTTGATTTGTGTTTATAGTTTATAGGCACGTCTATTTGGTCTGTCCTGCGAAGCGGTCTGTATTCACTGTCCTTAAGGTTTCTGTGATTCAGAAAATCTATGACAACTTATCTTTAATGTGCTCGTGACGGTGTTGTGTATCCGGATAATGCGGATGTGAGTGCGTGATTGCAACGTGTTTATGCCAGTGGCTATGAGGCTCACCTGCCGATATGTTCGGGTCGTGCTCATGTTGGTGGTGCTCATCGTGTGAATGCATATGATCGTGCTCTTCCGCTGGGTGACTATGTTCATGTTCGTGAGCTTCGGTTAAATGCAACCATACTCCAAGCGCCATAAAACAGCCAGCTAGCACCAGTTGACCAGTTATGGGCTCATGCAGAATGAGCACTGATAAGATTGCACCGGTAAATGGTGCTGTCGAGAAATATGCTCCTGTACGAGCGGTTCCGAGGTGTCGAAGTGCCCGGATGAATAGCACTAGACTCAGGCCGTATCCCATGAAACCGAGTGCGGCTGCTTCGCTAAGAATGGAGATATTTGGTAATCGACTGCCGTAGACAAAAGCCATACCGGCATTAACTGCGCCTGCCACCAACCCTTTTATAGCCGCAATCTGAACAGGGTCAGCTTCTGAAATGTTTCTTGTGAAGTTATTGTCCAACGCCCAACAAAAGCAAGCTCCTACGATCGCCAGTGACCCGATCGATATAGCGATTACCGCTCCTGGCTGCCAGGCTAGCAAAATGCTTCCGCCGACGATTGCCAACATGCCCAATAGGATTCGCCGATCGAAATTCTCTTTGAATGCAAACCAGGCCAGCAGTGCTGTAAAAACGGCTTCCATATTGAGCAATAGGGAAGCTGCCCCGGCCGTCGTGCTGCTCAATCCAATCATGAGCAATAGTGGTCCTGCGATGCCACCAAATAAAACCGCGGCGGCAAGCCAGGCGAAATCCAATCCCTTCAATCTATTTTCAGACTTAGAGCCAGCAATGGAGTTGGTGACAAGACTGTACAATAAGAGACCTACTCCAGAGCCCAAATAAAGAAGACCTGCGAGCAGTTGTGGATGTATCTGTCCAGTTAGCAATTTCGCAGCTGGGGTGCTGGCGCCGAATAAAATTGCCGCTCCAATTGCCAGACATGCTGGTTGCGAAATTCGGCTTTTTGTATGGGCGATCTTCATGAATTCAATGCAAACTCCATTCGCTATTCTTCTTGCTGCAAGACTGGCGCGGGCGGAGGAGGTGAACGCCTACGCCTCCCTTTCGTTGTCCAATCATATATAACTGGGAGAACAAACAGCGTAAGAAGGGTCGAGGTAAACAGACCGCCTATGACGACCGTGGCAAGTGGCTTTTGAATCTCTGCCCCCGCCCCAGTTGATGTCGCCATAGGTAAGAAACCCAACGTTGCTACCAGCGCCGTCATGAGAACTGGTCGTAATCGAGTAGCTGCCGCGTGCCTAATTGCCTGCTCTATTATTTCTCCATCGCCAACGAGAAAGTTCACTTTGGAGATAAGAACAAGACCGTTGAGTACAGCTACGCCGAAAAGGGCAATAAAGCCAATCGATGCCGGCACACTTAAATACATGCCGCGAACCCACAATGCAACGACGCCGCCAATGAGAGCAAATGGAATGTTTGTCATCACTATAAGCGCATCTTTCACGGAACGAAATGTAGTGAGCAGAAGGAAAAAGATGATAAACACAGAAAGTGGAACGACAAACATAAGGCGCTGCATGGCTCTCTGCTGATTTTCGAATTGTCCGCCCCACTGAATGTAGTATCCGGGCGGGAGTTTAATTTTCTTGGCAATCTTTTGTTGGCCTTCTTGGACAAAGGAACCTATGTCTTTTCCGCGCACGTTGCACTGGACAATTATTCTGCGCTGGGAAAACTCTCTATTGATCGCATCCAAGCCCTGAATAAGTTCTGTCTTGGCGACTTGCGATAATGGTATGCGCTGCCCGGTGGCTGTTTCAATCAACAGATTATCGATCGACGCAATTGTATCCTGGGTTATTTCAGGGAATTTGACTCGAACGTCAAATCGCTTTCGTCCATCTAGGATTTCTGAAACTGGTATGCCAATAACGGCAGTCTGAATCACTGTGCGAATATCATCTATATGTACTCCATAACGCGCCATCTTGGCGCGGTTTGGCGTAATAAGCAGTTGCCCGCTTCCGGTTAACTGTTCGACCTGAAGGTCAGTTTGCCCAGAGATCCCTGCAATAACGTTTTTGATCTCTTCTGCCTTATTTTGCAGTACTTGAATGTCGTCGCCAAAGACTTTAACGGCAACATCTGCACGCACTCCAGAGACAAGCTCATTGACCCGCATGGCTATTGGTTGCGTAAAGTTGTACTTAGCTTCAGGAACGTCCTGATTTAGCTTGTTCCTCATCTCATCGACGAGTTTCGCTCGGGTTTGCCCTGCTGGCCATAGCGACTTAGGCTTTAGAATCACATACACATCAGTTTGATAAACACCCATTGGATCGGTGGCTAAGTCCGGACGACCGGTTTTCGAAACAACAGTTTTCACCTCAGGAAACGGAGCAAGCGATTTTTCTATTCGCGTCGAGACCTTGAGGGCTTCCGGCAGTGAAATACTAGGAATATTGCGCGTTTCAATGATCATGTCACCTTCGTCGAGCTGCGGCACGAATTCTGTTCCGAGCAAGGGAATCAAGGCTATGGCAAAGATAAAAGCCGCACCGGCTAGAAGGACTGTGACAGTCTTGTGCCTTAGAGCCACGTCTAGCGCTCGCACATAAATCGGCTTGATGATGTCTATGATCCAACTTTCGCTCTCGGAGATCTTGCCTCTCAGAAAAAGACTGCAAAGAGAAGGCACAAGGGTCAACGCAATAAGCAGCGAACCTAGCAAAGCGAAGCACACAGTGAATACCATCGGGGAAAACATTTTGTATTCCATGCCTTGCAAAGACAGTATCGGCATATAGACGACAGTGATTATTAGGACGCCAAAGAAAATTGGTCGAGCCATTTCACGCACGGAGTCCTGGATTACTGCGATTCTATCCTCGCCCGGGCGAGCACGCGAAAGCCTTGAAAGACTGTTCTCGACCATCACGATTGAGCCGTCAACAATCATTCCAAAGTCGATCGCACCAAGACTCATAACGTTTGCCGTGATGCCCATCTCTCGCATACCAATAAAGGAGAAGAGAAGTGACAGCGGTATCGTCAGCGCCACTATAATGGCTGCCGTAAAATTGCCGAGCATTAATAAGAGAACTACTATGACCAGAAAACCGCCTTCAATCAGGTTTGTCTGCACAGTGTGAATCGTTTGTTCCACCAGATGTGCTTGATCGTAAAACGGTTTCAAGGTGACGGCTTCCGGGAGCGATTTTCTAACTTCATTGATGCGCTCCTGAATTCTCTTTATCACCTCCCTGCTATTTTCGCCTTTGAGCATCATTACAATTGCGGTGACAACTTCGCCCTTGCCGTCCTTTGTAGCGGCACCCTGGCGTAGAGCGTGACCATACGACACCTGAGCAATGTTCTTGATATAAACAGGAGGACCATTTTGAGTTGATACGGTGATATTGGCAATGTCATCCAGTGAATGAAGCCGACCTATGCCTCTTACGGTATATTGCTCTGAATCATGATTGATGATCCCGGCACCGAAGTTTTCGTTATCCGATGAAATAGCAGAGAATACATTTTTCAGAGTCAGTCCATATTGCTGAAGCCTTGCCGGAATGATGGTGATCACATACTCCTGTGTGTAGCCTCCCCAAGTGTTTACCTCAGTCACGCCAGGCACCGTCCGCAATTGGTATCTAATGTCCCAATCTTGGAGGGTTTTCAGCTCCGCAGCAGTGTAGCCTTTTCCATCCACAACATACTGGTATATCTCACCCATGGCAGTAGTGATGGGGCCCAGCTGAGGATCTATATCATTGGGCAGGCGACTCTTGGCGCTTTGTAGACGCTCTAGGACTACTTGCCTGGCGAAGTATGTATCGATATTGTCTTTGAAAACTACAGAGACGACGGACAGTCCAAACTTCGATACTGAGCGTACCTGGACTACTCCGGGCAATCCATTCATGATGGATTCTATTGGTATCGTAACCAGCTGTTCCACCTCTACAGGTGCCATTCCACGGGCTTCCGTCAATACTTGCACCTGATTGTTAGCCAGATCCGGGAAAGCATCTATAGGCAAATTTAGGAAAGCATTGACACCACCAGCAATGCAAAGCAGAAAGCAAAAGCACACAAACAGGCGTTGCTTCAACAAAGAGGCGAAGAAATTTTCCATTGCTCAGTCTTCCTCCGCAAATTCGCCTTTGAGCACAGCAGCCTTTAAATTGAACGATCCTTTAGTAACGATAGGTTCGCCGGCACCAACTCCGGACTCAAGCAGGAATCCCCCCACAACCTTCTTTCCAAGTTTTACGGGTTGCTTTCTATAGCGTGCTTCTCCTAAATCTACGAAGACAAAGTCTTCTTTTCCATAACTTTGCACCGCATCAGATGGCACAAAGACCTGACTTTGTGAGGCGGGTTCTTGAATCGTGACTTGTCCGAACATGCCGGGTTTGAGCAAGAATCCGGGGTTCTTCAGAACTACGCGAGCAAGGAATGTTCTAGTGTTGTCTCCTGTTGAAGGTCTCATGTAGTTGATTGCCCCCGTAAACGTTTTTTTTGGCAGACTGTCACTGACAAATTCCGTCACTTGCCCCTCTTTGACTCGGCCAAGGTCCTTGTCGTAAATGGTTATATCGAGCCAGACTTGTGAAAGATCGGCTACTTCATAGAGCGTCTGCTGCACAGCAACGACATCACCGACCGTGACATTCTTCTTTGTTATGACACCTCCCCGGGGAGCTACAATCGGGCTTGTTGTTTGGAGTTTTTCAGACTGAATATTGTGAAGAGTGACTCCGTATGCGGAGAGGAGCGACCTGGCCTCCTCTTCAATGTGCGTGCTTTTTTCTTTGAGAGCTTCGACGGCCCTGGCAGCAAGCGTATGATCCGCCTGAGCCTGGATCAGCGCTTTCTGCGGAGCAATATTTTCGTCATATAGCTGTTGAGTACGATTTAGGCTGTTCTTCGCAAGCGCTAATTTTGTGTCCGCATCTTTGATCTCGACATCGTTTTCATGGTAACGGCGAATAAAGTCAGCATAAATTCTGGCTACTTCAAGATTTTCGATGATTGCCAAAGTTTGTCCTGGTTTGATCAAGTCGCCGAGAATTACCTTATCTTCGATAACTCGTCCCGGTGCCAGCGAATTGATATGAAAGACTCTATTCTCGTCCGATTGAATTTGACCTGTAGTGACTATGTCATCGTAAATCACACGCCGCTCAACACCAGTTGTCTTGATTCCAATCTTGCTGAAAGCTTCTGGCGTTAGTTTGATGATGTCAGAGGACGCAGGTCTTGTCACGCTTTCTTTAGCTTGCTCCGGTACGTTTTTTGTACATGACGCAATACAAAGAACAGGTAGAACAAAGACGATCAGTTGTTTGAGTTTTTTGAGTTCTAACATTCGAATTTCTTGAACATCCTTTGATTAATACAATGTCGTTCCAATCGACTGCTCCAAGTCCGTGTATGCGAGTTCGTATGCTTTGATTGCATCAAGATACTCATTTCGAACCTGCACATTGGCTTGCTGTGCCTGAAGGGCAGATGTAATATCGGTCTCGCCTACCTGATAACTTTTTTGAACTAGCCTGGCTATTTCCGCAGACCGTCCAAGAGCCTTTTCTTGATAGGTCTGGATCTTTTGTCTCTGGATAATCACTGATTGAAATGCCTGTACAACGTCCTGCTCAACGATGTTTCGCTGAGTCAACCTCTCCGCTGTTAACTGTTTGATTGTCGATCGGTACTTGCTGATATCACCTTGTTGAAAGTTGAAGATCGGCAGCTCCACGAAGGTTTGAAAGAAAAAGCCATGAAAGTTGTTCTTAGTCAGAGCCGTAGCATCGGGCGGAAGCCCAGGACCATTCACAACTGAGCTGCCCACGCCTATCGCTGGAGTAGGCAATATGTTTCCGTAGCTCACATTCAAACTTGCCTGTCCTGCGCGGATTGCTTGTTCTACTACCTTTATCTCCAAACGATGTTCATGAGCGCTAGCCAGGAGTTGATTGAGAGAGGGAAGAGGTGTCTCCAAATCAGGCAAATAGCTTAATTTCTCAGCCTTTAACTGAAATGGCAGGGCGTCGAGCCGCGGGATGGTAATGTCGAGGTCGTGATTGCGGCCCAGCAGGACGTTTACTGATTGCTTCGCCCGCACGACCTCAGTTATGGACTGATCGCGATTGATGGACGCCTGCGTATAAGCCAGTTCAGCTCGATATACGTCGACTCGGGCGACATCACCAGCCCGCCAGCGCTTCTCGGCGGTAACAAGAAGACTTTGATAGAGATCAGCGAGCGACTTAAGGGTCTCGTATCGCTCCTGGCTGATAACCACCTCAGTGTATGCACGCCGGATGTCGCCGCGCAAAGACCACAGCGCTTTTGCAATTTCCAGGTCTATGCGTTTGATCTCCTTCTTAGCGGCGATTATCCTCAAAGCCATTTTCCAAGGTGGCTCTATAGGGATCGAAAACCCATAGCGATATGTGAATTCTGCTTTGTATCCGTTGTCCATGAAGATGCTTGGGTTGGGCATCTCAGTGGCACGAATCAGATTGGACTTGGCAATTCCAAGCTGAAGGCGCAAAGATGCAGCCCTTGGACTCTGCATGAGCGTCTCGTTCATTGCTTGTCCCATGGATACCGGCTTAGTCAGCGGCCCGCGCAATGGTGTTTCTAATGGACCATTACCTTGAGCGATGACTGACTGAGCGAAAGCCAGGTTCTCACCAGGTGGTGCCGGAAGCTGCGCGTTAGCTGTTGGCGAACAGGCAATGAGACCTGCCCACCATAACGGAAGAAGTATTTTGATCGAATTGAAATTGTTGAGCACGGGAGACCGGGTGGTCTTCCCAGACTGACAGGGAGCTTGCAATAAAAATTCTCCAGATCGGAAGAGGCAACAGCAAGAGTTGCCTCTTAGATCAGGAGAACTTGTTTGGCAGTGAATGGAGTAAGCCGTTCTGCAACAACAGGTGGAGGAGCGCGCAGGCGCTTGTGTTCATTCAACGTTTGCTTGTGTAGAAAAGGAGCGAAATACTCGATAAAAATCGCTAGCTGCAATACTTCAGGTAGTTCGAAAGTAGCGCCACCGGCCATTGCAAGTTCTTGATGGCTCGAACAACAAGAGCGCGTATGCCCACAGTCCGTGCACAGGTCACTTGAAGTTGCTTGAAGCACAACGGCTGAAATTGCAGAGGCAGTTCTCTTTACTTCGTCCGGACAAATGCAAGCACGAGCGGAACTGGTCGCGCATAGTAAGAGGAACAAAAGTATCGTGCTAATGACTTTGGTTTTCATTTCTAAAAGCCGCATTACTTCAGGCTCGCAGCAAAATTCAGTTTACTTTGTTGACAAGGCCAAAAAGAAAAATGTATAAGCAATTAAGACAGGCTTGATAATACAAGAGTTTGTCAAGAATAGCTATCAGCGAGCGGCATTGATGACTACAAAGCAGGCACCTATTGTGTCAGTGACACATTTTATTCACGCAAATTTTTTGCCGCTGCTCATCTTCAGCTATGTTGCGGCTGCACTCTTTCCGCAATTTGGACTCTGGCTAAGACACGTATCGCTTGGTTCAATTTCGCTACCTGGGCTCGGCGAAACCAACCTTTCTCTTGGCTTGATAATGCTTTCATTCCTCTTGTTTAATGCCGGACTGGGAATACAAACCCAAGAATTACTCGGCATAAAGAAGAAGCCACTCTTGTTGCTTGTTGGCTTTCTTGCAAATATGCTCGTTCCAATGTTGTTGATTTTGGGCGTTCGCGGAATCCTTGGACTTTGGCACAATCAGGACGAATTACACAATTTGCTCGTCGGGTTAGCCTTGATAGTCGCAATGCCCATAGCAGGTTCTTCAGCAACCTGGGCGCAAAATGCTAATGGCAATCTAAGCTTGAGCCTGGGGCTAGTTCTTTTATCGACTGTTTTGAGTCCGCTGACGACGCCTCTTGTTTTGCATTTGTTCGGATTCGTGACTCAAGGAGATTATGCTGAAGATCTCCATGAAATGGCGCAGCAAGGGACAAATGCATTCTTGTGCTTGACTGTGGTCCTTCCATCGCTGGTCGGAATTCTTGTCCACTATTGCATTGGCGACAACGGAACAAGCAAAATCAAACCAAACCTGAAGTTTGTGAATTTCTTGGTCCTGCTACTTCTAAATTATTCCAACGCCTCAACCAGCCTCCCGGAGGCGTGTGCAAGGCCTGACTGGGATTTCCTTGCCTTCATCTTAGGGATAACGATATTCGTCTGTGGCTCTGCATTCTTTGCTGGCTGGGTAGTTTCCAAATTGTTCAACAGCGATAATCCGGACAAAGCTTCGTTGATGTTCGGCTTGGGAATGAACAACAACGGGACAGGATTAGTTCTGGCTGCCACGGCATTAGCCGACCACCCTGCGGTTATGCTGCCGATGATTTTTTACACTTTGGTGCAGCAGATAATTGCTGCAATGGTTGATCGACGAGTATTTCACACACCAGACTGACAAGAATAGGTGAACCGAGGCGAGTCGCCTCGGCAAAGTTGGTTGCACGACTTAATGCGCGCAAGCGCGTTCAGTCTGTGTAAGAAAACCATTGATACCTAGAAGTATCACAAGTTTTTCTAGAGAATACTTGTGATACCGGGACGAGAAAACAGAGCCCGTGCGGGTTCAAAATCGGCTAAAATCTTGTGATACTAAGAGAGCGCCACTTGAGAACCCGCCATTTTGAATGACTCCTCGACAGAATTCAACAAGTACTCCTCTTGGCTCAATCGGCAGCCTCTTTCCCTCCAGACCATAAGAGCCTATCGGTCCCGAATAAAACGATTCCAGGGCTTCCTAGAGGGCTCTGGCGAGGCCCTGGAGGAGCTGCTGGGAAGCGAACGCGAGTTGGCGCACGTTCTCCGCAACTACAAGCGACATCTGAAACAGGCCGGCAAGGCGAGTCCAGCCACTGTTAATGCACACCTAACTGCGGTGGATCACTATCTTCAATACCTCGGCAAAAAAGCCCCAGAGATTCCAAGAGAAGAACTGCCAGAGGTAGCTCCCAGCGCTCTCAGTAAAGATGAGCAGCTTCGTTTGCTCCGAGCGGTAGCTGGTTGCAAGCGAAGCCTAGATAGAGCGGTCTTGCTTCTTCTGTACTACACGGGCATTCGAGTTGGCGAGTGTGCAGCACTCGATGTTGAAGACATTTTTGTGGTTGGCCGGCACCGCAAGCTCGTTGTACGAAATGGCAAAGGGGATTTCTATCGAGAGATTCCACTTAACAGAGAGGCTGCCGAGTCGGTAGCAGAGTGGCTCTCAGATAGGGAGAAGCGATTTGCGGACAAAGAAAAAGATTCAGCCTTGTTCCTCAATCCTCAAGGGAAGCGAATGTCGACGGCAAGTCTAGATCTGATAGTACGCAAAGTTGGACAGTTTTGCGGGCTCACATTGTCATGCCACGTTCTACGCCACACCCTTCTGACTAATCTGGTCCGCAACGGAAACGATTTGATGCTGGTGGCAGAGATTGGCGGACACAAGCGACTAGAAACGACTAAGCGGTATACCAGGCCGAGCGCCAGGGATCGCCAATTGGCGATGGAGAATTTATGCACCGGGGAAAGGTAGGCTATTAGACAGTGTTGACGAGACAAAGAATTTTATTGCGAGTAATGGCAAATAGCGGCGGACATTGCACGAAGATGCAGCTGGCAAAATTGAGCTTTTTACTTGCGCGGGAAGGACGTTCCGACCAGCTTAAAACGTTCTACGAGTTCGTGCCTTACCTGTATGGACCATATTCGTTTACTCTCAACCACGAACTCGACAATCTTGTGCGATACGGCCTACTGCTATTACCCACCGACGAAAAGCTGGAGCTGACGAAGGAAGGACAGAAAGCAGTAGGCAACAAATTAGATACTCGACTATTGCGCGATCTGGAGCTGCTGGAGAAGAACTACGGCAGGCTGGATCAGAGCAGCCTGGTGGATGAAGTGTATAAAAAATATCCATGGTTCACTCTGAATAGCGCCAACAAGAGAAAACGAAATGCCGCTCAAATCGAGGCTCCATGTGCCAACTACACAATTGGGTACCAAGGGTTTCAGGTAGACGGACTGCTCAACAAACTGCTCGAGACAGGGATAAAAACCCTTGTAGATACACGGAGTAATCCCATCTCAAGGCGCTACGGCTACCACAAGAGCACACTACTGAAACTTTGCCAAAAGGTTGGCATAAAGTACGAACATTTGCCGGAGCTGGGCATTCCATCGGACTGGCGGCAAGATCTTGAGAACGAGCTTGCATATTCTGTTCTGTTCGAAAGATACGAGAAGAGTGTGCTGGGAACGCAAGAAGAAGTCATATCCAAGCTTTCCGAGAGAGTGCTTACCACTCCGACGGCTTTTTTGTGCAGAGAATCGAATCCTTGCGAGTGTCATCGAAGCCGACTAGCAGGGGCACTTCAGAGGCTTAACGGACTGCCTATAGTTGATATCGGTGTGTGATATGCAAGAAGAATTTGAAAAGACCAAAGTCCTCATAACCGTGATGACCTATCCACACCCAAGCAAGGGATACAAGGAGCTTGTTTGCACCGCTGGAATTACAGACAAGAATGAATGGGTTCGTCTTTACCCTGTGGATTATCGCTATCGTCCGCGCAATCAGCAGTTTCACAAGTACCAATGGATCGAAGTTGAGCTTAGTCCCAGGGGAAAGGGAAACGACAATCGCAAGGAGAGCCGAAAACCCAAGCTTGACTCGATAAAAATCTTAGGCGAACCGCTGCCTTCGGACGATGCATGGCGAGCAAGACGCGAAATTATTAGCAAAATGCCAGTCCATACAGTAAACGAGCTCAAAGAACAAAACAGCACAAACAAGACTTCTCTGGGCATTGTAAAACCATCGAAAGTGCTGGACCTGAAGATTGAAGAGGCTGATTCGGAATGGAAGCCGGAATGGCAAATGCTGTTTGATCAGCTTACGCTCTTCGGTCCGCCACAAAAAGCTTTGGCAAAGCTGCCTTACAAGTTCAGCTACGTTTTCGAGTGCTCAGACAGCGATAAACCCCATAATGCCATGATCGAAGATTGGGAGCTCGGAATGCTATTTCTCAACGAACGGGAGCGACTGGGCAATGACGAGAAAGCAGCCGAGAGCGTGAAAAAGAAATTTTTCGATCAATTGTGCGACAGCTCCAGAGACACGCATTTTTTTATG
>DTSE01000035.1:0-1581 GCA_012965515.1 Candidatus Melainabacteria bacterium | reverse complement strand
CGTGTTCTGGCCGCCGGCAGAGTATCAACTCAAGCTCTTTTAGAGGTCTTTCGGCTAAGCCTATATCGGTGCTTGTCCCTCAATTTCGCTTGCCAAGGTTTTCAATTTAATACAGAGCCATTCGAAACGACTTCTCGGTTTTCCCTGCGATGGTGACTTTAGCCATGCTCCGCTTGAGCCAATCCTCCTTTGCTCTGTAGCAGTCAGGGCGGCTTTCTTGGACTTTTCGCTCTGATGGGCAGCGTGATTTCTTAGAGCCGACAATACATTCAGAGCCCTTTTGTAAGTATCCTTTTTGATTATGGCGACAAGGTAATGCGTGTCCGGCACATGCTTTTTTATGGTTGAGATTAGACCGTCTCGCCCTTTGAAGTCGAAGTAACCGCCACCCGTAACCAGATACTCGCAGACCTCATCGTTCAAGTGTTTTGGGAAGTCAACTCCAGTCTTTGACGAAAGAGTTGTCATGTCTTGATTAATGGCCCCGACCAGCGTGTCGAGGATCAGCCCCTCAAACAGCCTATAGAGCTGGATAACCGCGCCATCAAAAATTAACGACTTATGAGCGGCTGTTTGGCCCGTACTGACGGTGGCCGTGTATTGAAGCAAAAGGTCCACTTCTTTATTGAAGTTCCTTGCTGCTCTTTTGATTTCGCGCTTTCGTGCCAATGGCTAAACCCAATTGTCCTTTGAATGCATATACCCATAATGCGCCCCAGGAAGAAAGCAGACCCGTATTACGTAAGTTACATATCTTACGTAATACGTAACTTATGAAATTGTGTTAAAATCGCCACATAGCTATTGGAGGGATAGGTCATGGGGCGGCGCGGATCGATAAGCGAGGAACAAGTTTTCGAGGCGGCTGACGCTTTGGTCGCGCAAGGCAAGGAAGTCACTCCAACAGCACTGCTCAGCTCACTGGGCAGCGGCAGTTTCACTACTATCTACAAACACCTTTCAGCCTGGGAGTCTTCTAGGGCGTCAGCCGTAACAGACCGGGCCGCTGTCATTCCCGAAGCTGTTCTGTCAGCTTTTGGAGCCGCCTGGAGGGCTGCAACAGCCGAGGCGGGCAAGGAAGTCCTGGCGGTCAAAGAACAAGCAGCAGAAGACGTGGCAGCGGCGAGAACACAGTTCCAGGAAGCGCTTCAAACAATTGAGCGCCTGGAGACTGAAAGCGAGGCAGATGCGACTCGCCTTGAATCGCTATCGGCAAAAGTCGCCGAGCTTGAAAAATCCCTGCACCAATCGGAAAACGAGAGAGCCGCTCTCAAAGCCACTTGCGAACAATTGCAGCACCAGGTGAAGTCTCAAGAGTCTGATTTGGCGCGCGTACACAAGGAGAGTGAGTCGGAGCGTAAGCGCCACCAAGAGGAACTAGCAGAAGCCCGCAAGGACAAAGATGCTGCAATCAAAGAGTCTGCTGAGTTGCGCGGAAAGGCAAACACACTAGAAGCACAGAACAAGGATTTGCTGACACGCCTGTCCGAACGCGGCGACAAGTAGACCGACGGTAAGGATCCTGGACAAAACCCTTATGGCTTCTTGTCAACCGCGCACAGACAAGATTCTGCGCTGACT
>DTSE01000034.1:4264-5652 GCA_012965515.1 Candidatus Melainabacteria bacterium | reverse complement strand
TCACGCGACCAAGATTCGCGAACATTATTCGCGCTTGAAAATGATGGCTTGAGGTGGGGAGCGTTGTCAGTCGAACAAAGTCAGGAAAAGAAGTGCCCTAACTGCGAACGGACGTATGGTCCTGACCTCGAGTATTGCCCTTTTGACGGCGGCGTCCTCGCATCTCCTGCGGCTGCGGGCGCGAAAACAGCATCGGGCGGCTACTCGGTTGGACAAACAGTTGCCGATAAATACACGATCCTCTCGCCGCCTAAAGTCGGTCACCATTGCGGTGTATACAAGGCCCGCGACGTGCAAGCCAATCGAGTGGTTGCCTTCAAAGTGTTGCACGCTGAACACAAGAACGACAGAGCAGTTAACACACGTTTTCAGAACGAGGGTTATCTGCTCAGCTCGCTCACGCACCCACATATCATCAGCATTCACGACTTTGGGATCACCAAAGAAGGAACCCAGTTCATGGCGCTCAAATGGATCGAGGGCATGAGTCTTGCCGACCTGATGAAGCAAGACAAGAAAGTCGATCCCAGGCGACTGTCTGTGGTGTTTGCCCAGGTGTGCGATGCTCTTTCAGCTGTGCATCAGCTTATGAAAATCCACGGCGCCGTCTATCCTCACCACTTGATGCTTACTCCGGCAGGAAGCGCTGACATCGTAACCCTCATCGATTTTTCGCGCTCGCAATCGCTGGGAGTAAAACAAGAAGATCCGCCCGATCTGGACTACTTCGGAGATGCCTCAAGAGGCGTACTCTACGCCAGCCCAGAAAGTATGACCGGCGAAGCGCTGGACGACCGCTCGGACATCTATTCCCTTGGATGCATTCTTTATGAAGCCCTCACGGGTATTGCACCTTTTGAAGGAAACAATGGTGTGGAGATTCGCCAAAAACATTTAGCGAAGAAACCGACGGCACCATCTGCAGTGACACCAGGTGTACGCATCAATCAATATGTCGATCAGGTGATTCTCAAAGCATTGGAAAAATCACCGGACAAGCGGCATCAAACCATCGAAAAATTCGCCCGCGACTTCAAAGGCGCCATGGCTAGCTAGCGTAAAAAGGCTCAGCTCATTGCCCTGGAAATCGGCAGACTTCAAAGGTTTGCGAATACATTCTAGTAGGTAATTGAATCCTGTGTATCAGGGCCACTTGTGTCACAACGAGTAGCTTTTCCGTTTTTGTCGAAGTAAAAATAAATCCCCGCCGCGGAGTCGCTTTTATGTGTTCTATAACCCACGTAGCTAGTCCCTCCCGGACCGGTTCCTTCAAAATCAGGCTGCCCGAGTGAGGCAGTTAAGGACTCGGTGCTGAGGTTCTGAAACTTAAATGATGAAACAAGCCAGGGAACGAGACGACCTCGGAGTACAACAGATGCTGATCTCCA
>DTSE01000034.1:0-4254 GCA_012965515.1 Candidatus Melainabacteria bacterium | reverse complement strand
GGAGCATCAACATGAGACGTCAGGAAAAATTTTGTCCCACGGAATTTGAAAATTTTGATGAGGGTTTCCAACGAAAATGCAAACCGCAATCATCGGCGCCGGCCAGAGAGATAGCAAGTATTCAGACTTCGTAGGCCTTTTGAAGCTTCTGCCGAAAGCGCGCAGAAAGAAGCAGCATACAATCGGCGCAAGTATCGCCACAGTAGGAGCAAGAGATAAAAACTGAATGACAAAAAAAGTCAGAAGATTCTGTTCGCATAACTGTCGAGCAAGCAGCCAGTTCTTGATGGTCACTTGTTGAGCCACTAAAAGCAACAAATCAACCATCGTGCGGCAGTCATTGTAGATAAGTCCTGCAAGCACCAGCAATGACACCCCTGCAGAAAGCAGGGCAACTTTCATATAGGCTCTAGAATCGTCATCCTTAATGAACTTCACTGGTCTCAAAACTCATCCCAAACGCGATTGCAACTCCATTCATCTTAGATCAGACGCAAATGCCTTTGGACTAAAGTAAGCCTCGCGTCCCTTTCATCCCATGTAGAAATCATTGGCATTCCTTTCGAGATTGATCAATACTAGGACCAAAGGTGAGTTACATGTTCCGACCTGCAATTGCAAAAGCCTGGGCGACAATCTATTATCCAGAAATCTGGTATTGCGCATGGCTAGGCACTATGCCGCTGTTGCTTTTGGGATGCTTGGGCAAGTTCGCCCTGGGAATGATTTTAGACGAAATAAGCTGGACAGAAGTCCTTCTTTGTTGGGGAGAATCTGCCTGGCTGACGGGTATCTGTGGCGCACTCATAGGTGGACTGGCGCACATGTTTGTCATGCAGGCTCGATTCACGTGGATCTTGCTTTCCTTCCTGATTCCTCTATTCGTGCTTGCAGGCATTCCGCTGCTGGAAGCACACTGGAACATCACAGAGGTTATCGAGGCCGGTTCATTTTTATGGCAAGTGATGTTGTACCTTTCGTTGTCTACAAGCGTCACTGCAATAACAATTCGCCTAATCTTCCAACCAATATTGCCGAAGATTCGAGGCATTGTCACTTAGTTTTCGATATCACTCAAAGAGACTGAAGTAATTCACTGCCTCCAGAGCGGGACGTACTTTCCGTCAGTGATTTGGTAAGGCGCCCATGCGAATGAGAAAACATCAACACTAACATTTGTTTTCTTCGGAGCGATGTTAACGACTTCGACATTTTGTGCGGCTTTGTCGATCTCCGCTTGAATGGCTGAAACTTCAGACTGAAATTGCTGTTCGATGTCAGCCATCTTTTGATTTAGCGCTTCCAAATTCTCATTGGCTCGTTCGACATCAGCGCGACTGGATGCGGAACGATTGGCAGCTCTTGCTGCCGTTGTAGCTCGACCGAGAGTGCCGGAATTCATTCTGCGCCGTCCACCTCCGAGAAACGCTCCCAATACTGTGGCGCCCACCGAAATTGCGGTTTGCATGTCTTGCGCTTTGAGCTGTTCTTGCTCGCGGTCGACAGCTTGCTCCGCCAGTCGAATTTTGTTCTCCAGAGTCGATAGCTTTTCCTGATACTTCGCCCGCAGTTTGTCGATTTCAGCATCGCGCTCTTCTTTTGCTTTTTGAGCGACGCGAATGCGGAAGTCTCTTTCAGTTTCATCCTTCAAAGATGACAATTTGAATGCCGGACAGGTGAGCACGAAATGTTTTTCTTTCAAGACCACCCAGTCCTGAAATTTCTTCGCCCATGCTTTGTAGTTTTTCGGTTGAAAAACCCACTGAGGAGGGTTGATGAAATCCGCAGGTGTGGCTGGTTTGGACTCCAGGTCAGTAACTTTGATCTTCTCCTCAGTCCCGTCATCCATCATTATGAAGACGGGGTCTTCTCGAACCGGCAGGAGCCACGTTCGTGAAACGGCATGGTCTAGTTTTGTTTTCGTATCTACAAATCGGACCTGGCTTACTGCGATGATGCAGGGAGCATAGATAAGCTTGCTGTTTGCGCCGATGGTGCCTTTAATAGGTAGGACATACTGCGGTACATCCGGAGGCAAAATCGGCGCAGACGAGCCCCCAGGGGAGTCCGGTTTCGCAGCCTTCGCAGTCCCTTGGGATGTCGATGTGGCCGGAGCTGGTGAACTAAGCGTGACCGCACTTATTCCACTGGCAGAATTAGAAGAGGGTGCGGCTCCTACAGAAGTGGAACCAACCGATGCTTGGGGCAACGCTGTCGCAGATTTTTCAGCAACTGCTTTCTTCTTTCCGTCCATGAGCGTTTTTATTTGATTGCGCGACAGTGGACCGCGCAAATATGAAAGGCTGAATCGCGTTTTGAATGCGCCGAGTCCATCACCTTGCGTGTTATGCAAAAGGAAAGTTCGTTTCTTCAAGGACGAAAGCATCTTGTCCAGAGCCTGCCTGTCGAAGCTAGAACCCTTTTCACCGGCAACACCTTCAAGACCATCCAGCAATCGATTCTTATCGCGCTCTGTCTGCAAGCGTCCGACAAACCAAGTTCCACAATTTGCCAAGCCTTTGTAGTCGAGATCGACCGGGTTTTGCGTAGCGAGAACAACGCCGAGTCCGTACGCACGCGCCTGTTTGAGCAGAGTGAGCAAAGGCTGCTTGCTGGGCGGGTTTGCTACAGGTGGGAAATATCCAAAAATCTCATCCATATAAAGTATGGCGCGCAAGCTTGACGTGCCTGCTTGACCGCGCATCCACGAAATCACCTGGTTGAGAAACAGCGCCACGAAAAACATGCGCTCGTTGTCTTCTAGGTGGGAGATGGACATTATTGAAACTCTGGGCTTTCCGGAGTCCGTATACAGCAGCTTGCTGATATCCAGAGATTCGCCTTGCATCCAGGTTTCAAAGCCAGGCGCAGCAATCAGATTGTTAATCGCCATTGCTAATTCAAAACGCTCTTTCTTGGGAAAAAACGACTCGACATCAAACGCGCCCACTTGTGTGAAGTTAGGAGTTTGAATCAAACGCACAAGATCGATCAGCGACAAATCCTGACCGTTTTGCCAGGCATTTTGAATGATAGTGCCGAGAAAAATACTCTCTCTGCCGCGCAGCGGGTCTGAGGTGACGCCGGCGAGATTGAGAAGGCTTTGGGTGGAAACGCTAACGCGCTCTCGAAGCGATTCTCCGTCCTCCAGAACTTCTGCAGGCGGGCAAGAAAACGACTTCAAAACTGAAAGCTGAATGCCAGCTGTGCTAAACGGTGTATATATCGAAAAGTCAGCGCTGCTTTTGAGTCTTTTGATCCGATCTGTATCTTGTCCGTAGGCCGCAATTCCGTCTCGCCAAACTTTCGCTTGCTCTGCTGCAAACTCTTCAATCGTCTGTCCATTCAGTTGGGCTTCTTCGGCACTGACCCATGGTTGAAACTCTGATGGCGAGAGGTTTTCGAAGGCAAGCAATATGTTCGAAATGTCGCCTTTCGGGTCTATCGCTAGAACAGGAATGTTATCTATCGCAGCTTCTTCAATGAGATCAATACAGAGACCGGTTTTTCCGGAGCCTGTCATGCCGACAACAACGGCGTGCGTGGTTAAATGGCGCGATTCATACAAAACATAGCCAGGCTCTTCGTTTTCTGCTTCGAGGTCAAAAGGTTTTCCCAAATAGAAAACACCGAGCTTTTCAAAGTCACTAAGTTCTTGTTCTTTCTGCGCCACTTCTTATCCTCACACTCATTTGCTGAACGTTCGTTCAATACTAGTTTTCAGCGAAAATTCGAGCCGAAAAAATGTTGCTGTTTTACCGTTTTCACCTGCATGGGGAAAGTCCCCCCTTGAATCGTTTTTCATATGCTTTTTGAGGCGAAACCGAAAAGCTTCCCCTATCAAGCAAAGAGGGATGGCAAGCCCATTTCTTCAAAGTTTAGCTTAAATGTTTACCCCTTGCATTTGAGCTGTTGGAAACCTAACATGAGGATGTCAAGGATCTTTATTCGCTGCCACAGTTCTCTCGTGGCGGCTGGTGGCTTGCATCAACAAACTTTCGATGGGGGAAGCTTCCATGAAACAGGAGAGACCGAGTCAAGGAACACAAGACAACATCCTTTCTTTCGGAACAGAAGAAAGCATCGTTTTGCGGCTTGATCAACTGGAATCGCTGGGCAAATGCTCAGTCATCTACGAAATTGCACGCATCGATACACTGCTCGGGCAAGTATTTATGCAAGATCTGAAGTGCCGTCTTGCGGCGAGTGCTTGATTGCAATTTATCGACAATAACAGCAGGGAGATAGTAAACA
>DTSE01000033.1:535-5676 GCA_012965515.1 Candidatus Melainabacteria bacterium | reverse complement strand
TCCTTCAAACCTTCCGGCACATCGCCTTTGGTGATACGAATCGCAAGACCTTCGGCGATTGCAGTTTTACCGACACCAGGCTCTCCAACCAGCACCGGGTTGTTTTTCGTCCGTCTGGACAGGACTTGCATAACGCGGCGAATTTCTTCGTCGCGCCCGATAACGGGGTCGAGTTTTCCGCGCGCCGCCGCCTCGGTAAGGTCCTTGCCATATTTTGCGAGCGCTTCGTAGGTTGCTTCAGGGTCCTGGCTTGTCACTCGTTGCTTGCCACGAATTTGCGTCAACACGCTCAAAATCGCTTCGCGGGTAGCACCGTGCTTCTTGAGGATGCTGCCGGCTTGCGACTTGATGTCTTCCGAGAGCGCGAGCAAAATATGCTCCACGCTGATGAACTCGTCTTTGAGCTTATCTGCTTCGCGATTGGCTGATTCCAGCAATCGCATCAGTTGATGCGAAACATGAATCTCATCTTTCTGGGTCGTGACAGCCGAGCCCTTCGGTTGATTTTGCAAGTACTGGCTGACGTCTTCAACAATATCCTTGGGGTTGATTTCAAGCCGTTCAAGGATTTTGACCGCGACCCCATCCTCTTGCTCCATCAGGGAGAGCAGCACATGCTCCGGCGTGACCTGGCTGTGCCCGAAGCGCGCCAGTAATGTTCTGCAATTTGTGATTGCCTCTTGTGCCTTGTGCGTGAATTTCTCAAGGTTCATAAAAACACCCGTTGCTCAGAGTTCCCGAAAAACGTTGGGTTAGAAACCGTCTAACCGACGGTTGACTTATTAGCCGCCACAATTTGATTATGGAAGCTTTACTTAAGGCACATTCATTTATCCACAATTTATTTATAAGCCTGGATTTGCCATCTCTTGCCCGGTTAGCGACTGCCTTGTATGCACATTGGCACACTTGGAAAGCTCCCGCAGAATATTCCAAAGTCGATAAAAACCACGTCGAATCCTGCTACAAAGGGCTCTGAGGGCTTAAGATATCTACTTAGCGAGTAGAGTTGCAAAGTTAATAGGATGCAGGAGTTCGAGGAAGACTATTACGCGGTCCTCGGCGTTGAGGAATCCGCCTCTCAAGAGGAGATCCGCAAGGCCTATCTGGCGCTTGCTAAAAAACTCCATCCTGATCGTTTTCCCAATGACCCGGAAAAGCGGTTGGTGGCTCAAAGCGAGTTTGCGAAGGTCTCCCGCGCCCATGACGTTGTCAGCGATGCTGAGCGACGCGCCGAATACGATGCGGTACGTCTCCTGACTCGCAAAAGGCATTCTCAAAACAATTTGAGCGCTATCAGTCCAGACACCCTGGAGGACGGAGACGGGCTCCAGATTGACACCCCGCTCAGCTCTACGGGCAATTTTCAGATTCCCGGGAACGAAACTGAAGAAGAGAACATCAATATCAAATGGGCGAACAAACATTTGAGTCGGGCGGACGATTTATTCCGCAGACGTAATTACAAGGAAGCGGAAACCGCCCTTAAGGAAGCTATTCGCTTGGTCCCCACGGATCCGCGGTACCACAACAAGTTAGCTGAGGTCTACCTGGCTAGAGGCTGGAAAACACTTGCGATGACGGAAGTGCAGTCGGCTCTCAGAAACGATCCTAAAAACGCAGAAGCGAAGAATTTGGAAGCGAAGGTAAAAGCACTTGCGCGCGAGAAAGCTCAAACTCAGCAGATGCAGAGGCCCAAGAAGAGCTTTTTCGAGCAACTCAAAGAAATTCTTACTCGCAAGCTTTAAGCCTTGTTCGGAGAAGTTTGTCCGATGTTGACCTTGCTGACTGCAAGAAATAAGAGAAATCTTCTGTATAGGATGCAGGCGTCGTCTCTATCGCTTGCCATTGTGTTCGGCATGGCACCAATAATGGTGCCCGCATCTGTTTGTGCGGCAACGGGCAAAACAGAAAAATCAGCTGCATCCGAAAATTCAACACCTGTTTACGGCAAAACAGATACAACCACCCGTAGTGCCGAAGGAACTGCTGAAACTTTTAATTCGGATAAAACTGTCGGTAATGCGGGGGAGAAAACCAACTCGGGTGATCCGGCTAAAACAGGCTCCAGTAGCGCCGCAGCCGTTGAAGGAAAGGTGCTGAAAGGTTCCGCAACTAAAGACGTCGACCGTTCTCCAATTCTCGACGGCGTGGTTCAGACGATACCACCGGGAGTGGACGTCAATCTCACATTGAATTGCTTTTTGAATTCTGAGATTACGAAGGTTGGCGACGAGTTGTGTGCCAGAGTATCCGTAGATGTAAAAGACGGCAGCAAAGTGATGCTGCCTGAAGGGTGGTATATTCGGGGGCTTGTCACCGATTCGGCCGGACAAAAGCGGCATTCGCGAGACGGATATATCGAAGTGACATTCGATAAGCTTGTCAGTCCCGATGGCGATATCGAGCTTCAATTTCCCGCCAAATTTTCCACAAAGGACAGTACGCTCAAATCTGTCGCCAAAGTTGCGATGATCGATACCGCGATGGTCACAAAAGGTGCCATCAAGGGTGGTTTGCTCGGCCTCAAATATGGTGGCATTCCTGCAGCAATCGCTTCCTACGGCATTGTCCCGGGCTCCACTGCTGCAGCCGGAGCAGCTTGGTATGGATATAAAGCCTTGCGCCGACAAGGCGAGATTCGCAACTTTGCGCCAGGCGAAGTAATCAAATTGAAGACCGCAGAGCCGATCACCTTGCCCGGCTTCAACGTGAGAGCACTGCCTTCGTATCAAAAGGCACCACCTCTTCGCGGCGCGGTCATCAACGTCAACAAATGCTGGTTCATGCCGGATGAGCGCGACAAGAAAGCCCAACTATTGAAGGTTGATTTCACTTTCGTCAATGAGACGAGAAGGACTTACAGCTTCCGCGATTTCATCGTCACAACGAACCTGGGGCAGGTCTATTACCCTGAATTCGCCTCGCCTTCGAATTACACGCAGATGAAGAAGACAATCCCGCCAAACACGCAGCAGCGGGGGATTGTTACGTTTAACGTCGATAAAGGCAAGAGTGAGTACTATCTAATATTGATAGACCACAGCAGGAAAGAGCTTTCCCGGGCCTTGATTAAATAAGCCCACGGTTTTCCCCCCTGAAAACTGGATCTGAATCCTAATTCGTACTAATATACTTCTGTTGATTAGATCAAAACCTGATGTAGTCGAGTTTATATCCTCTATATAAAAAGAGGATCAGGATCAAGGTTTATATAAGGTCTGGTAAGGCAGGTTTGCAGTTCTCTGGCAGGGAACCGCAGGGGGATATCGATGAAAGCCCACTTGACTCAAATGCTGCAGTCTTTTCACGGCACGTCCCGCAACCGTCAGGTTGAAGGACAGCTGAGAAAGTTGCAGGGCCAGATTGTTCAGCTCGAGCGTGGCCTCAAAGAGAAAGAAAGAGAGATCGATAGGCTCAGACATCAACTCTCTAACTCTGATGCTCGCTTACAAGAGCTTATGGGTACGGACGTGCTGACGAATCTTCCGAATCGCCACGTCTTCAAAGAGCACCTCACCCATTCGATGAAGCGCGCTTTGAGGCTTGGATATTCGTTGTCTCTGATGCTGATAGATATCGATCACCTTCGCGATATCAACCTTCGCTACGGACACGAAGTGGGCGATGAAGTGCTGATTGAAGTCGGCAAAATTCTGAAGAGTTCGGTACGCGAGATTGACATGCCAGCCCGTTGGGGTGGAGAAGAGTTGGTCACCGTGCTGCACGAGACGGACGCCGAGGGCGCCATGGTAGTGGCTGAGAGAGTTCGCAGAAGAATCTCGATGCTGGAAGTGAAGGATCCTAAGACGGGCAAGCCGATTAAGATCACAGCAACACTTGCAGTAGCCAGCTATCCTCAGCACAGCAATGATCCGCAAGGTTTGCTGGAAGCTGCATGCGAAGCGCTGATTGAGGCGAAAGATAAGGGCTGCAATAACGTCCTTACCGCTCAAACTTAAAGTTCAAATACTGTTTCAATTCATTGACAATATATCGGCACTGTCCGCGGTGCCCTCTCATTTGTCGCCAATAATTGCGTCTGCTTCGACTTCGACAAGCATGTCGGCTGATATCAGTCGGCTCACTTGAACCATCGAAGTAGCGGGGCGAATTTCCCTGAAGAATTCGCCGTGAGCCTCACCGATTGCTTGCCAGTCGCGTTCGATGTCGACGACATAGATGCGCGTGCGCACTACGTCGGCAAGCGATGCGCCGACTGCCGCCAGTCCTCTTTCGATGTTTTGAATTGTCTGCATGGTTTGTGCGCGCGCATCACCTTTGCCGACTACTTCGCCTTCAGCATTTGTTGCAGTCGTTCCTGAAACGCTAATGTGGTTGCCTATCCTCACTGCTCGCGAGTAGCCGACAATCGGCTCCCACTTGGTGCCACTGGAGTAATTGGTGCGTTCCATTTTTCCTCTCTCCTGCGCTCGTTGTGAGACTGTTTCAAAAATTTGGATCGGACCTTGTCAGATCCGATCCAAATGAATTTTCGACTTTGCTTTCCAAATACCGAATTCAGTCTTTGAATTCAAATCAGTTATTCAATGAAAGACTATTTGACGTCCAACAGTTCAACATCGAAAACCAACGTGGCATTCGGAGGAATTACTCCACCAGCGCCTCTAGCTCCATAACCAAGTTCCGGCGGAATGGTGAGTTTGCGTTTGCCGCCAACTTTCATCGATGCAACGCCTTCATCCCAGCCTTTGATCACTTCGCCACGTCCAATTGTGAATTGAAATGGTTGTCCGCGATCGCGCGAGCTGTCGAACTTCGTGCCATCGGTGAGCCAGCCGGTGTAGTGTACCGACACTCTTTGTCCTTGGCTCGGAGATGCTCCATCGCCGACTTTATCGTCGTTATACTTCAGTCCACTTGGAGTTGTAACTTCTTGTGCTTGAGTCAACTTTCCTTCTCCTTAAATCAGATCCAAATGAAACTATTGGACGCCCAACAGTTCAACGTCAAAAATCAAGGTTGCATTCGGAGGAACTGCACCACCAGCGCCTCTGGATCCATATGCCAGATCCGGCGGGATAGTTAGTTTGCGTCTACCGCCGACTTTCATCGAAGCAACGCCTTCGTCCCATCCCTTAATTACTTCACCACGTCCCAAACTGAATTGGAATGGTTCT
>DTSE01000033.1:0-525 GCA_012965515.1 Candidatus Melainabacteria bacterium | reverse complement strand
CCTTATTGATGCAGGAGCTGGGCATGCCAGTCTTGGTGGGGCTGAAGTGTTTTGGATTGGTTCTGATGATGGTGAGAAATTTGGTGCCATTGGTGAGCCAACCGGTGTAGTGCACCGACACTCTTTGACCTTGGCGCGGAGACGGTCCATTGCCGACTACGACATCCTGATATTTCAAGCCGCTGGGAGTTGTTACTCCTTGAGCTTGAGCTAGTTTATTCTTTTCTTTTGAAAAGAGACCTTTCGCTTCCACTTCTATTGCCGGAGCAAAAAGAATTGCAAGCAGCGCAGCCAGAGCCGCTAATTTCTTTGACTTGATTTCGGTCATGTTATGCACCTTTTCTCTGACTCGGAATACGTTTTTAATTCGCGTCATTATAGCTTCGATATAAATTTGATGCCCGTTGTTGACCGCCGACCCGAAAACAAAAATTGAGGACGGCAAAAAACTGGCCTGACCGGATCCTCGTGACCGATAGCCAGCGCGTGCGAGACCCCATCAAGTGGCGCAAGAGTGCCGTGATG
>DTSE01000032.1:3915-5696 GCA_012965515.1 Candidatus Melainabacteria bacterium | reverse complement strand
GGACTACATCCAGCTAGCATTGAAAGCCAGACAATATGGATGTTTCGAAGTAACTCGCTCGGCCGTAAACAACCTGATTGGCAATTCCAATAGTGTTGATGAACTTTTAGATCTTGCGCATAAAGCGCAGGAAGTGGCACTCAACGATATCTGCCATTTGGCTATGGAAAAGGCTTACAACAAGGCAGACTCGGTTGAGGAAGCCCTCAAGTTTGCGCGCGAAGCAAAAGTTATGGGCATGGAAGACCTGAGCCGGAAAGCAACGAAGGAGCTGATTGATGATGAGCGGGAGGCACATGAGTTGTGCGTTTTGCTGAGAAGCATCGAGCCACTGGACCATAAGGATTTGAATCGCTATTTGTTGAAGAAGGCAATCGATGAGAGTCGGTCGATATCAGACTATCGTGACGTCTATGACTGCGCGCGCCGCAGTGGACACAACGACATCATGAAGCTGGCGGAATTTCGCGGAAGAAAAATGCAAATTTTGGAAAAGTACAAAGCCAACCAGGCAGACTACAAGCAAAAAGTCGATGCCTATCGCGCGCAGCAAGGGCAACAACAACAGCAGCAGCAATCCCAAGGGCTGCCGACCGGATTTTAGCAACCGTTTTTGTTGACTATTTTCACTTGAATCTCCCACCTTCGCCCCAGAATTTGGGTTCGCTCTTTGATGGAAAGTAGAAATCGCCTTTCATATGAAAAAGTGTTCCGCGTTTCGATTAGGTGAAAACGCTGAGTGCTAAAAGGCAGGACAGCTCGGAGATTTCGACCGTGGCACCGTAGGTGTCACCGGTGTGCCCATCCAGTTTTTTGTTCATTATATGGCTGAAAATAATGCCGGAGATGACAGAGAAAAACATCGCTGTCCAAACGATTGGATAGCCGGCGATGCCAAACATCAGAGTCACCGCCAATGGTGGCGCCGCGCCCTTAAAACAGTCCAAGGGATAAATGGTTGTGTCGTGCCAAACCTTGCCCTTGCCATGTTCTTTGGCGTATGTGAATTTTCCGATTGCATACAGTTCGCACCAGCGTGCCCAGGCGGGAATGACAATCAAGCATGCACCAAGCGACGCGCCAGTCAAAGAGTACAAAGTGACGAATTTCCCCAAAAAGACTATCAATCCGGTGATGGCGCCGAAGTTGCCGACGCGGCTGTCGGACATGATTTCCAGCATGCGTTCCTTGCTTTGATGGGAAAAAATTCCGTCAGCAGTGTCCATCAATCCGTCAAAATGCAATCCATTTGTAAGAATGAGCCAGGCGAAAGTGACAAGAAATGCAATGACTATCGGCTCGGCTCTGGAAATTGATAGAGCGCCGTTCAATGTGAAGAGCAATGTGCCAATGAGCAGTCCTGCGCATGGCAAATATTTCGACAGCCCGTGTAAAAGCATAGGCTCGTCGAAATCGATGCGGGTGAGTGGCAGGCAGGGGACGTACGAAACGGCCACCAGCAGTCGCCGTATATGCTTATACACTGGGTATCTCCAGCTGTACGCTCTCGTGTACTTCGGCTGAGTATTCAGGACGCTCCGGAAAAACTGAGCTATTACCTAAAACCAGTAATTCACGTCTTTCATCGTAGTAATTTACTAGCTCTTCGATTTGATTGATGAAGTCCGGATCTGTCTCCAATGCCTGAGCTTTGCAAACGATCGACTCCAACACTTGGTCTGAGTTTGTGCCTTTTTGAACGTTCTCCGACCAAGGCATATGCAATTCTTGAATGAATGCACCTACAGTCATACCAATATTATCAGCTAAGTCAAAACCAT
>DTSE01000032.1:0-3905 GCA_012965515.1 Candidatus Melainabacteria bacterium | reverse complement strand
TGTCACCGGCAGCGGTTCGCTCATCGGCAGCCCATAAGCGAAAAGCAAGCGCTGGTAGTTGTTTTCCATAAAAGAGCGATGTGGCCCGATTATGTCTGCGGCCCACGACATTACCAGTAAGGTTCTTTCCGGTCGATTCGGACCCTTATAACTATCCGATGAAATCGAAAGAAGTTCCGCCAGCATTTTTGCCAGCGGGCGTGAATAAGTGCTGTAGTACTCAACAATCTCGACATCTACTCGAAGACCTTGAAACAATCCTTTGAGAAGGGCCAGGGTCATGGCAATTTTTTGCGGGCCTTCAACAGTTGATCCCAGTTCCAGTTGCGGGCGCAGCAGAATCGAGCCATAGAGGATGTAAAGCCAGTCGCGGTGCGTAAATACCGACTTGTTTTGCATGCGCTCGAGGCGTTTCAAAACAGTCTTTCTGTGCGCTAGCTCTTTCTTCTCGTCGTCTTCTTGCGCCAGGTCTTCGAGACATTTGAGCATATTGCGCGCTTCTTCAATTCGTCTTGTGAGGCTGTAGCAAACTGCAAGATTAAGGGTGGTGTCAAAGTCCTTTTCTTTCTCGCCTGCTTTCTCAAAGTGCTTTGTCGCCTGATGAAACTTGCCCAGTGACATCAAAGAGAAGCCCAGTTCGTAGTTAATTACCGGCTCGTTCGGATGATATTTGATACAGCGCTCCAGGAGCATCACGGCAAGATCGTGCAGGCGAACATCAATGAGTGCGTGACTCGTCTCAAAAAGATCGTGCGCGAGGTCACTTCCCTCGACCGGTTCGTTGCTCGCCGAAGTTGAAGTTGCAGAGGTCTTATTTTGCTCGCAATGTAGCGTTTTCGAAAGACGTTCGAGTTTCTCGGAAAGATTGATGCGCCCGGCTTCGTTCATCACGCGCCCGAGTAAAGCCGCTGCTTCTGCATCTTCTGGATGCTTCAGCCAGTATTCTTTTACAGACAGCAAGCATGCTTCGAGTTGCCCGTCGTCGAGCAGCTTTTGCGCCGCCATCAGCGAATGCAAATTACTGGAACTTGCGTCATCTTGGCTCACGAAACAACCTCATCGACTAATTTGCGGCGCGAGCGATTTCTTCTGCGTGATAAGAACTTCTGACAAGCGGACCGGAGTGAACGGTCTTGAAACCCAGGCAGAGGGCAATATTGCCCAAGCGATCGAATTCTTCGGGCGTGTAATATTTGACGACTTGCAACTGATCTCGTGTCGGTCTCAGATATTGTCCCATCGTCATAATGTCGATGTGGTGCTCGCGCATGTCGCGCATTACACCGATAATTTCTTCTTCTGATTCGCCCAGCCCAAGCATGATGCCGGACTTTGTCGGTATGTAATCGCAGATCTCTTTTGCGGCTTTGAGAACTTCCAGCGACCGCAAATATTTTGAACCTGGACGAACTTTGCGATAGAGCCGTGGAATCGTTTCGATGTTGTGGTTGAAGACAACCGGCTCGGCTTCCAACACGGTTTGTATGCAATCGCGCCTTCCCTGAAAGTCCGGTGTCAGCACTTCAACTGCCACACCTGGAATGGCTTCTTTGAGAGCGCGGATTGTCGCAGCAAAATGAGCAGCGCCTTGATCCGGCAAATCATCTCGATTAACGGATGTCAAAACCACATGACGCAAACCCATCTGCCTGGATGCTTCAGCCACCCGTGCCGGTTCCGTAGGGTCCAGCGCATCGGGCAAACCTTTATTTACCGAGCAAAATTTGCAAGTGCGGGTGCACAGTGGACCCATCAATAAGTAAGTGGCAGTGCCTTTGGACCAGCACTCGCCTTTATTCGGGCAGCGCCCGCTTTCGCAAATGGTATTGAGTCCTTGCTCTTTTAAGATCTTGCGGGTGCCGCGGTTCTCATCCGTATTCAAAACCGTGCGCTTGACCCATTCCGGCAATCTCAATGGCGCCTTCTCTGGCCCTATCTCTAATACAGCTTGGTCGGAATTGTTTTTGTTGTCAGGCATCTTGATAGTCTCGAAGCCCCGCGGCAGGGCGGGGAAACCTTGCAGGCTCATCTTGGCTTGCAACCCAATGATTGTACCTATAGAAACGAAATTTCTGGACCGGCAAGGTTGCAAAATCGGCAACACTTGCCTTCCGAACTCTTGAAAGGGGGTAAAATTGACCCTTCATATATTTGACAGCGCCCGAAGAACTTCATACTGAGCCGCCTTCCGGCGACCCTTTCGAGTTATTACCAGTCTTTGTGGGAGATGGGGCAGTGACTAAACGCAAAACGATTATTGCCGGCAATTGGAAAATGTTCAAAACCCGGAAAGAAGCAACTGAGCTTGCTTCAGCTGTTGCCGCCGGGTGCAAGGGGGAGAAGGATCTTCCTGAAGTTGTTCTTATCCCGCCGTTCACATCCATTGAGTCTGCGCTTAATGCCATCAAAGATTCACCCGTATCAGTTGGTGCGCAAAACATGGACTGGCGCGACAATGGTGCTTTCACAGGCGAAGTCAGCCCGGTCATGCTCACCGAACTGGGCGTTAAGTACGTCCTCATCGGGCATTCCGAGAGAAGACAATTTTTTGGAGAAACCAATCAGACGGTTAATCAGCGCTTGAAAGCCGCTCTTGCGCACAAACTCATTCCGATTGTCTGTGTTGGTGAAACGCTCGACGAGCGCGAATCCGGGCTAACCGACTCAGTAGTAAGACGTCAGGTGGGAGCCGCTCTGGCGGAGATTCCACCGGAAGCTCTCGAGATTATCGTTGTAGCTTATGAGCCTGTCTGGGCAATCGGCACCGGAAAGGTATGTGAAGCAGATGAAGCTAATCGCGTGCTCGGACAAATCCGCGCGACGATTGCCGATCTCTACAAGGAAGGCGGCAATTCAGGGCTCGCCGATCAAGTACCTCTGCTTTATGGTGGTTCTGTAAAGCCTTCAAATATTGAAGAGCAAATGGCAAAACCGGAGATCGACGGCGCGTTGGTAGGCGGAGCCAGCTTAAAGGCGGAGGAGTTCTTGCCGCTCATTAAGGCCGGTCAAAAGCGAGTCCAGGGCACAGCAAAAGATTCGCTGTCCAAAGTTTAGAAGCGTTGTTTCCATTAGGTGCCGGCGATGCGCCGGCGCTCCTTGAAGATTTGCGTCACCCGTGTCTACGGTAGGGGCGGCATTCTTGCCGCCCGCCGGGCGAAGCCATGCGTCGCCCCTACATGTTTCAACGCCAGTTCCGCACCAATAATCCGTTGCCGCTTTCGGATATAATGCCTTCCGGATCACCTGGAGAGGTGTCGGAGTGGTCTATCGTGCAGTCCTGGAAAGACTGTTTGCGTCAAAAGCGCAACGAGGGTTCGAATCCCTCCCTCTCCGAGTTTTATTTGGCTGGCATTCAGATTCGCCCACTGATGAGTTAAGTCATGCTCATTCGTGACGGTTTTAGCGCGGACATCTAGCACCGCCTGGAAACCTGTCGTAATATCTAGAGAGAAGTCTCAGCAAGTTCGGCGAAATTTCTGTAAACGAAGTTTCGCAAAAGGGAAAGGGAAATGTTGTAGCGAGTCCATGTTCGTCGCCAATCACCGTTTTGTGCGTTCACTTGAAGCCAATTACGGTCGGGTCTCGCGACGCCTGGACATACAGAGATTCCGAGAGCTTTCAGAAGCCGCTTTCAATCTCAGTTTCGCCCCCTGTGCAATTGGTCCTTGCTGCGCGTTTAGTTTTTCCTGACTGCAATTCAGCTTCAAGCTCACCAAAAGTGACGTGCCAAAACGCCCTTGATTGGTCTGTCGCCCTTGGGCGGCATCAGGCTTACACCAACTCAAGAAAAGTAGGAATGTTATGGAATCGCATTTTGTTGAAAAACTTGAAGAGATAGAGAAGGTTTACAACGAGCTTCAGGAGAAGCTCGCAGCGAATCCGGGAACGACTCAGGATTACAGAAC
>DTSE01000031.1 GCA_012965515.1 Candidatus Melainabacteria bacterium | reverse complement strand
GCTTTACCAGATTGGCTGATTCCAGCACAATCGATTGAGCCATTTTTGACTGATTGCAAGTTTCATTCAAGCCTGAAGGCGGTCCTCCCCTGGGAGTTCTTCCATGCAGTCTGTTTCTATTCGCTATTCCACATCGGTAAGCAGAACGCTAGTCCGCGTGCTTAAAATCAGCGCGGTCGTCTGGTGCGCAATTCCCGTAGTTTGGATTTTTGCTTGCCTGGTGCCGCTAATTACCACTTTCATCCAGGCGCTGCCGACAGACCACGCATTCTGGTCGATTCAGGAAGCGGTTCTCATATTCGCCTCACGGATCGTCGCACCGCTGGCGACAATCCTTGCCGGATGCTTTTTGCTTCTCGTCTTTCTGGACGATCGGATTATCGTTTCCAGGCAAGGGCTGATTCTGCCCCTTTCGCTATGCGTGCAGTTCTATTGCCACCGCAATCGACTTTGGAGCGAGTTAAAGAAGTCAGTACTAATTAAAAGAAACGGACAAAATGTTTGCCTGAAACTGAATTTCACGGATGGCAATTTCGTCGTCTTCGAAGCCGATGAGATGTCCGAGGACGACCTCAACAAGCTGCTTATTGCATCGCGCACTCTGGCGCCGGCGGAAGACGAAAGAGACAGAGAAGAGTTGGGCAGTACCGAAAATTCGGGGGCGAAGATTCCACTAGACATTTCCAGTTTCACGTCACTTTGGGAATCGGAAATGACCTTGCGTTATCGCGCCACCACATATGTGCCATTGCTTCCGGGGCGAATTTTGAACACTGGTATCATCGTCGAGAAAGCACTGTCCTATGGCGGCTCGGCGGCGATCTATCTGGCGAGAAAACAGAACGGGACACCGGTTGTGCTCAAAGAATTTGTAGTGCCTGACAGCTTGAACGACGAATCGCGCAACAAAGCATTGACCATGTTCAAAAAGGAAGCGGCGCTGCTTTCCAAACTGAGTCATTCAGACATAGCTAGGATTTACGACCATTTCGTTGAAGACGGTCGGCATTACATGACTTTGCAGTACATCCAGGGCGAGGATCTCAGAAGGTTGGTCGCGCGCAGAGGAGCCATTTCGGAGCGCAGGGTTGCTCATTGGATGCGGCAACTTGTGGGTGTCTTGCAATATCTGGAGAAACAGACACCGCCTGTAGTGCACCGAGATCTCACGCCTGAGAATATTGTTTTGCGTCCAAACGGCAAACTCGCATTGATCGACTTCGGGGCAGCAAATGAATTCATCGGCACGGCGACTGGAACAGTCGTTGGCAAACAAGGCTACATCTCACCGGAACAATTCCGCGGCAAGGCGGAATTGAAGAGTGACATCTATTCGCTTGGTTGCACCGCTCACTTTCTGCTCACCGGAAAGGAGCCAGAAGCACTGATGCAATCGCGCCCGAAATACTTCAATAGCCAAATTTCAGACAATATGAATGACCTCATCATGCAGATGACATGCCAGCAGCCTGAGCAACGTCCTTCCGCAGAACAAATTTTGAAAACGATTGATATGGTTGGCTTATACAGGGAGAGCGAAGCGTGAATCAGACAGGGCTCAGCTCAATCTATACCGCCGGAAGTGTAGACGCTGAAACAAGAACGTCCTCCAGAGAGTCGTATTACGACTCTGCAGCGTCGCAGCCGGACTTAGCGATTACTTTGAACGAAAGCAAATCAATGGCTGTGCTTACTATGATTTGGCAGCGAAAAGTGATGCCGTATTTGGGCAACGTTCTCATGCGCATGTGCGGAGTGTTGTTTATCTGCGCAATGATCTTTCTCATCATGTCCATGCTAACGCCTCATGGTTACGGACATTCCAGTGGTCCAATCGCTGGTCTAGCTCTCGTACTAACCAGCATCTTCATGAATCTGCTTCTCTTTGCAAAGCTTGTGACCTATTGGTTTACGGGTCCCCAAGCTGCGATCCTCTGCTTCGCATTTGCAGTCACGTTTATAGCGGCTGTAAAAGTTTTCCGATTGCGGTTTATCAGAAACGGTCAAACAACCGCGCGCATCAGCCACAATTCGATAATCGTCAGAAAAAACTGGCTCAATCTCTTCACTTTTGAAACAACAATCAAGTGGTATCAGTTGGCACTTGTTTCACTTCGCAAGCAAGTTATCGATGGAAAAACGGAAGAGCTTCTTTCTTTCGCAACCACCGATGGTAAGAGAGTAGAACTGGATGCCGGCTGCTTGAATGACTCTAGATTGCGCTCCGACCTCATTGCCATGATCAAGCGCCACGCTCCGCACGCGCTCTCGAATGAACTCGAGGAGAAAAGCTTCTTGCTCGAATCCACAAGCTATACCGATATCTGGATGGACACATTGCATCAAAGGCACCTTCGCAAGAGAGACGGTGAGCTGGCTCGCGGTGCCTCATTATCCAATGAGCGATTTCAGGTTGTGAAAAAACTTGGATCTGGCGGGCAGGGGACCGCTTATCTGGCGACCGTTCAATATCTGTGCGACAGAGTTTTGAACGAAGGGCACAACAATGATGTTGAAATGGTTGTCCTAAAAGAATTCATTCTGCCCGGGTTCGACAATCCGGCGTTGCTCAGCGAAATTGTTGCGCGCATCCAACATGAAGCTCTTTTGCTCAAATCACTAAACCATAGGCAAATAGTGAGAGTAGTCGATGCCTTCATCGAAGATCTCCGCGGCTACCTAGTTATCGAACATGTTGCCGGTACATCGCTCAGAGAATTCGTCGCTAAAAACGGACCGCTCAATGAATCAAAAGCGATTCAGCTGGCGCATCAAATGTGTTCCATCCTCGAATACTTGCATGGTCATGCACCACAAGTAGTGCACCGCGATTTCACTCCGGACAATTTGATTATTGACGAGCATGGAATGCTGAAGCTGATCGACTTCAACCTCGCCAAGGTACCCAACTTAAACGACACTGCGCTGTGTGTCGGCAAACCTCCATACATGGCGCCGGAGCAAGTGAGAGGTCGGCCGGAACCCGCGAGCGATTTCTATTCCATGGGCGCAGTTCTGCATTTCCTTTTCACTGGCGAAGACCCGGAGCCACTTACCGTGTGCTCGCCCAAAGCAATCAATCCTAATGTTTCCGCCTCTTTCAATTACCTGATCGAGCGGCTCACTTTTCAGGACACCTCGATGAGAATCAACTGCGCCTCGCACGTCCGGAAGACGCTCGCGCTGCAAGGAGCCGCAGTCGCGTAATCGGTATCGACCTTTCTAGGAACCAAAGTGGTTGGCATTCTTAGTCTGTGCCACAATAGACACGGTTGGATTTCGGCCGTCTCCAGGAGTTTTGCCCAACATGTTCAGTGTGCGCCTGCACAAATTGATAGTGCGCAAGCACCAGCGAAACAACCCGTTCAAGGGGTTCGTCGCTCTTTCTCTTTCGGTTCTGACGTGCTTCTTTGCTACCGTCGCAACCGATGGACAAAAGGCATTTTCCTATGGCAGCGACGATGTTTACGGAGAGCAACGCGGCGCGCGCTTGAGCCCGCAATCGGTTTTGACATGGTGGTCGCACGATGCGACCGGATACCATCCGGCAGTAGGTCTGCTGATTGAAAACTCCACCAACCGCGATTTGAGCGGAATATTGATCCGCTTTCAAGGACGTTTCTTAGATCTGCGCAACGGCTATACGCAAGTGGCGCGCGACGAGTGGGACGGCGAGTTTCATCGCAATCAGCAGAAGTTCATCAAGCTGCGCGGACCGACGCCTTATGAGCTTCCCATAGATAAAGACCAGTGGCCGCGCATTGAATGTAAGGTCATGTGCCGGGTCGGCACCGTCAATGACGAAGCCACTCAAGATTTGGTCGTCACCAGAATCGATCGAATCACCATGACCGATGAAGAGGCGATGGAAAAACTGCGCCAAGACCAGGGGCGCAGGATTATCAAACCGCAATCATCAGCACCGAGCGAACCGCGCCGGCCAAAGGAGACTAAAGAACCGCGCCGTGAGCCGGTGAAACCGTTGGTAGCAACGGCAGGGTCGTTGAATGGCGACAAACCGACCGCCTCAAAGCCCCAGCCAGCGCCTAATCGCGGCGTTGGCTTGAACCGGCTGCTCGCACAAACAACCTTTGCCGGACTGGGCGATGACTTCTTCGCATTCGAGCAAGCCTTCAAGCGCCCTCGTGAAACTGATGCAAAAGATGCGGCATACACATGGGCTAAGTTCGTACCTGATGCTGACGGAGTAGAAATTATCGTCGGGTCGAAAGGCCGCACGGGGAAGGCGGACATCATCCTGGCTGTAATTCCCCAATTCCTTGTTAGTCAAGAATCTCAGGTCGTCACCCTCGCGCAACTTCTATATAAGAAGCACAAGACCGACCGGCTGAAAGGTCCGCAGTATTCAGTGCGCTATTTGCCGTCCGGTCGAGTCCAGGTGGGCGCACTGTCCGGCACTGGCTGCCGCGGGGCTATCTTTTTCCCGCGCGGGCAGGTCGGCAATGAGAACAATTATTTGATTCAGCTCTCACGTTTGCCGGAAGATTTAGACAACCTCCTGAGCGCTCAAACCAGACGGGTGCCGATGCTTTCAGTCTATTCACCGTTTGCCGGCATTGACACGTCCAACTAGCTAGAGTTTTTTCCGGCGCCTGTCGGCGTTTGCCGATCCTAAGGCCGGGGCGTCGGGAATTCTTTGCGCTGCCTATAACTGATTAACTGATCAATAAATAAACTCTTTTGATACATAACCTCAGAAACGCCACTTGAGATCCTATAATTCTCGGACGGCGTGTTCGTTCACCTCTTCACACGGGTCGAAAAAATTCGCCAACCCAGCCCGAATTGCCGTTTTCACCATTGTCGCCTCTTCAAATTAGGAGCGCCCGGAAAACCTATGACAGTAAAATTGCCTGTAAGACCAGAAAAACTTGTTTCGGGCTCAGACTTACACTTGCATACTACTCAACCGGTAACCCCAGCAGCTAATCAAAAGAAGTCGTTATTCGACACCATCCCTTTACCTTTGGTGATGTTTTTGGCAAAGCCGTATTTGGCTGGTCAAACATCCGCCGACGCGATCCGCAAGGCACACGAAATCTATCAGTCCCGCAAATTCACGGGCACGCTCGATATTCTCGGTGAAGACGCCACTACAGTCGAAGACTGCGAGCGCTACGTCACCACTTACATGAGTCTGGTTGACGAAGTCACCGCCAACCAATTGCATGCAACTAACCGCCGCGAGCGTTTGACCATCTCTTTCAAACCTTCGATGTTCAGCACGATGCCGCCGGCACCAGGCAAGGAAAGCGAGAAAGCGCTGGAAGCAGCATTCGATCGCATTAACAAAATCGTTGACTATGCTTTCCAGCGCGGCGTCGACATGACGCTGGAAGCGGAAGATCATCGTTGGACCAATTTCCACCTCGAGTCTTATTTCGCGCTGCACAAAGCCGGATACAGAAATCTCGGCACGGTGATTCAATCGCGCATGTTCCGCACTGAAAAGGACATCGCTCGCTTTGAAGAAGGCATGCGTGTGAGGATGGTCATCGGCATCTATCAAGAGCCGGCTTCCATTGCTCATACCGAAAAGCCAATCATGAAAGAACTGGCTGTGCGCTACAGCCGTGAATTGGCGCATCAGGGCGTGTATTTGGAACTCGCTTCGCACGACACCAAGTGCGTAGACAATTTCGTCAACAAAGTAGTATTGCCTCTTAAGTTGAAGACATCGCAATTCGAATTTCAATTCCTGCTCGGCGTTCCGCGCGCTAAGCTGCAA
>DTSE01000030.1:4203-5752 GCA_012965515.1 Candidatus Melainabacteria bacterium | reverse complement strand
ATGACCGATATGCGGTGACGCATTCACGTAGTCGATGGCTGTCGTTACGTAAAACTTTTCCATTTGCTCTCCCTGTGAAAGCTAGAAGCAGAGCCAGTCCGGCACGGCGGCTCTTTTGGTGGTAATTCAAAGCGCCGAAAGTCGCGAAATCTAAACAAGCCGAGAAGTAAAGCGGCTAGCGAAGAATTCACGATAGCCACATAATAATACAGGTGAGGTTTATGACCCCGGGAGAGTCAGCAATATGCCAAGAAATAAGAAGCGCGAAAACAATTTTGCTGAGGTTAACCCTCTCCACGGCAAAACCATAATCTTAGGAGTGACCGGCGGAATTGCCGCATACAAAGCATGCGACATCGCTTCCATGCTCAGACGAGCCGGTGCCGACGTGCACGCGGTGCTCACCCCCAATGCTCGAGAGTTCGTCACGCAGCTTTCGCTGACGACAATCACTCGCAATCCGTCACATTGTGAGCAGTTCCAAGCACAAGCAGATTGGCGTCCCGAGCACATAGAATTGGCGAAGAAAGCCGATTTGATCCTTGTCGCTCCGGCAACTGCAGACATAATTGCCAAAATGGCAGCCGGTATGTGCGACGACCTATTGACTACCATGATTCTGGCTTCTAGCGCCAAAATCATGCTGGCTCCGGCGATGAATCCCAAGATGCTGGATCATCCGGCTACTCAAAACAATCTCGCCACTTTGCAGAACCATTACCGCTACGACCTGATTGCCGCCGATTACGGCGAATTGGCTTGCGGCGATTTCGGCACTGGCAAAATGGCTTCTGTCGAAACCATCGTCGCAGCTGCTGCAGCCTGCCTTCTCGAGCACCGCACACTGGCGGGCCGACGGGTCATAGTCACCGCCGGCGGCACTAGAGAACCGATCGATCCGGTACGTTTCATCGGCAATAGGTCATCTGGCAAAATGGGCATCGCTATGGCGGATGCAGCCTATGCGCGCGGTGCTGAAGTAACTCTTGTTTCGACCGTCGAAGTTGATCGTGCCTATTCGGTGCTATTGGTTGAAACAGCACTGGAAATGCAAGAGACAGTGGAAGCCGAATTCGACGGCTGTGACGCCCTCGTAATGACGGCAGCAGTGGCGGATTTCAGACCGCTGGGTTTTTCGAATCAAAAGATAAAGAAATCGGTCAAAGAAGATTTCTCTCTGGAACTTACAAAAAATCCGGATATTCTCGACTTGCTCGGTCGTGTGAAAACAGACGAGCAATTCATTATCGGCTTTGCGGCTGAATCAGAAGAACTTCTGAGTAATGCCTCCCAGAAGCTGAAACGCAAAAATCTCGATGTAATCGTCGGCAACGACATTACCGTCCCCGATATCGGCTTCGGAAGCGATGATAATGCTGTCATTATCCTTTCAGCCGACGGAAGCAGGGAGAATCTGCCACGCATGCCAAAACGTGCGATTGCCGAGCACCTCTGTGACATCATCGCAGCGCGTTTCTCAACAGCGGAAAAAGAGCCCGCCAGCGCAGACTAGCTGGCTATTGACGAGCACATTTAGACTGGCTGCCGG
>DTSE01000030.1:0-4181 GCA_012965515.1 Candidatus Melainabacteria bacterium | reverse complement strand
ATGTGACGCGCGCCTGTAAATCTTTGTTGTGAGCGTAGATGCTCACCGATAGGGCTTGCGGAGTTGCTTAACCGGCTCGGTCCCTGGCAGCCGCGCCTCGGCGCGATCGGCAGTTCGTCCCGTATCTTGACTATTTTCAGCCTTTTGAATGGTATACTCCACAGTGATTGTCAAAAGGTTTTAGGCAATCGAAATGAGCTTGCCAACCGGCTCCCATACCCAATTACGCCAATCCGCGTGAGAGGGCATGCAGCAAGCAAAATGGCCGAGAAGCAGGCGTTCTAGTAAGGAGTTTTGCAGTCGATGAGCAAAAATGCCAACGATGAAAGATCGTCTGACTCAGGCTTTGCAGCCTGGTTTTTGGGTCTTCTTCTGGGAGCGGCAGGCGGAGTTACCGTCGCACTTCTAGTGGCACCAAAATCAGGAAGCGAAGTAAGAGGCGTTATCAAGGAGACGGCTAACCATCTGCCTGAAAAGGCCAGTGAGTTGGTGGACGATTCCATCGATCTCTATGCCTCAGCGCTCAATTACTGCCAGGTTCTGATTGAAGATCAAACTTTGCGTTTAAAACGAGCAGTGGCAGCCGGAAAGCTCGCCGCCGCTAAAAAGCGCGAAGAGCTTGAAATGGGCGGTTCGACCGTTCTGCCGTTTCAGCACCGGTAAGCCGAATTAGCCTGCCGACCATAAACCTGGTATTGACCTGGAAAATGAGGCTTACACTTTGGAATTGACACATACACTGGATTTTCTTGTTGTCGGCGCTCTGGCACTTTTGAGCGTGGGACTTGTCGGAGTCGTTGTTGCTTGCGGGCAGCTGGTGCCGCAAGTCAACCGCACTCTCACCGCTTACGAGAAGTTGGCGACGACCTTGGAAACCGAGCTGGCGCCGACTTTACGTGAAGTCAGCAAGTTAGCGGGCGGAGTGATAAAAATTCAGTCGGTAGCGCAGCAAAGTATCACCGACGTGGGTACAAAAGTCGAAGACGTGACGGGCAACCTTACCAAAGTCACCGATTCGGCTAAAAAAGAATCAAATGTGTGGGGAACCGGACTCCTGGCGGGTTTCAAGGCCTACTTGAGCTCACAGGGGAACAAAGAAGGTTCACATGATGAGACGAGCGCCCATGGACGGGGCACAGAAAATACTAGGGACAAATCCAGTAAAGACAAAAGACAGTTAACCATTTAACGATGGACCGAGGTGAAGAAAATGTCGGACTCAAGCGGTAGATTTTTTGAAGGACTTTTAGTTGGCGGAATTATGGGCTTCCTATTTGGAATGCTGGCAGCGCCCAAGTCCGGCGCCGATCTGAGAAGACAGATTGCCGATGGAGGCGAAGACCTCTACAAGAATGCCAGCGACCAGCTGACGGATTTCCGCGGCAAGGCGGAACACGCGTTGAACGACTTTCAACACAGAGGCGAGGAAGTTTTGCGCACCGCCAAAGACCAGTTCAACGACAAAAAGTCGCAAATCTCCAACAAAATTCAGGAGATGGCCGGTCACAGCACGCAATCACTGGTTGACGACGTCGAGTCGGCCACCTCGGGCTAGTAAGCCTTTCGAGCATGCCTTGCGATCGTGCATAGCAGCATGCGCCACCATATCTAATACCAACGTATGGCCGCCAAAGAGCCTGAAAAACTGCGTTTGAATCGGGCCATTGCAGCTACGGGCATTTGCTCGCGCCGCGATGCGGATGAACTCGTAAAAGCCAGGCGTGTGAAGGTGAACGGAGTTATTGTCGACGATTTGTCGATGCAAGTAGACCTGGCAAAAGACAGAATTCAGGTTGACGGCAAACCTTTATATAAGAAAGCCTACGACTACGTCGTCCTCTACAAGCCGAAAGGCGTCGTCACCACATGTGACGATGAGAAAGGCAGGCGAACGGTTTTGGACCTCCTGCCGCCCGATCTCCAGCACCTGAAGCCGGTCGGCCGCCTCGACAGAGACTCGGAAGGCATGATTATCCTCACTAACGATGGGGCTCTAGCCCAGACCCTGACTCATCCATCCCATCACATTGACAAAACATATCGAGTGACCGTGGATGGACACATCGACCAGAACGCGCTCAAAACATTGAGCGAAGGCGTCCGGTTGTCAGAAGGAATAACACAAAGGGCACACGTGCATTCACTCAAGCGCTCCGGAAACTTGTCCACCTTCGTCATCGTCATCTCAGAAGGTCGCAATCGTCAGATTCGGCGGATGTGCGCGAAGGTAGGTTATAACGTGCTTCGATTGGTCAGAGAGCGGATTGGTGCGTTACAATTGAACCTGAAGGAGCCGGGTCAGTGGCGGCAATTGATGGCTTCAGAGGTATCTCTTCTCAAAGTTAGTAAATAGCTTGCCATGCAAGCGAGTTTTAGGAAAGCAATTAAGTGAGTACGGCTACGGATATGGTGCTTGAGTCTATTGGTCAGAAGCTGAAATCAGCAAGAGAAGGGCAGGGACTGTCACTATCGGATATATATCAGCGCACCAAAATCCCGGTCAATCATTTGCAGTCAATCGACAAGGGCGCGGCAGAAGATCTGCCTGAGCCAGTTTATGTGTCAGGTTTCATTCGCCGCTATGCCGAGTGCGTTGGTCTGAATCCACAATCTCTGGTTGAGGAATATCGCAGCCAGACTGAAGGAAACGGCAATGGGCGCAAGAAAGGCGCTGTCTTGGACAGACCGATGCAGCCCGTGATGATGGCACCGCCTCACGTTCGCACCGTCAAGATAGAACAAGGTGGTGGACCAGGAATTCTCAGAACCATGGGTGTTTCGGTGTTCTGGATCATCGTCATTCTCGGTCTCATCACATTCCTTTTCTGGTGGAATTCCAACAACCAGTCTCAGCAAGATTCAACAAATATCCTCCAGCCCAGAGATTTGCCTAATCGTTTCTCGAGCGTCTCTCCATCCGGAGCCCCGCCGCTTGCTTCAGACAAGACGGCTGCAACCACTCCGGGTGACACAGAGCCGACAGACAGCCGCATTTCTCTCTCCGCTAGCCAGCACGTCTGGGTGGAAGTCAAATCCATTGCCTCCGGCGATTCTCTCTTCACGGGCTATCTAGAAGCCGGAGACAGAAGAGACTTCCAGGACGCGCAGGGTCTGCGAGTAAGAGCCGGCAACGGCGGCAGCCTCTCCGTCGAGCAAAACGGCAAGTCCTCGACATTCGGATTGCCCGGCAAGATTACTGAAAAAACGTTCATGGCCAAAACAGCCGGTGGAGCAACACCAGCCGACACAACAGCCACGACTCCGGCAGCCGGCACGGCTGTGGTCAAACCAATTGTAAAGAAGGTAACGCGTCGTCCAGCGGGCGATGGCGGCGCGAGTGCGCCCAGACGGCGTCTTGCACCGGTCGGCGGCGATTCTTATATCCCCGGCGAGTCGCTTAGACGCAGTGGTTCCAGTTATACTGATGGTCGCTTGGATACCGACTAGTTTGAGCGGATGCACTCTTAGAGCGCGTTAACGTCTCTTACGAAGCGGCAGTTCTAATTGCTGCAGATCTGCTAGTGCAGCAGGTCCAACGCTGCAGGACATATAGCGGTCATCTTCTAACCGCCGACTGGAGAGTTCAACATGCGCAAACCCCGCCTCGGCGTGGTATCCCTTGGATGCCCCAAGAATCAAACCGACACCGAAGTCATGCTTGGTCTGCTCAATCAGGCAGGCGTAGAGGTCACCTTCGACAATGAAGAAGCGGAGATGTGCTTGGTCAACACTTGCTCATTCATTGGCGACGCCCGCCAGGAATCAGTGCGCACTCTTGTAGAGCTGGCAGATCAAGGCAAACAACTGATCGTAGCCGGCTGCATGGCCCAGCACTTCAAAGAAGAGCTATTGGCCGAGATCCCGGAGGCGCGTGCTGTTGTTGGAACAGGCGACATCGCCAAAATCGTCGAAGTCTATCAGGCAGTGTCTAGCGATTCTTCATTGCGCGTAGTCGAAGTAAGCGACGTACCCAATGATTACAACGACGAAGTTCTGCCTCGCATGATGACTGGCGTAGGCGCTTCCGCTTATTTGAAAATTGCCGAAGGCTGCGATCATCGCTGCACCTTCTGCATCATTCCGATGTTGCGTGGAGATTTCCGTTCACGTTCTATCGAATCTTTGGTCAAAGCAGCACGCGTTTTAGTGAACACCGGAGTGCGAGAAATCATCCTGGTTTC